>NZ_QGTV01000002.1:0-396927 GCF_003182335.1 Chryseobacterium sp. AG844 | reverse complement strand
TCCGTATTTGCGAGTGCAAAAGTAAAACTTTATTTTTTAATGACCAAATGTTTTTGAAGAAAATTTTAAAGTTTTTTAAGTAACCTTAACCCTTCCTAAAACCTCAATCTATACTCCTGCGCTCCCTCTAATTGGGACTGCAAAGATACAAACTCTTTTTTAACTGGCAACTTTTTTTAAAAAAGTTTTAAAGTTTTTTTCGTCCGTTTCTTTTTTGAAGTAATATCGTTTATGCCTAGCTTAAGGCGCTTCTGCGCTACTGTTCTACTCTCGTTTTCAGTGGGGCAAAGATAGTAACTTTCCACAACGCAAAACAAGTTTATTTAACATAAATTTTACATTACAGTGATATTTATTCCTAAAGAACTGGGTAGCAGGGGGAAAAATTTTAAACATTTGTTTGGAGAATCGGGGTGGGAGTGTGGGAGAGTTTGAGGGTTTGAGGGGAGAGAGGGATGATTCGGGATGCGGGATGCGGGGTTTGGGGTGGCTATGATCAAATAAAGTATATATTATATAATAGAGAGACTAGGCTAGAGAGCTGACTTCCTTCAACTAGACTAAAGAGTATAAGATTTAACTCCTATACCCGTAATTAATTACAATGCTTCGACTCAGCTCAGCATGACATGGCTAATACTAACGGCTAAAAGGCCTTAGACATTATACTGTCATTTTACTTCCTTTAAGGCTCTTGTAAAGAAGTCGGGATTCCTGCGGAATGATACAAGGGGAATAGGGATTGATACTCAATAACCAGTTTCCATAGAAATCAGCAATCTGAAAATTCAATACCAATGTTCCCTTTCTACCTAAAAACCCGAACCTCGAAACTCAATAACCAGAACCTCATCATTCATCATTCACCACTTATCATTAACGACCCCCTACCCTAGCCCTGATAGAAATGGTTACCCCGCAGCTTGCTTCGAAGGGTGGGTGGGTTTAGGTGTGGGGGACCCTTCGGCTTCGCTCAGGGTGACAGCGTGGGAAAGCCTCGGCGCGAGGAGTAGGAATGGATAGCAGGAAATAGCTCCTGAAAAAAGTTCGAGAGTTGGAAGGTTGGAGGGTGAGTGGGTAAGAGAGTTTAGAGAGGGGAAGTGAAGCACAAAGAGACATAAGCTGAAATAGGGATATATTCTCTAAAAGGGACAAAAAACATTCCGTAAGAATCCTAAATATGTGGGACTCCTACGGAATGGGGATAAAACGAAGTTATATTTCTAGTTCAGAACGTATGATGTTCCGTCTCTTCCGTCTTTTAATTCGATCCCTTCTGCAAGCAGTTTATCTCTGATCTGGTCTGAAAGTTCGAAGTTTTTGGATTTTCTTGCCTGGTTTCTCAATTCGATCAAAACTTTTAAGGTCTGATCAAGTTTTTCATTGTTATTTTCTTCTATGGTCTGTAATCCCAGAACGTCGAAGATGAATGCATTCAGTGTTGATTTTAAGTCTTCAAGATCTTCTGTTGCAATTGTTTCTTTGCCATCTTTCAGCGCAAAGATATATTTCACCGCTTCAAACAGGTGGGCAATCAGTATTGGCGAATTAAAGTCATCTGTTAATGCTTCATAGGCTTTATTTTTCCATTCTTTCAGGCTGAAACCGGATTGTTTTGAATCATCAGGGGTAATAGAAGCCAATACTTTCACAGCTTCCATTAATCTGATAAATCCTTTTTCGCTCGCTATCATGGCATCGTTTGAAATATCCAGAACGCTTCGGTAGTGCGCCTGCAGGAAACAGAAGCGTACAATTGAAGGGTGGAACGGCTTTTCAAAGAAGTCGTTATCTCCTGTCACCAGCTGCATGGGCAGGATATAGTTTCCTGTAGATTTGCTCATACGCTGAGAATTCATCGTCAGCATATTGGCGTGCATCCAGTAATTCACCGGTGCGGCATCGTTGCAGGCTTTGCCTTGTGCAATTTCGCATTCGTGGTGGGGAAATTTAAGATCCATTCCTCCTCCATGGATATCGAATGTTTCGCCAAGATATTTTGTACTCATTGCAGTACATTCAAGGTGCCATCCCGGAAAACCTTCTCCCCAAGGGGAGTTCCATCTCATGATGTGGGCTGGGGATGCTTTTTTCCACAATGCAAAATCCTGTGGGTTTTTCTTTTCTCCCTGGCCGTCCAGGTCTCTGGTATTGGCAAAAAGTTCTTCTATATTTCGTTTTGAAAGTTCACCGTAATTCAATCCTCTTTTATTGTATTCCAAAACGTCAAAGTATACTGAACCGTTGCTTTCGTAGGCAAAACCTCTTTCAATCAGCTTTTGAGTTAATTCGATCTGTTCTACAATATGTCCTGTAGCGGTAGGTTCGATATTGGGTGGCAGCAGATTGAACATATCCAGTACTTTGTGGAAATCTACGGTATATTTCTGTACAATTTCCATAGGCTCCAGTTTTTCAAGTCTGGTTTGTTTTACGAATCTGTCGTTATCTACATTTCCATCATCGGTAAGGTGTCCTGCGTCGGTAATATTTCTTACATATCTTACTTTGTATCCCAAATGCATCAGGGTACGGTAGATAAAATCGAAAGAAAGGAAAGTTCTTACATTTCCCAAATGTACATTGCTGTACACGGTAGGTCCGCAGACATACATTCCGACATTTCCTTCCAAGATAGGTTTGAATATTTCTTTTTCCGCTGTAAGGGAGTTATATAATTTTAATTGCATCTATTTTTAAGTTAAAGATTTAATGATTTTAAGATTCAAAATTGAGTTAAAAAATATTTTTGTCACAACAAATAATTGTCGTGATAAAAATCTTATCTGAAACTTTTTTAAATTTTATCATAATTAAATCGCTTTTAAATGATGCTGCAGATGATCTACATAATCATCGATAATAAACTCCAATGTATAGACCCGTGGTTCTGTTTTGGTCGTATCACAGGTTCTCTGTAATGCTTCGTCCGGGATATTTTCTACGATATGAACAATCTGATAGTTCAAAGATTTCCACAGGTCAATAAGATCTGAAGTAGGAACATTCTGATAGTTCTGAGCTTTTACCCAAAAATTCTGATCATATACAATATTTTCGTTCTCTTTATATTGTGTCACAACAAATCTACGGATATTTGTAAAAGCGCTGTCACAAAGATGGCCAATAATTTCTTTTTTGGACCATTTTTCCGAGGAATTTTTATATATCCATTCTTCTTCAGTGATATTTTGGAATCTCTGAAGCTGTGTATCAATAATATTTTTAAGGATCTGGTAGTTCATTGTTTATTAATCCAGTTTTGCATGACTTCCTACGTAATGTAAGAATTCCTGTCTTGTGATAGGGTTTGTTCTGAAAATACCACTGAGTTCCGCAGTAATTGTGGAGCTTGCTGTATCTTTTATTCCTCTGCAGTTGACACAAAGGTGTTTTGCATCAATGATACACGCCACATCTTTAGTTCCCAAAGCTTCTTTCAAAGCATCTACAATCTGCATGGTAAGTCTTTCCTGAACCTGTGGTCTTTTCGCATAATAATCAACAATTCTGTTAATTTTTGAAAGACCGATTACTTCTCCATTGGAAATATAAGCAACATGTGCTCTACCTATAATTGGTAAAAAGTGATGCTCGCAGAAAGAGTATACCGTGATATCTTTTTCCACCAGCATCTGGCGGTATTTGTATTTGTTGGAGAAAGTGGAGATTCCTGGTTTATTTTCAGGAAGAAGTCCTCCGAAAATCTCGTTCACATACATTTTGGCAACACGTCTTGGAGAATCCTTCAGAGAATCATCTGTCATATCCAATCCCAACGTTTCCATAATCTCACCAAAAAGCTCAGTAATTTTTTCAATTTTTTCCTGTGGCGATTTATCAAAAGCATCTTCCCTTATAGGCGTATGTTCTTTTCCAGTGAAAATATCATCGTCGTTATCAGTAAAATCAACCATTTTTATTTAATTTGCAGCAAAAATACGGATAATATCTGTTCATCTATATTCAATTAGGGTGAAAAACATTATCTTTTATAACCAGCTCAGATTAAAATGCCTATGATTATTGTCGAAGAAGTACAAAACCAACTCCATAAAAAGGAATTTCTGGAATTCCCGGCCCGTCTTTATGAACACGACAAAAATTATATCCGCCCTTTAGATAAACATATTGAGGAGATTTTTGATCCTGCCAAGAATAAATTCTTCAAAAACGGAGAATGTAAAAGGTTTCTGTTTAAAAGAAATGGTAACACCGTTGGGAAAGTAGCTGTTTTTGTGAACGGCTGTTATGAACAGAAGCAGCCTACGGGAGGAATTGGCTTTTTCGACTGTATTAATGATCAGGAAACTGCCAATTTTATTTTTGACCATTGTAAAAACTGGCTTCAAAAAAAAGGAATGGAAGCAATGGACGGACCTATCAATTTTGGAGAACGGGATAAATTCTGGGGGCTTCTAATTGAAGGTTTTATTGAGCCTTTATTTGGAATGAACTACAATTTCCCTTATTACAAAGATCTTTTTGAAAATTATGGTTTTCAGATTTATTTTGAGCAGCTATGTTTTACCAGACCTGTTTTTGCGGAAGTGTCGAGGATCTTTACCATTGCGCATGAAAAGAACAGAAGAAACCCTGCGATCTCAGCACAACCTATGAAAAAGAATAATCTGCCGAAGTTTGCAAAGGATTTTACAGAGATTTATAATAAAGCATGGGCATCTCATGGAGAAGGAAAGCATCTTGAAGAAGCAAAAGTTCTGAAGATGTTCAATACCATGAAACCTATCATCAATGAGCATATTTCCTGGTTTGTATACGAAAACGAAAAACCGATTGCGATGTGGATCAATATTCCTGATCTCAACCAGTGGTTTAAATATTTGAACGGGAAATTCGGGATTTTTCAAAAGCTTAAATTTTTGTTTTTAAAACGTTTTAAAAAGAATGAAAAAATGGTGGGGCTTGTTTTTGGTGTTGTCCCCGAATGGCAGAAGAAAGGTATTGACGGATATATGATCTGGGAAGGAACTCAGCATTTAAGAAAACATACGGATTTTACCATTACGGAACTTCAGTGGATTGGTGATTTTAACCCTAAAATGATTAAGATTGCAGAAACTCTTGATACTACAGTAACACGTAGACTTGCTACTTACCGGTATTTGTTTGACAGAAATAAGGAGTTTGAGAGACACACAATACTATAGCTAAATACTTTAACAAAATTTCATCATTTTAAGAATAATAATCGTATTTTTGAAAATAACTTTTGAAAACTTTAATAAAACTAACAAAATGAGAAAAGTAATTATAAGCGCCTTACTGGTTACTTCATGCATTGTATTTGCACAGGATTTTACTCCTGATAACTACTCATCCGGCTACTCAAGTACAATATCTGTAAACAGCCTCGGAGGAGATCACGCAGTATTCGGAGTACGATCAGAAAACTATGGGAGAGCATTAAAGTATGATGAAATAGCAGGTTCTCCTTATTACAATTCAGAGTTTCATCTTGCTAAAGTAGGTGAAAACTTTGAAAAAGTACCTGTAAGATACAATAGCTACAAGGATGAAGTAGAATTTCAGAAAGAAGGTAAACCTTTGGTCCTGCCTAAAGAAGAACAGTTTTCCAAAATTGAAATTTCATCGCCAAAAAGCACAATGGTATTATTAAAAACTGATGATGATCTGAGTGGTTATTTTTTTGAATTAGTTAATGGTAAAATCCCGCTTTTCAAAAAAATAAAGGTTAAATTTCAAGATGCCATCCCTGCAGCCAATTCATATGCAACTGATAAAGCGGCTTTTTTTAAAACATTAGACCCTGTTTACTATATCAAAACAGAATCAGGATATATTAAAAAACCGAAGAAAATAAAAGATATCACAGAGGCCTTCCCTGCAAAAAAGGATGAGATTGAAAACTTTGTAAAATCTAATAATATTAAAATCAACAAAGAAGAAGACCTCATCAAACTGGTTAAGTTCTTAAATCAATAAAAAAATAAACCCCTGTGAAATTTACAGGGGTTCCTTCATTTTGGTACTTTTATTAGAATAGCTCACCGGCTACTTTTTTGATGTTATCACTTTTCCCCATTGAGTAAAAGTGGAGAACGGGAACTCCAAAGTCCAGAAGTTCTTTACACTGAGCAATAGACCATTCTATTCCGATCTGTTTTACCGCTTCATTATTTTTTGCATTTTCCACCTCATTGATCAGTTCTTCAGGAAGATCTATTTTGAATACCTGTGGCAGGATTTTCAAGTGTTTCTTTGTTGCAATAGGTTTGATTCCCGGAATAATTGGAACCGTTATTCCCATTTCTCTTGCTTTCTGAACGAATTCAATATACTTTTTATTGTCAAAAAACATTTGGGTAACGATGTAATCTGCTCCGGCATCTACTTTTTGTTTCAGCCACTTCAGATCATAATTCATGGAGGGCGCTTCCATATGTTTTTCGGGATATCCAGCAACACCGATGCAGAATTTGTTCAGTTCATCACAAACCTGTTCTTCGTTATGAAGATATTTTCCTCTTCCCAGATCATTAATCTGATTGACAAGATCCATTGCACTGGCGTGCCCTCCCTGAGTAGGTTCAAAATATTGATGCCCTTTCATGGCGTCACCTCTTAAGGCCATTACATTATCTATTCCAAGGTACATACAATCTACCAGCAGATATTCTGTTTCTTCTTTTGTAAAACCTCCGCAAAGAAGGTGTGGCACTGTATCAACATTATATTTATGCTGGATGGCTGCACAAATACCCAAGGTTCCGGGGCGCATCCTTGTAATACGGCGTTCCATCAGCCCGTTTCCTTTGTCCAGATAGATGTATTCTTCTCTGGATGTGGTAACATCAATGAAAGGAGGTTTGAACTCCATCAACGGATCTATGTTCGTATAAAGATCTTCAATACCTATTCCCTTTTGTGGTGGAACAACTTCTAAGGAGAATAAAGTTTTTCCATTTGCGTTTTTAATGTGTTCTGTTATCTTCATGTTAATGTTAATCTGCTAAATTGGGTGACAACCATTTTTTCGCTTCCTGGATGCTACAACCTCTTCTTGCTGCATAATCTTCAAGCTGGTCTTCTGTAATTTTACCTAATCCGAAATATTTGGCATGCGGGCTTCCGAAATAATATCCGGAAACAGATGCTGTTGGGAACATGGCAAGGCTTTCTGTAAGGAAAACCCCAGTATTCTCTTCTACTTTTAAAAGGTCCCAGATGGTTTTCTTTTCCAGATGGTCCGGGCAAGCCGGATATCCCGGAGCCGGACGGATTCCTTTATATTTTTCGGCAATAAGCTCTTCGTTGCTTAAGTTTTCCTGATTGGCGTATCCCCAGTATTCCGTTCTGACTTTTTTATGTAAGAATTCGGCATAAGCTTCTGCAAAACGGTCTGCCAAAGCTTTGACCATGATAGAATTGTAATCATCATTGGCTTTTTCGTATTCCGCAGACAGTTCATCGGTACCAAATCCGGTGGTTACGCAGAATGCTCCCACATAATCGGTTTTTCCTGAACTTTGTGGAGCAATGAAATCACTTAGCGCCAGATAATCTTTGCCTTTTGATCTCTGAGCCTGCTGTCTTAGAGTTAAAAATTTTGCCTGCTCATTATTATTTCCATCAAAAATCAAAATATCATCAGATTCATTGGAATTGGCTTTAAAGATTCCGAAGATGGCTTTTGCGGTTAACAGTTTCTCATCCAGAATTCTATTCAAAATAACCTGAGCATCTTTGAATAGTTCTTTTGCTTGAGCTCCTACCACCTCATCTTCCAGAATATTCGGGTATTTTCCGTGGAGATCCCAGCTTCTGAAAAACGGAGACCAGTCGATAAAAGGAAGAAGCTCTCTCAGATCCTGATTTTCAATTACTTTTATTCCGAGATTATTCGGTGTGAAAATTTCTTCATTTTCCCAGTCAATTTTAAAGTGATTTTCCCTTGCTTCTTTGATTGAAACATAATCTTTATCCACCTGTCTGTTCAGAAATTTTTTTCTGAAATCAGAGTAGTCATTCTTTAAATCCGAAACATATTCTTTATTTCTGTCACCCAGCAATGAGCTTACAACGTTTACCGCTCTTGAAGCATCATTCACATGAACGACAGCATTTTTATATTTCAAATCGATTTTCACGGCCGTATGTGCTTTTGACGTTGTAGCACCGCCGATTAATAGAGGGAAATCCAAATTTTGTCTTTCTAATTCTGAAGCGATGTACACCATTTCATCCAAACTTGGGGTAATCAGTCCGCTTAGCCCAATAACATCTACTTTTTCTTCAATGGCAGTCTGAATAATCTTTTCGGCGGGAACCATTACTCCAAGGTCAACAATTTCATAGTTGTTACAACCTAAAACAACACTCACAATGTTTTTGCCGATATCATGAACGTCCCCTTTTACGGTTGCCATTAATATTTTTCCGTTGGCAGGTTTTGTTCCGTCTTTTTCTGCTTCAATGAAAGGCTGTAAATAAGCTACTGCCTTTTTCATTACCCTTGCGGATTTTACTACCTGTGGAAGGAACATTTTTCCACTTCCGAATAAATCTCCAACCACTCCCATACCTGTCATCAGGTTCACTTCGATGACGTGAAGGGGTCTTTCGGCCAATAGCCTTGCTTCTTCTACATCTTCTTCAATAAAACGGTCGATTCCTTTTACCAAAGCATGGGTAATCCTTTCCTGTAGAGGATTATTTCTCCACTCTAAGTCTTCAGTCTTTTCCTTTTTTACCGATTTATGTTTCTCAGAGTAATCTAAAAGCCTTTCGGTAGCATCTTCTCTTTTATCCAGGATGACATCTTCTACCAGCTCCAGCAATTCTTTATTGATTTCATCATAAACCTCCAGCATAGCCGGATTTACAATACCAATGTTCATTCCTGCCTGAATCGCATGGTACAGGAATACAGAGTGCATGGCTTCTCTCACCGTATCATTTCCACGGAAGGAGAAAGAAACATTACTCACGCCTCCACTCACGGATGCGTAAGGAAGATTTTGTCTTACCCAGCGTGTCGCTTCAATAAAATCGATGGCATTTCTTCTGTGCTCATCCATTCCAGTTGCTACCGGAAAGATATTTAAGTCAAAAATGATATCTTCTGCGGGGAAGCCAATCTGGTTCACCAAAATATCATAGGAACGTTTTGAAATTTCAATTCTTCGTTCAAAACTGTCTGCCTGTCCTACCTCATCAAATGCCATTACAATGACAGCTGCACCATACCTTTTGATGGCCTTGGCATGTTTGATAAATTCTTCCTCGCCTTCTTTTAAGCTAATGGAATTCACGACACATTTTCCCTGAGCTACCTGAAGACCTGCTTCAAGGATCTCCCATTTGGAAGAATCTACCATAATCGGGATTCTTGCAATATCCGGTTCAGAGGCAATTAAGTTCAGGAATTTGATCATCGATGCTTTTCCATCAATCAAACCATCATCAAAGTTAACATCCAGAATCTGGGCACCTCCTTCTACCTGATGGCGGGCAATATCTAAGGCTTCTGAGAATTTCTCCTCTTTAATCAGTCTTAAAAACTTTTTGGATCCGGCAACATTTGTTCTTTCACCAACGTTGATGAAATTACTTTCCGGGGTTATGATAAGAGGCTCGAGGCCTGATAATCTTAAATACTTCATTTTATTCTTCTAAAATATAGTAGGCATTATTGGCATTCTGCTTCAATAAATCCCTATGCTTACTTAAAGCTGTAATCAGCGGAAATCTTTTGTATGCTAAACCATGTTCTTTAGCAAATTCTTCAATCTCCTCTGTAATTTCATTATAATACATATAACTGTAATTGGGAAACAGATGGTGAGCAACGTGAAAATTGAAATTTCCCAACACATTTCTTACAAACCAGTTATTTTCTTTGAGATCATTGGTTACTTCCAGCTGGTGGCGAAGCCAGCTAAACGGCAGACCATTCTCTTTATTTAATTTTGGAAAGGCATTATCAGGAAGCGGATGCAAAGGCAGTAACACAAACAATGCAAAAATACTTGCTGATATCACCTGTAAAAACCACGCTCCTAAAGCCAATCCTATTGATACTTTAAAGAACACTACAGGAACAACGATCTGATAAAAGAAATAGAACAGCTTATAGCTTATCATTTTTACTTTTTCAATGGTGGGTATCTTTCCCTGGGTTTTTAAAATCACCCTTTCTTTATCAAAAAAGTCTCTGAAGTCTCTTATAAACATCCAGTTGAACAAATACAACGGATAGACTAAAAAGAAAAACTTGTCCTGATACTTCTGTACTCCTTTCGCTTTAATCCACGGTACAATTAAAAGCAGTCCGCTCTGCTCGATATCCGTATCCCATCCATCTACGTTCGGATAGGCGTGATGGCTTGCGATATGTCTTTTTTTCCAGATATAGGAGTTGGCTCCTATAAAATCAAAAATGTGAAGAATCAGCCCATTGAGTCTTTTACTCTTATAAATGTTATTATGGGCCGCTTCGTGGATTAAGTTTAAATAAATCAAAACCAGAGAAATTCCCATTAAAACAAAACTCAGAATATAGATCCAATGCTTTTCGGCATTAAGAACAGCGAGAAAATATAAACCAATATAGACCAATGGCAGGATGACTGCTTTGATCTGAATGTAGATATCTCTGTTTTCAGAAATCCCTTCCACCCTTTGGTTTACTTTCTTCCTCAACTCATTAAAAAGCTTAACATCTTCTGAATCTTTTAAGTAAATCGGCTTTTCCATTACATTAAATTTTGTGGTTTATTTAAAGATAATATTTATAACCGAGCCTTCATTCTTGATTTTAATTAAAAAAATCTATCAAATCAGACAAATTCTTTCAATTCTCTAGGCGGATAATCTTTCACCAGATCTGCAATCGCCCTGATATGCTCAGGGGTAGTTCCGCAGCATCCTCCAATAATATTGATTAATCCTTTCTCTACATATTCTTTAATCTGTCTTGCCATGTCCTCAGGAGTTTCGTCATATTTTCCGAAAGCATTTGGTAAACCGGCATTCGGGTATGCTGAAACATAGAATTCTGAATTATGAGCCAGTGTTTCAAGATAAGGAGTCAGCTGATCTGCTCCCAATGCACAGTTGAAACCTACGCTTAGTAAATTCAGGTGGGAAACTGAGATCAGAAAAGCTTCTGCGGTCTGTCCGCTCAATGTTCTTCCTGAAGCATCTGTAATAGTTCCTGAAACCATAATCGGAATCTTAATTCCTCTTTCATCCTGCAGTTCATCAATCGCAAATAAAGCTGCTTTCGCATTCAAGGTATCAAAGATGGTTTCTACCAGAAAAATATCTGAACCTCCATCCAGCAAAGCTTCACATTGCTGTTTGTATGCTACTCTCAATTCTTCAAAGGTGATGGCTCTGTATCCCGGGTCATTCACATCAGGGCTTAAACTTGCTGTTCTGTTTGTAGGTCCGATAGATCCTGCTACAAATCTCGGTTTGTCCGGATTTTTTGCGGTGTACTCGTCACAGGCTTTTCTGGCAATTTTTGCTGACTCATAGTTCAGGTCGTATACCAGATCTTCCATATGATAATCTGCCATGGCAATCGTAGTTCCTGAGAACGTATTGGTTTCAATGATGTCTGCTCCGGCTTCCAGATATTTCTTGTGAACTTCTTCAATCGCCTGAGGCTGTGTCAGAGAAAGCAGGTCATTGTTTCCTTTTACCGGATGTTCCCAGTCTTTGAAGCGCTCCCCACGGTAATCTTCTTCTTCGAATTTGTATCTCTGAAGCATGGTACCCATCGCTCCGTCAAGAATTAAAATTCTTTCGGATAAAGCTTTATATAATTGTTCTGAATTTTTCATTTTTATCTTTTTTGGCTAAAAACCAGTTGCTATTTGGATTAATCCAAAGCTTGTTTTAAATCTGCAATGATATCATCCACATTTTCCAATCCTACTGAACAACGTACCAGTCCTGCAGTAATACCTACTTCATTTCTTTCTTCGTCTGACAGTTTGGAGTGCGTTGTAGAAGCCGGATGCGTAACGATCGTTCTTGTATCACCTAAGTTGGCGGACAATGAACACATTTGTATCTTATCTAAAAAGTTTCTTCCTCCTTCTATTCCTCCTTTTATTTCAAAGGCTACGATATTTCCCCCGAGCTTCATCTGCTTTCTGGCTACTTCATAGCTTGGATGGGATTTCAGGAATGGATATTTTACCAATTCTACATTAGGATGGCTTTCTAAAAACTCCGCTACCTTCAAGGCATTCTCACAATGCTTTTCTACACGGATAGCCAATGTTTCCAGACTTTTTGATAATACCCAGGCGTTGAAAGGAGACAATGCAGGCCCTGTATTTCTTGCGAAAAGATAAATTTCTCTGATCAGGTCTTCTTTTCCTACTGCGATTCCTCCTAAAACTCTTCCTTGTCCGTCAATCAGTTTCGTTGCTGAGTGTACCACAATATCTGCACCATATTTGATGGGCTGCTGAAGATAAGGTGTTGCAAAACAATTATCTACAATAAATATAAGATTATGCTTTTTGGCGATCTGACCGAAAAACTCTAGATCAAGAATTTCAATAGCGGGATTGGTAGGAGTTTCAAGGTATAAGATCTTTGTATTAGGTTTGATGTATTGCTCCACATTCGCTGCATCTTCTGCTTTGAAATAAGAGGTTTCAATATTCCATTTCGGGAAATATTTGGTAAACAAAGTGTGGGTAGACCCGAATACTGACTGGCAGCTTACAATATGATCCCCAGCATTTAACAAAGCTGCAAATGTTGAATAGATGGCTGCCATTCCTGTTGCAAAAGCATATCCTGCTTCTGCACCTTCCATTTTAGCGATCTTATCTGTAAATTCTGTTACATTAGGATTGGAAAAACGGCTGTATAAATTTTTAGGTTTTTCTTCTGCAAAGCTTGCTCTCATATCCTCCGCATCCTGAAATATAAAACTGGAGGTAAGATAGAGCGGCGTAGAATGCTCATCAAACTGAGTTCTTTCCGTCTGGGTTCTTATTGCTGATGTTTCAAAATTTTCCATATAGTTTTAATTTGTCAATTTAACAGTGTATCAATGAGATTCTTCACTATGTTCAGAATGACAAACTGTTATATTAAATATTATTTTGTTTCACTTACTCTTAAAATATCTCCGAATACTCCTCTTGCGGTTACCTTTGCTCCGGCTCCGGCTCCCATAATCACGATTGGATTTTCACCATAGCTTTCTGTATAAATTTCAAAGATGGAGTCTGAACCTTTCAGTTGTCCCAATGCTGAAGTTGCAGGAACAGAAACCAGTTTTACATCCAGTTCACCTTTATCTTTCTGTAAATCTCCGTGCAGATCACCTACATATCTCAATACATGTCCCGGTTCCTGATTTTCTTTTATTTTCTGATATTCTTCGTCCAGTTCTTCCAGTCTTGAAAGGAATTCTGATTTTGAAACTTCAAGCAGACTTTCCGGAACAAGATTTTGAATATTGATATCTCCGAACTCGTTGATTAAGTCTAATTCTCTCGCCAGGATCAATAGTTTTCTTGCAACATCATTTCCTGATAAGTCTTCTCTCGGATCCGGTTCGGTGTATCCTTTTTCCAAGGCTTCGTTGATGATGGTTGAAAATTTATCGTCTCTCAAAGAAAAATTATTGAACACATAGCTCAATGTTCCTGAGAATACGCCTTTGATTCTTGTGATATTTTCTCCTGAAAGGTGCAGTAATTTGATGGTATCAATTAAAGGTAATCCAGCCCCAACATTGGTTTCATACAAGTAACGTCTGTTATTTTTATTCAACGTATATCTTAGTTTTCTGTATTCTTCTATCGGAAGGGTATTGAAAATCTTGTTGGAAGAAACCAGATCGAAACCGTTTTCTGCCAGGGCATGATAGTTTTTAACAAAATCTTTGCTTGCTGTGTTATCCACAACGATCAGATTTTCCAGTTGATTTTCGTTGGAGAAATTAATCAGTTCTTCAACATTTGACGGTCTTTCAGCTGTTAAAACCTCATCTCCCCAATTGGCATCAAACCCTTTTTTGTTGAAGGCAATTTTCTTTGAATTGGCTACCGCAACTACTTTAAGGTCTATTTTTTTACGTTTTTTAATTTCTTCTGCAGATTCAAGTACCTGTTCTATCAAGGTTTTTCCTACGTTTCCGTGACCAATAATGGCCAGATGAACGGTCTTTGGCTTTTTGAAAATTTCAGATTCTATGATATTTCTTGTTTTTTCATCCTGCGAAGAGGTCACTACGATATTGACTCTGTTTTCTCCTGCCACCTGATTTAAAAGTAACGGGAAAACATTATTTCTTGCCAGCTCAGCAAAAACTTTATTGAAATCTTCTGCAACAAAACCAATCACAGAAACATTATTGATACTATAAATCTGAGAAACTTTTCCTGATTTTCTTTCTGCCTCAAATTCATCAATAAGACAGGCAACTGCTTTTTCTGCATCATTTTCATGAACCAGAATAGAAATTCCGTTTTCTATGGCCTGCTGAGAGATTACTCCTACACTGATACGCGCCAAAGTAAGCGCTTTAAAAATTCGTCCGTCAATCCCGATTTCTCCCAGGAAATCTTCTCCTTCAAATTTGACGATTGATCTGTTCTTCAAAAATTTTATTTCGTTAGCATTTTTCATTACTTCTATAAAATGTTTTTAATGATATTATTTAATTGTTGATATTCCATTAGGAAGGCATCATGCCCGTGTATAGATTGGATCTCGTGATAAGAAACATCCTTATTTTTCTCTTTTAAGTTTTCAAAACACATTCGGATTTCAGAAGCCGGGAAGAATAAGTCTGTATCTACGGAGATCATGTGCATTCGTGCCTGAATGTTCTCCAGTGCTGTATCAGCAGCATTTATATTCATTAAGAGATGATTCATCAGTTTGTACGCTTTCAAACTAAATCTTTCGTTTAGCGCATTACCATGATAAACCAGCCAGTCTTCTGATTCCAGGCGTTGTTTGTCCTGGTTATATTGGTTTTGAAATCTGTCATTGAGCGACTGCGGTGTTCTGTAGCACAACATGGCATGAATTCTTGCTTTCTGTAATGGTTCTTCCTTATCATTTAATAAAAATTTCTGAACCAGACACTGTGCATGAAGCCAGTCGTGCGTTCTGTAATCGCAGGCAATAGGAATAAAAATCTCAGCAAGATCCGGCTGCTGGGCAAGCATTTCCCAGGCAATACCTCCTCCCAGAGAGCCTCCTATAATGGCATATAAATTTTTGATCTGTAAAACTTCAAGCCCTTTCAGAAATATCGCAGCGATATCTGAAGGAGTAAAGTCTTCATAATCTTCAATTAAAAAATCGTCATATCCGTTTCCTGGTATATTGAAGCACAGAACGGTATACTGATCGGTATCAACAATCTGATTTTTCCCTACCAGCTGTTTCCACCAGCCTTTTTCTCCGGATACATTTGAGTTTCCGGTGAGAGCATGGTTGATTAAGATAACAGGGGCTGTAAACAGATCTTTCCCAAAGAGCTGATAGCTCAACGGGATATGGTATTCCTTTTGGGAATGAGTTTGATACGTAAGATTAATATAGTTTAGTTCTGTTTTCAATTCTATTAAATTTTAATACAATTGAAAATGCCACAGGAAATGGCTGAAAAAGAACTTCAGTGAGTTATCTGTCCAAAATTATTTGGTAGAACGTAGCACCTTCTTTGCTTGCGCAAAGGGTTGCTAAGGTTTCATAGGGTCTAATCCCTCAACCTTTCTTGATAACATTTTCAATATTTGAATGAACGAATGGTGCAAAGGTAGTTCTTTTCTTTTAATTTCAAAAAAAAATTATTTTAATATTTAAAAAAGCCCTTAAATACAAGTATTCCAAGACCATATTAATAATTGTTCAGATGAAAAAAATTGGAATTACTTCTCAAAAAAACTAACTTCGTATTGAAAAATGATGCCATATGACCGCCGAAAAAGATAGATTACAAGATACCAAATGGAAAAACTGGGGACCTTATGTAAGCAACCGGCAGTGGGGAAATGTACGTGAAGATTATAGCCCGAACGGGAATGCCTGGAATTTCACCAATCATAATAATGCCGAAAGCTATGCCTACCGCTGGGGTGAAGAAGGCATTGCCGGAATTTCCGATGTAAAGCAGCTTTTATGTTTTGCTTTTTCATTCTGGAACAAGAAAGATAAAATGGTAAAAGAACGGTTCTTTGGCCTGAGCAATCCTCAGGGAAACCATGGGGAAGACATCAAAGAAATCTTTTATTACCTGGATAATACGCCTACCCACAGCTATATGAAAATGCTGTACAAGTACCCGATCAATGAGTTTCCTTATGATGACATTCTTGCTGAAAATGGAAAACGCAGCAAAAAGGAACCTGAGTATGAGCTTTTCGACACCGGGATTTTTGATAATGATGAATATTTTGATATTTTCATAGAATATTGTAAAGCCGATCACAATGATATTCTGGCCAGGGTGACAGTCTGTAACCGAAGCCAGCATGAGGCACCTATCGTGGTGGCACCTACAGCATGGTTCAGAAATAACTGGAAATGGGGATACAACACCTATAAGGCAGAACTTAATGCTTCTCATGACGGAAGTATCAATATTGCCCACGACAGTATTTCGATAAAGAAGCTGTATTCCAGAAATTCAAATGCACAAAGTGTATTTTGTGATAATGAAACCAATACTTCTAAGCTTTACGGAGCTCCTGCAGTTGAAAACACCTATTTCAAAGACGGAATCAATAATTATATTATCCATCAAACGGATACGGTAAATCCCGAAAAAAGAGGAACAAAGGCTTCTTTTCTGATTGATGAGCTTATCGGAGCCGGAGAATCAAAGGTTTTTGAATTCAGATTGTGCCCGGATGAAGCCGATGAGCCTTTTGAAAACTTTGATGAAATTTTCAATACCCGGCAGGCTGAAGCTGAAGAGTTTTATCAGGAAATTCAGAGCGATACCGTTAACGAAGATGAGAGAAATGTACAGAGACAGGCTTTTGCAGGACTTCTCTGGAACAAACAGTTTTATCATTATAATATCGGAAAATGGCTGAAAGGTGATCCCAACTTTGAAGCCCCAAGAAATTTCAACGAATATGTAAGAAATACGGAATGGAATCATCTCCATAATAAGGATATTATTTCTATGCCCGATAAATGGGAGTATCCATGGTATGCCACATGGGATCTGGCGTTTCACTGTGTTCCGTTTTCCATCATCGATGCAGAGTTTGCCAAAGGGCAGCTTTTGCTGCTTACGAAAGAATGGTATATGCATCCTAACGGACAGCTTCCTGCCTATGAGTGGAATATGAGTGATGTGAATCCGCCGGTGCACGCATGGTCTTGTTTCCGTGTTTTTAAAATTGATGAAAAAAATAACGGAAAGCCGGATTTATTATTCTTAGAAAAAGTATTCCAGAAACTCCTGCTCAATTTCACGTGGTGGGTGAACCGAAAGGATAAAAACGGAAAAAATATTTTCGGTGGAGGTTTCCTGGGTCTCGATAATATCGGAGCTTTTGACCGTAACATGGTTTTAAAGGATGGCCAGCACCTCGAACAGGCAGACGGAACCAGCTGGATGGCCATGTATGCATTGAATATGATGCGTATTGCGATGGAACTTGCCCAATATTACCAGGTGTATGAAGATATGGCCATCAAGTTTTTTGAACATTATCTTTACATCGCTGAGGCTATGGAAAATCTTGGCGAAGGCACAAAAGGGCTTTGGAATGAAGAAGATGGATTTTTCTATGATGTATTGCAGCTTGGAAACGGAGACAGTGTTTCTTTGAGGTTAAGAAGTATTGTTGGTTTGATCCCAATGTTTGCTGTTGAAATTGTAGACCACCGCTTACTGGAAAAGATGCCGAACTTCAGAACCCGAATGGAGTGGATCTTAAAAAATAAACCGGAGCTTACCAAACTCGTTTCCCATTGGGACGAGGAAGGACACGGACGAAAACACCTGATGAGCATACTTCGTAAAAACAGACTGACAAAAGTTCTGACCAGAATGCTTGATGAAAACGAGTTCCTGAGTTCTTACGGAATCCGCGCCATGTCTAAGGTATATGAAGAAAATCCCTTTGTCTTTTCTGTGCACGGAACGGAAAATATGGTCTACTATACACCTGCCGAAAGTGACAGCCGGATGTTTGGCGGAAACAGCAACTGGCGCGGCCCCATCTGGTTTCCGATCAATTTCCTGATTGTGGAAAGCCTGCAGCGCTTCCATTATTATTATGGAAACAGTCTGAAAGTAGAACTTCCAACAGGCAGCGGCGATAAAAGAAACCTTGATGAAGTAGCCCAGAATATCAGCAAAAGACTCTGCTCAATATTTTTAAAGGATGAACATGGCCAAAGAGCGTTCAATGGAGGGAATCCAAAGTTCAATTATGATGAACATTTCAGAGATTACATTACCTTCTTTGAGTATTTCCATGGTGATAACGGCCGTGGTGTGGGTGCTTCTCACCAGACAGGATGGACAGCCACTGTAGCAAAACTGATAAAACCAAGGCTCACCTTTTAATAAGCAATGAGTAGTTGGTAATGAGTAATATAAAAGCCGGATGAAACATCCGGCTTTTCCTGTTTTATATAAGAGATTAAATTTTTTCTCCGTTCACAAATACTTCGTATCCGATTTCCACATTCGGTTCTAACGTTTTTGATACAGAGCAGTATTTTTCAAAAGAAAGTTCTGCAGCCTTTAATGCTTTTTTAGGATCAATTTCTCCTTCCAGAAGGAATTTAACTTTAATTGATTTAAAAGGTTTTGCATCTTCTACCTGTACTCTCTCTCCTTCTACCTCTGCCTGAAAGCTTTTAATTTCCTGACGTTGCTTCTTCAGAATAGACACCACATCAATTCCGCTGCAGCCTGCTACAGCCATCAGTACACTTTCCATTGGGGAAACTCCTTTGGCTCCCGGCTGGGAAGTATTATCTAAAAGAATAGAATTTCCCTGAGCATTGGTACATTCAAATAAAAAATCGTCGTTTATTCTGTTGAGTGTAATTTTCATTGTAAGAATTTATAATTCAGAATTCTTTTTATATTCTTGTTCAAATATAAAAAACTTTGTGGATTAAACCTGAGGCTAAGACATGATATCAACCATAGCCTGAAAAACATTATCGGGATTTTCTGCAATTCGGTTACACATGTACAGATACCATTCATCACCATACACAATATACTGCCTGCACGGGTAACCTTCTTTATGGATTTCATTCAACAGGTCTTCCTGTATTCCCAGTAACATTTCAAATTCATACTTAGATTTTGGAATATCATATTGTTCAATAAGTTCTTTAACTCTATTTTGAATGATATTATGATGGGTAGCTATTGAACATTTTCTGTTATTAGTGAAAAGAGTTTCAATATATTTAATATATAAATCGTCTAAATGTTTTCCTCTTTCTACAGCATGTCCCGGAGGAACAGCAAAAGCTCCTTTTACAATTCTTATTTTTCCTTGTGTTTCAGCCAATATCCGTTCAAGGTCTTTTGGAGTACGATTTAAATAAGCCTGAAGTGTAATCCCCACATTTGAAAAATCGTTTGATATTTTACAATAGGTATTAATAATATCATCAGTTCTTTCAACTCCTTCTGCACTAATCACTATTTCAATATCTTTTTTATAAGCTGATTCCGCTAACAATACTAAATTACTATAAGTGATATCTTTGTCAATTGCAAGTCCGATATGTGATAAATCCAAAGAAACAATAGAATTAATATTCTCTTCTTTCACATTATTAATCAAACGAAGGAAATGTTGAGTTACCGCTTCTGACTCTTTCACTGAACGGGTACTTTCTCCCATAAACTCTAATGAAGTGGGAATTCCTTTAGCATTAATTCTTTTAGCAGTAGCAATAGCTTCCTCCATTTTTTCGCCTCCTATATATCTTTTAGCTGCTTTAAGCAGGAGTTTAAAGAGCTCAGGATTGTTAAGAATATATTCTTTTGCCCCTTCATTTAATGCTGCTATTTTCAACAGAGCACCTGCTTTTTCTTTTAGTTCCATTTATTTTTTGTGATTTGTATTTACATATTTTATAAAATTCCTCTCGCTTTTATCTCCAGATATTTATTGATAACATCGATATTCAAATTTTCCGGAAGTGTATAAACGGTATAGATTCCATATTTCCGGAGTTCCTGGATGATCAGTTTCTTCTCAAACTCAAATTTTTCTGCAATGATCTCGTCATAAATTTCCTGCATACTTTCAGGATTTTTGTTGATCAGCGTCTGCAGTTCTGAATTTTTAAAGAATACCACGACCAGCAAATGATTTTTTGCAATTCCGCGAAGATATTTCAGCTGTCGGTTTAGTCCGTCTAACGTTTCAAAATTGGTAAAAAGCAGAATTAAACTTCTTTGGTTGATGGAATATTTTACATCCTGATATAATCTGTTGAAATCACTTTCGAAGAAATCTGTTTTAATATTATAAAGTGCCTCGGAAATTTTCTTCAGCTGTCCGGATTTATTGTCAGCAGCAATTTTATTTTCGGCTTTTTTGGAAAAGGTCATCATTCCGGCTCTGTCTCCTTTTCTCAAAATAATATGAGACAGCGCCATGGTTGCATTTATGGAATAATCCAGCAGGCTTAATCCATTGAAAGGCATTTTCATGGTTCGTCCTTTATCAATCAGCATAAAAATACGCTGTGATTTTTCATCCTGAAACTGATTAACCATTAAACGATTTGTTTTCGAAGTTGCTTTCCAGTTGATCGTTCTGATATCATCTCCGGGTACATATTCTTTGATCTGCTCAAATTCCATGGTGTGTCCAAGCTTTCTGACTTTCTTGATTCCACCTAATAAAAATTCACTCTGAATAGCCATCAGTTCATATTTTCGGAGATGAATAAAAGAGGGATAGGCAGGAAGCATCGCATCTTTCTGGAAAATAAATCTTTTTGAAATCAGTCCTATTGGTGATGATGCGTACACATTCAAACCTCCGAAATGATATTCTCCCCTTTCTTTAGGTTCTAATGAATATTGAAAAAATGTATTTCCTCCGGAAGCAATCTGCTTTTCGATCAGAAAATCTCTTTTCTGAAATTGGAACGGGATTTCATCAATAATTTTAGTGGCTATGGTAAAGTTGTAATTATTTTTGATATCAATTTTTACAAAATTCTCATCTCCATTAGACAATTTTTCCGGCAGAATCCTTTGAACCTGCAATGCATTCTTCTGATTAAAAATCAACAGAAAATCTACCATTGCTGCCAAAAAACAAATCAGGAGTGTGATATGGGCTACCCACATCAGCACCGGAAAGAAAAATGCAAGGACATACAGAATCCCCACTCCGATGAGTGCAAAAAAGAAACGTGTATTGATGTATAAGTTTTTCATTGGTAGGTGGCAGGTTGCAGATGATAGGTTGCAGGTTACAGGTTTTGAGGATTATGTGAACGCACCATAGGTCTTACAGTTGTATTATTGTAATGAGTTAATGAGTCCGTTCAACATTTTGGATATTTCTATAATCTTTTCATTTAATTTTAAATGCTCATTTTCATTTAAAAATTTGAGATTTTTTGAAATAATTAATTGTGTTTCTACTTCTGCACAACTGCCTCTTGATATTTTTAAAAATTGTACGTAATCAGGTTTGCTTCTCCTGGAGTTTCCCTCTGCAATATTGGAGGGTATAGAAACAGCAGCCCTTCTGATTTGTGATGGCAAGCCATAAATCTCATCCTTAGGAAAAACTTCTGTAGTTCTGTAGATTTCAGTAACAAAATCAATAGATCTCTGCCAGACTAAAAGTTCTTTAAAATTTGCCATACATAATAATTTTGTAAATATTTAAACATTCACTCACAATCAACTGCTACCGGCTACCTACCATCTACTACCTATTGTTCTATCTCGGTATTTCTATTCCTTCTAAAATCTGACGGATAATTTCATCTGCGGTAAGACCTTCCATTTCTCTTTCCGGAGATACGATGACTCTGTGTCTTAATACGGCGTAGCTTGCTTCTTTAATATCTTCAGGAGTCACAAAGTCTCTACCTCTTAAAGCGGCAAATGACTTTGATGCCGTAAGAAGTGCCAATGAAGCTCGTGGTGAAGCTCCAAGATATAAGAATTGGTTTTCTCTGGTATTGATGATAATTTTAGCAATATATTCCATCAGCTGGCTTTCAACAATAATTTCTTTTACCAGATGCTGGTAGTTTTTCAATTGTTCAGCTGTGATCACGCGGTTGATTCCTTCTGTTTTATCTTCTTTTTTGCTTTCGTGCTGATTTTTAATGATCGCAATTTCCTGCTCAAGATCAGGATATCCTACATTGATTTTGAATAAAAAACGGTCCAGCTGCGCTTCCGGAAGCCTGTACGTTCCTTCATGTTCAATAGGGTTTTGTGTAGCGATCACCAGGAAAGGTTCCTCAAGGGTATATCGTGTACCGTCCATCGTGATCTGCCTTTCTTCCATGACTTCAAATAATGCAGACTGCGTTTTTGCCGGCGATCTGTTGATTTCATCAATCAGGATGAAATTGGAGAAGATAGGTCCTTTTTTAAATTCAAATTCTGAGTTTTTCACATTGAAAACGGATGTTCCCAAAATATCGGAAGGCATAAGATCCGGTGTAAACTGAATTCTGCTGAAACCTACGTCAATGGTTTTGGCTAATAGTTTTGCAGTGATTGTTTTTGCCACTCCCGGAACACCTTCAATCAAAACATGTCCGTTTGAAAGCAAAGCTGCCAAAAGATGTTCAATCATTTTCTCCTGCCCTACGATCACTTTTCCGATCTCAGATTTTACTTTTTCCAAACTTGCACGAAGTTCAATCATATCAATTCTCGACTGAAACTGCTCTTCCTGCTTATTAAGATTAATAGAGCTTGGGGTTTCTATGTTGGGGTTATCCAGGTTTTCCATAATAAAATTTTTATTTATCATTCTAACAATGTATCTCTTTGAATGGTGACAGCATTGAGCAAATCTACATTGTTAGGTTATTTCTATTGTTATATTATTTAAGTATTTCACCAAGGACCTTATTGATCCTTGTAAGGTCTTCTTTCATTACGCTCGCGTAAGGATCCTGGGCTTTTTTGATAAGTACCATAGCTTCATTGATCATTTCCATGGTTTTCCCGGTTTTCAACTGTAATTTTTTCGCGAATTCTTCATCTAAATTCCGGGTGTCTATCAACAGATCCATTCTTACCTTGTTCAGGAAATATTGAGCTTTCTTGGCCATCATATCATGGAAATCGCCTTCCTGAAGATACAGATTTCCAATGCTTTTCACAAAATCCAGGGAAGTATTTCTCAATGGTTCTGTTACTGGGACTATCCTCTGTTTCCTTTTTGCATTAAAGAAGATAAAAAGAATAAGCCCTCCTAAAAATACCCACCATGCATATTTTAGAGCCGGATTTGACAATATAAATCTCATAAAAAAGCGTGATTCATAGCTTTTGTTTGAGACAAACCAAAGGGTTTCCCTATCCTGAAGATATGAAAATACGTCTTGAGCATATTTTACATTTCCGGGTTTCAGAAGATAATAATTCGTCAGGAAAAGAGGTTCGGTATGAGCATAAATATATCCTTTGCCAAACTTCACCTTAATAAAATTAGCCTGATCTGTATTCTTTTTCTCTACCGTTTTTCCCAGTACTTCCACTCCCGGTTTTATGAATGAGAATCCTCTGCCCGACGGGAATTTATCCAGCTTAATAAAATCATTCTGAAATTTTTTATCGGTAAGTTTCAGGACATTTTCTTCTTCAAAAGAAATTTCAGAATCGTAGTATCCAATACTGTCTGAAATTTCTTTAGGCATACGGGTTACCATCAGAAATGCGTCTGAACCTTCGGATATCTGAGTCAGAATTTTATGCCAGGACTCTCTGTCAAGATTATTTTCAATGACTACAATATTGTGAGCCTGTTTTTTGTGCTGGCTGTAATATTCGTAAGGAACCTGCTCAATCTTCTTCAGCTTATTTTTAAAAAGATTGTTGGCTTCTTTATTGAAAACAAACAACCCGAACGGAGATTTTTCGTTGATATCAAAATTCTTCCGCCAGTCTGTCGTTTCTTTTTTGTTAACTTCAAGCAATGCCAGAATAATCATCACAATGACGAAAATTACAGCATATGTTTTGAAAGTTTTATTCATGGTTATTATTGTTATGGTTTAAAGGCCTGATATTGATTTTTAAATTTCCGGTAGTTCTCTTCATCAATACTGAATTCTCCGTACCAGACATAATCAAAAATATAGGACAGATCAGAAAAGTCATTCTTCAGGTGGGCCGCTTTTAACTCTGCAGTATAATCTTTATTGGTTTTTTCCGGATTCCAGGTGATCAGTTTTTTATCACTCAGCTTTTTAAGAATAAACAGGAACTGATAACGGACTGCTGAACGGTAATCCCCTGCAAGTTCAAATTTCGCGATACTTTCAGGAAAATTAATTTCATGGATATTCTCATGAAGTTCCTGCACATTAAGATCCAGTTTTTTATTCTTTTTACCAAAAATAAAATTCCCGTCTTTTCCCATGATATATCTGATGATGAAATAAAGCAGAAATCCAACAAGAATAATAGCAAACAGCCTGATAAGAACAGTAGTAAGTTCTGCCGACTTCGTGAGTGCCGTATCTCCAAAGATCCCCTGTATAATCTGATTGATCTTACGCATCAGCTTTTGAAAGAAAGATTCTCTCGGCTTTGAAACGGAATAATCAAACTCATTTCCTTTGTATCTTGACGGAATATTCTCTTTAAATGTTTTCGGGTACACTTCATTTTCCGATACCGGATATTTCATCAGTACAGAATCTGCACGCAGCATATTTCTGTAATGCCCGGTTGTGTACAATGAATCTACCAGATCATCAGAAGCAGGAGGGTTATCCTGAGCATGAACCAGCCCGGGAGAAAAGAAAAGCAGTATGAAAAAAAGAGTTTTATTCATTGATTCCAATCGTGTCTATTTCTGCCAATTCAACTTTCTGGTGAAGATCTGTTCTGCTGTCATAATACATTAATCCCGCATTCACATACATAAGGTTGGAAAGAAAAAATGAAAGTAACATAGAAACTCCATAGAATACAAAAAAAATGATTCCGGCAGTTCCGGTAAAAGGATTCTGTTCAAAATTTCCGTCCGGTGTAGAGGTAAGCAGTGATCCGTAAAAAAACATCATCGGAATAAACGTAAAGATAGACGTTATAATGTACATGATAATAAACATCACAAATGCAGCTCCCCAATATTTCCAGAACGGTGATTTTTCACTTCCATTGGGATAAGAAAACTGAGAACGCAAAGCATAGCTCAAGCTTCCCCAGAACCCTCGGTCCGAATTAAAATAATCATACATCAGAAATGTAGTAAAATTAAATATCGTTGGATAAAGAAGCAGGATAAGGAAGAAACCGATAATGATAAGAACCAGGATATAAGAAAAACCTACTACAAATAAGATTGCCGGAGTAACGATAAAGATCATTCCCAGACATAGTTTTCCAATTCTTCCGGCATTGTTTTTAAAGTCGCCGAGAATTTCATCAGTCTTTATTTTTTCTGCTCCCTGTGCAATTCTTTTTAAATAAAAAACAGGATACAGATAATTGACAATCATCAGGACCATGAAAAGCAGGAAAGTCAGTAATCCTACTGTGATCAGCATTCCGGAATTTTCTGAAAAATACTGTTCAAAATAATAGGTTTCACCTCCAAGATTAGATCCGAATATCTGTGAAAACAGTTCCTTATATCCGAAAATAACAACAGTTACCATTAAGATCAAAAGCAAGCCGTTGATCAGAATATAGTTTTTAAAATAATTCTTCCCGTATAATTTGAAAAAATTGAAACTATCACTGATAAAAGTTCCGAAGTCTCTTTTTTTATAAAATTGTATCATTGATGTGTTTATTAGTTTTTTTGTAAACAACAGACGGATACACAAAATAGTAGTATCCAATAATTGCCAGTGAGCCAAAAATGATGATAAGGTTCAAAATTAAAGGCATCTTCAATGCATGTCTGGTGACATATCCTTCTATAATCCCTGCACAAATAGTGAAAGGAACCGTACTCAAAAATATTTTAAATGAATCTTTAAATCCTTTTTTAAATGAATTAAATCTTGAAAACGTTCTCGGAAATAAGATAGAAGCTCCCAGAATCAATCCGCACATTGCTTCCACAACCATGGCAAAAATTTCAAAGACTCCGTGAAGCCATATTCCCCTTGCACTGTCTTTCAATGCTCCATAATCATAGAAAAAATATTGAAAAGCTCCCAGCATCACACTGTTGGAGAGCAGTGCAAACAATGTTCCCACTCCTCCGGCAATACCGTAAATATACAACTTTGCTCCAACCTGAATATTATTAAAAATGATCCCGATTGTACTTCCCCAGGTGCTTCCGCTCTGATAAACGCCTACCGCATTATTATTTTTAATATTTTCGATCGTTTCATTCACATACTCTTCGCCCAGTATAATATTCACAAAGTTCTTATCATAAATGGCGGAAAGCACTCCTATTGATGTAAATAAAATGAAAAAGAGGAAGGCATACATCAGATATCTCCGATACTGATACATCAGCAGCGGAACTTCGGTTTTGAAAAAATAAACCAGCCTGTTCTCCTCTACCCTTTTTGTTTTATAAATCTTCTGAAAAATCTGGGCAGATAAATGGTTCAGATAAACGGTAGTATTGCTTTTGGGATAATAAGTCTGGGCAAAAGAAAGGTCATTGATCAGGTTTATATACAATGAAGACAGGTCATCAGGATTTTTTTTAATTTTCCCTTGAATAACCTGTTCGATTCCCAACCATTTTTCTTTATTTTGTTTAATGAAATAAACTTCTCTCATAATTATTAAGGCTAAAATAATAAAAAATATGTCTCAAATTGCGATAAATACCTCACAAAATGTAAATATTAATTTTACTGTTGCAGGTGTAGGAGAAAGGATGCTTGCCTTCATTATTGATCTTCTGATCAGGATTGCTTATGTAGTTGCTATCCTGTATCTGTTCTTCAATATTCTTGATTTGGGATATCTTCTGGATGGTCTTGACGGCTGGTCGATACGTGCGGTATATCTTGTCCTTACTTTTCCTGTTTACGTTTATCCTCTTGTATTGGAAAGTTTGATGGAAGGCCAGACTCCCGGTAAAAGACTCATGAAAATAAAAGTGGTGAAAATTGACGGCTACCAGGCCAGTTTCGCAGATTATATGATCCGGTGGGTTTTCAGAATTGTAGATATTTCATTTGCCGGAGTAGTAGGACTTATTTCTATGATTGTTTCTAAAAACAATCAGCGTTTGGGTGATATCGCTTCCGGAACAGCTGTTATTTCTTTAAAGAACAATATTAATATCTCCCATACCATTCTGGAGAATATCCATGAAAATTATATTCCCTCTTTCCCTCAGGTGATTGCTTTGAGTGATAATGATATGAGAATTATCAAAGACAATTATACCAAAGCATTGAAAGCAGATGACCGCCAGATCATCAGTAAACTATCCGAAAAAATCAAAAGCATTCTGAAACTGGAAATAGATCCCACTAAAATGACGGAGAGACAGTTCATTGGTGTAATTATCAAAGATTATAATTATTATACGGGGAAAGATAATTAGGTAGGTCAATGGTCAATTTTGCTTCGCAAGTGAATGGTCAACTTGAAAAATGTTGAGCCAGATTGACAGCAAGACTTATTGCTTATTGCTTATTGCTTATTGCTTATTGCTTATGCAAAGCTCGGTTCAATTTTTGTATCTATAAAATAAAGTCAAGAATCATGAAATTTGAAAACAATAAATCCGGGAACGGCGGAGTTATCACTTTAAATAACGAAATAAAAGAAGTCGGAAGGCTTACCTACACTATTTTCCCTGAAGATCATAAATTTATTATTTCTTTTGTATTGGTACATCCCGAATTTGAAGGCAGAGGAATGGGAAAATTTTTAGTCGAAGAAGCAATCAGATTTGCCAGAGAAAATAACTGGAAGGTATATCCGCACTGTTCGTATGCAAGGTCTGTGATGATGAAAATGAGTGATGTGGACGATATTTTTCTAAAGAATTAAAACCTCGTTTACCAGGATATCTTCAATATCATCCGGATAATCCACTTTCAGATGATGATCTGATGCTACCCATTCCATAATTTCCTGAAGATTTAATACCTTGGAATTGGGAATTCCCATTTTATCCAGAGCACATGCATTGCATTCCTGCTCATATTGATTGTGGATAGGAATCACAAATAGTTTCTTATCCATAAATAGTGCTTCTGCCGGGGTTTCAAAACCTGCATTGCACAAAATTCCGTCACAGCCTTCAAAATATTTCAGGTACTGGTTTTCATCAATGGGAAAGACTTCTACATTTTTTATTTTCACCTGTACTTTGCTGTATTTTGAAAAAACTTTCCACTCCACAGGAATTTTTCTTAAAACCTTGATGATATTCTCATCTGCAAAACTAGGCAGGTAAACAAGATAATATCCCTGTTTGTAAGGATTAAGGTTTCTGATCTTTCTCCTGATGACAGGTTTTTTGATCTGTGGATGGTAATTTTCAAAATGAAATCCTATTTTCCTTTCACTGGGAACGTAATATTTTAAAATCATTTCTCCCAGAAAATCTTTTTCCTTGGGTTTGGGTGTTTCAGGAAAACTCATGGAAGCCTGATGGCTGAGTTCTATCAACGGTAGCTTTTTAAGTTTGGAAGCCCAGCCTGTCAGAGGTTCATAATCATTAATAATTAAATCATACTGTGACAGTTCTAGTTCTCTGATTGTTTTAGCTGCTTCAAAGAATTTATTTTCGGTAAATGTTTTTCTGTAAGATAAGCCTCCTGTTTTATTATAAAGAAGGGAAATACCTCTGTATTGAAAGTTAATGTCAAAATCAGCCTTCAATTGCGATTGATGACCACTGATCAAGGTATCCACAGACGCATGCTTTTTGAGAAGAGGGATAATTTCCTGTGCCCTGGCAATATGCCCGTTTCCGGTACCCTGGAATGCATACAGAATCTTCATTTAGGAAAAATTAGTTACAATTTTTAAAAGATCAGAATTATCCATCTCCGGGATTTCTTCTGCTTCATCATCTTTCAGTAAATGTTTATGTTCATCATAATAAAAAATCTTCCATTGTTTATCATGATATTCCAAAGCAGAAAGATTTTCTATCCAGTCACCGGAATTCAGGTAAGTACAGGATCCTTTTTTATTAACAACCTCGCGGATCTGTGGCTGGTGAATATGCCCGCATACCACATAATCATATTGGTTATCAATGGCCAGCTCTGAAGCTGTCAATTCAAAATCCCCGATATATTTTACCGCTTTTTTCACATTGTTTTTGATCTTTTTGGAAAATGAGTATTTCTCTTTACCCATTTTTTCCAGGAACCAATTTACAACATTATTGATAATAATAAGGAGATCATAACCTTTTCCGCCGAGTTTGGCGATCCATTTGGAATGCTGGACGGATGCATCGAAAACATCCCCGTGAAAAATCCAGGTTTTTTTCTGATCGATATTCAGACAGATCTTGTTACAGACTTTAAGTTTTCCCAGTTCAAAATCTGTGAACTTACGGAACATTTCATCATGATTGCCTGTAATGTAATAGACATCTGTGTTTTTGGTAGCCAGTGAAAGAATCTTTCTGATTACCTTCAAATGAGGTTTAGGGAAGTAAGACTTTTTAAACTGCCAGATATCGATAATATCACCGTTTAAAACTAAAGTTTTAGGCTGGATAGAATTGAGATATCTTAGCAATTCTTTAGCCTTACATCCATAAGTTCCCAAATGAACATCCGATATAACAACTAATTCAACGTTTCTTTTCATAGTTTTGTACAAAGAAACTAATTGAAAATTAACTGTATATGAATGCTATATTATTTTTTATAGAGAGTTCATCTGCTCTTCTGTGATTTCCATGTTGTGGTAAACGTTTTGCACGTCATCATCTTCTTCGAAACGCTCAAGCATTTTCATATTCGCTTTGAACTGTTCTGCGTTCACTTCTTTCGTATTATTTGGAATTCTCTGAAGTTCTGCACTTTTTGCTTCAATTCCAAGCGCATCCAATTTGTGAGATAAAGAACCAAAATCTTCAAAAGCAGTGGTAATCATTACTTCTTCTTCATCTTTTTCTACATCTTCTGCTCCTCCGTCAATCATTTCCATTTCAAAATCATCCCAATCCATTTTGATCTGAGCCAAATCTATAGTGAAAATACCTTTTCTGTCGAAGATAAATGCCAATTCCCCGTTCTTACCAAGGTTACCATCAAACTTATTGAAGATAGCTCTTACATTGGCTACCGTTCTTGTAGTATTGTTTGTAGTACATTCTACAAAAAAAGCAACACCACCTTGTCCGTAACCTTCATAAGTGATCTCTTCATAGTTTTCTGCATCTGCACCGCTTGCCTTTTTAATTGCTCTTTCAACATTATCCTTAGGCATGTTAGCCCCTTTTGCGTTTTGGATACATCTTCTCAAGGCAGGATTAGATTCAGGATCTGTTCCTCCAGCTTTTACAGCCAGTGCGATATCTTTTCCTATTTTAGAGAATGTTTTGGCCATCTTGTCCCATCTGGCCATTTTAGAAGCTTTTCTATATTCAAATGCTCTTCCCATTTTAATTTTTAAATTTCCAACAAAATTACTCAAAAGTCAACAAAAAAAAAAATACCTCCAATCAAATTGGAGGTATTCATTATTTAGAAAAATTAATTATTTTTTCTTTTTAGCAGCAGCTTTTTTCTTAGCTGGAGCTTTTTTAGTAGCTTTTTTAGTAGCTTTTTTCGCTGGAGCTACAACATCAGATTTCTGATATTTGTTCCACTCACTGTCATCACCAATGTATCTAACAGTTACTTTTCTATCAGCTTGTCTTTCAGCATCAGAAGCAGATTCTGCAACTTTAGCATTTTGCTCACCAATACCAACTGATTTTAATGCGTTGATATCTACACCTCTTGCATCTAAAGCAGCAACTACAGAAGCAGCTCTTTCTTTAGATAATTTCAAGTTGTAAGCATCGCTTCCTTTTTTGTCAGTTTCACCAACTAATAGGAATCTACCTCCGTCTTTCTTAATGATTTCAGCAGCAGTATCTAAAGCTCCTTTAGATTCAGGCTTGATTGTAGCTTTGTTGAAATCGAAGTATACACTCTTAAGGTTTTTCTCAACATCAGTAGCTGTTACTTCTTTTGGTTTAGGACATCCGTTGTATTCTGGAAGACCTGGAACAGTAGGACAAGCATCATCTTTATCTAAGATACCGTCACCGTCTGTATCTGGCCAAGGACAACCGTTGTTTTCAGCAGGACCTGCTACTGTAGGACAAGCGTCATCTTTGTCGATTACACCATCACCGTCAGTATCTGGCCAAGGGCATCCGTTGTTTTCAACCGGACCAGCCACTTCTGGACATTGATCGTCTTTATCTGGAACTCCGTCACCGTCAGTATCAGGACATCCTTGGAATTCTGGTAAACCTGGAGTATCTGGACAAAGGTCATCTTTATCTAGGATACCATCCTTATCTCTGTCTCTGTTTCCGAATCTGAATAAGATGGAAGCAGAAGCTTGCCAGAAGTTAGCAACAGTAGATTTGTCACCTGGAGTTGATACATAATCTCCCTGAACACCAAGACCGAAGTTCTTAGTTACCCAGAAGTTAGCACCAGCACCTGTAGCTACAGTAAAGTGGTTAGCTTTACCGTTTTCGTTACCATCCTTACCATTTGTTACAGTTTCGATTGGGTTACCGTTATCATCAACAGATGTTCTAGGGAAAGTAAGAGCTGTATAGTCATGTCTTAAGTAGTTAGCACCAACTCTTAAATATGGATCAAACCAAGATTCTTCGTTCCATAAAAGACCTGCAGCGTGAGCCTGGAAACCAAGACCTGTCATTAGGAAAAATTCTTTCCCCATGTTGAATCTTTTGTTTTCAACATTTCCAACAGAAGTTTGCCAGTCAATTACTAAACCTTTACCAACGTTTCTAGCAACTGTTAACTTAGATAGTGGAGGTGTAATAGAAAAGTTGTTCACATTGAACATACTTTTTGTCAAATTGTTAGCAGAGAACGTATTACTGAAGTTACTTCTTGCTGCTACGTGGTTTTCAGCATGAGCACCAACTCCGATTAACCACGGATTGTTGGTAGTCTGTGCGAAAACAGTAGAGGCAACAGTAAGCGCCAATGCTGAAATTCCTAATTTTAGATTTTTCATAGAATTAAATGATTAAATAATTGATAATGCAAAATAAATATAATTTTTCTTTATATACAAAGTTTTTCAAATGATTTTTAACTTTTCTTTAATATTCTGTCGAGGTTCCGTTTATTTTCTCTATCTTTTATCGCCTCTCTTTTATCGAAAAGTTTTTTCCCTCTACCAAGCGCTATGAGCACCTTTGCTTTCCCTCTATCAGTGATATATAATTTTAAAGGTATTATGGTGTTCCCGGCATCCTTTAACTTTTTTTCAAGTTTTTGTAATTCTTTTTTGTGCAAGAGCAATTTCCGTTCCCTTTTTGTTTTGTGGTTGTAAAAAGTTCCCAATTTGTACTCATCAATCATCATGTTGATGATGTACAATTCCCCATCAATAAACTGACAGAACGATTCTGTGATAGATGCTTTGGATGAACGTAAAGATTTTATTTCGGTACCCGTTAAAACCATTCCGGCTTCATATTCTTCAAGAATTTCATATTCAAAACGGGCTCTTTTGTTTACTATGTTAACTGTTTTCTCAATCTTCATCATTTTAAAATTTCGTTAATGAAATATATAAAAAATACCGTACATTTAAAAACTTGACTATTATATTATTACAAAATACCCAAATTCTTTTCGTATTTTTGCGCCAAATTTACAAAACTATATGTTAACAGTATCTAACTTATCTTTACAATTCGGGAAAAGAGTTCTTTTTGACGAGGTAAATATTATGTTTACCAAAGGAAACTGCTACGGAATCATCGGAGCAAACGGTGCGGGAAAGTCTACATTCCTGAAAATACTAACAGGAAAGCAGGATCCTACAACAGGACATGTATCTCTGGAGCCAGGGAAAAGAATGTCAGTTTTGGAACAGGATCACTTTGCTTATGATCAGTTTACAGTTCTTGAAGCTGTTTTAAGAGGTAATAAGAAATTATTTGAGATAAAAGAGGAAATGGATGCGTTATACGCAAAAGAAGATTTCTCTGACGAAGACGGTATTAAAGCCGGTGAACTAGGTGTAATTTATGACGAAATGGGTGGCTGGACTGCAGAATCTGATGCTCAGACTATGCTCTCTAACGTAGGTATTTCTGATGATATGCACTGGCAGCTGATGAGTGAACTTGAGAACAAAGACAAAGTAAAAGTTCTTTTGGCTCAGGCCCTTTTCGGAAACCCTGATGTATTGATTCTGGATGAGCCTACCAATGACCTTGATATCGACACGATCTCATGGCTGGAAGACTTCCTTGCAGATTATGAAAACACGGTAATCGTTGTATCTCACGACCGTCACTTCCTTGATACTGTTTGTACGCACATCGGTGACCTTGATTATTCTAAACTTAACCTTTATACAGGTAACTACTCTTTCTGGTACCAGGCTTCTCAATTGGCAACAAGACAAAGAGCTCAGGCCAACAAGAAAGCTGAAGAGAAGAAAAAAGAACTTCAGGACTTTATTGCACGATTCAGTTCCAACGTTGCTAAAGCAAAACAGGCTACTGCAAGAAAGAAAATGATCGACAAATTAAATATTGACGATATCAAGCCTTCTTCAAGAAGATATCCTGCTATTATTTTCGAAATGGAAAGAGAAGCCGGAGATCAGATTTTAGATGTAAAAGGTCTTGAAAAAACCAAAGACGGGGAATTATTATTCTCTAATGTTGATCTGAACCTTAAGAAAGGAGATAAAGTAGCAGTACTTTCTAAAAACTCTTTAGCTATCACAGAATTCTTCGAAATTCTTGCTGGAAATGTAGAAGCAGACAAAGGAACTGTTGCATGGGGAGTAACAACCAACCAGTCTCACATGCCTTTGGATAACACCAACTTCTTCCAGGAAGACCTAAGCCTGGTTGACTGGTTGAGACAGTTTACAAAAAATGACGAAGAGCGCCACGAAGAATTCGTAAGAGGATTCTTAGGAAGAATGCTATTCTCAGGAGATGAAGCTTTGAAATCTTGTAAAGTACTTTCAGGAGGTGAAAAAATGAGATGTATGTTCAGTAGAATGATGCTTCAAAAAGCAAATGTTCTTTTATTGGATGAACCTACCAACCACTTAGACCTTGAAAGTATCACAACCTTGAACAACTCTTTATCCAACTTCAAAGGAAATCTTTTACTGGCATCTCATGACCACGAAATGCTTTCAACAGTCTGTAACAGAATCATCGAATTGACTCCTTCCGGAATTATCGACAGAGAAATGACTTACGACGAGTATCTTGCGGATAAAAAAGTAAAAGAATTAAGAGAGAAAATGTATTCTTAATCTGAACAACATTAAAATCTATATAAAAACACCTCAAAGCAGTGCTTTGAGGTGTTTTCGTTTAAACAATAAATAATATTTATTTCGTCAATTTTGCAGCAGGTAAAGTAACCGTTCCCGGATCTTTCCATAAGCCTTCTTTCTCTGCTTTCTTTTTGATAGATTCAGCTCTCTTGTTGCTATCGGGGTGAGAATTGAACATTTTTTCAAAATTAGTCTGTGTACTTCCCTGTGAAAGTAAGGCTAACTTTTTAAAAGCTGTATATGCTCCTACCACATCATACTTATTGGCTTTCATGAAATCATATGAATAAGTATCTGCTTCAGATTCCTGCTTTTTGCTGTGCGAAGCATCTAAAAATGCATTTGCCATCTTCCCTACCTGACTATCATTTAGCGCAGCTACATCTGACGAAGCTGAGGAAGCGGCATCTAATGCAGCTGCCTTCAGATAAGCTGATTTCATAGCATCTTTGGTATCCTGATTCTTTACGTGCCCGATCTCATGTCCGATTACGGCAAGCAGTTCATTATCAGTCATAATATCCATTAAAGAAGAGAACACACGTACACTCCCGTCTGCACAGGCAAACGCGTTGATATCTTTTACTTTATAAACTTTATAATTAAGGTTCAGACCATCCTGAGATTTGTGTTTTCCAAACAGCCTGTTCAGTCTCACAGTGTAAGGATCCTTCGGTCCTGCTACAGGATTATTTTTATCCATCCATTCTACTGATTCTTTGGATAATTTAATAGCATCTTCGTTGGTAAATGTTAAGGCTTTTGCACCATTTGAAACCATTCCGGCTGCTTTGCCAAGATTAATTTTCTGTGCGTTGATCGAACATGCTGTTCCCAGTAACAGGAAGCATAGAGTAATTTTTTTCATAGTCATTTAAAAATTTGGAGCACGAAGATAGTCTTTTTTTAACAATTATTAAGTCAAAACTTCGTTTCAGTTCTTCCCTGAATGCTATTTTTTTTCCTTATTTTTGTGAAATGAGTCAAAAATGGATTTACAAGCCTGAACCCGATGAGGAAGTTGTGGACAGACTAAGTTCGTCACTTGGTTTTGGTACTTTTGAATCTAAAATCCTCGTTCTTAGGGGAATTGACAATTATCAAAAGGCCAGAGAATTCTTCAAACCGAACCTTAACGATATCCACAACCCTTTTTTAATGGCAGATATGCAAAAAGCTGTAGAGCGTATTGCTACCGCCATTGAAAACGGTGAAAAAATATTGGTATATGGTGACTATGATGTGGACGGAACCACAGCGGTTGCTTTAATGTACCTGTATCTCAGCAAAATTGTTGAGAAAAAATATTTAGATTATTATATCCCGGACAGAAATTCTGAAGGATATGGAATTTCCACGGAAGGAATTGATTTCGCCAAAGAAAATGGTTTCTCATTAATCATTGCTCTAGACTGTGGAATCAAGGCACTTGATATGATCAACTATGCCAGCAATCTGGGTATAGATTTTATTATCTGCGATCATCACCTTCCGGGTGAAGAGATTCCAAACGCTGCAGCGGTGCTTGATCCTAAAAGAAGTGACTGCCGATATCCTTTCAAAGAACTTTCCGGATGCGGTGTTGGCTTTAAGCTTTGCCAGGGACTGAATACGATTTATAAATTACCGGAGGCAGAATTATTTGAACTTACAGATCTTCTCGCCATTTCCATTGCAGCAGATATTGTTTCGATGACGGGAGAAAACAGGGTCTTGGCTAAAATGGGATTAAAAACCCTGAGGAAAACCAGAAATCTTGGTTTAAGGTTATTGATTCCTGAGGACAAACTTTCTCATTTCGAAATTTCCAATATCGTTTTTGAAATAGCTCCCAAAATTAATGCTGCCGGAAGAATTTCTCATGGTAAAGCAGCTGTAGAGCTTATGGTTTCCGACAATCTGAAACATGCCAACCAGATTGTGAATGATATCATGAACCTCAACGATGAAAGGCGTGAACTGGATATGAATTCCACTCTTTCCGCTCTGAATCAGATTATAGAATCCCAGCAGGAAACCAAGCATACTACTATCGTTTATCACCCGGAATGGAATAAAGGAGTGATTGGTATTGTAGCCTCAAGACTTATCGAAACGTATTATAAACCTACACTTGTATTTACCGATGGTAATAACGGAGAAATGGTAGCTTCTGCAAGGTCTGTTTCTGATTTCGATGTACATGAAGCTCTTGATATGTGCTCTGAATATTTCCTTAAATTCGGAGGCCATCATGCTGCTGCCGGACTTTCGATGGAAAAAGATAAGTTTGATGCCTTCAAGGAAAAATTTGAAAGAATTGTTTCTGAAAAAATCCAGGAGCACCAAAAGGAACCTTCTATTACGATTGATACGGAAATAAGAATTGACGAAATCAACAGAGAGTTTATCAATTTCCACAGAAAACTGGCGCCATTCGGGCCTCATAATATGAAGCCTATTTTTACATTAACCAATCAGAAGCTTTCCGGATATGTAAAAACCATGGGAAAAGATAATAATCACCTGAAGTTTTATATCAAGCAGGAATCTACGGGACGAAATATTGAATGTGTCGGATTCAAACTGGGACAGTTTGTTGACGATTTTAAAAATAAAAACTTTGATCTTGCTTTTACCCTGGAAGAGAATCACTGGAAAGGCAATGTCACTCATTATCTTAATATCAAGGATGTAAAATTCAGGGATTAATTACTATTACCTATAATCTTCTACCTGCCACCTGAACAAATGAAAAAAATCGGTTTATTTTTCGGATCATTTAATCCTATTCATATCGGGCATCTTATTCTGGCCAATTATATTCTGGAAAATTCTGATATGGATGAGCTTTGGTTTGTGGTAAGCCCGCAAAACCCATTTAAGGACAAAAAGTCTTTACTGAATGACCATAACAGACTTGATATGGTACAACTGGCAGTAAAGAATTACCCCAATATGAGAGCTTCCAATGTGGAGTTTTCTCTTCCGAAACCAAGTTATACTATTGATACCTTAACGTATCTGCATGAGAAATACCCTGATTATTCTTTCAGTCTGATCATGGGAGAGGATAATCTAAAGAGCCTTCACAAATGGAAAAATGCTGATATCCTGATCAAAAATCATCATATTATTGTTTACCCAAGAGTATTTGAAGGCGAGAAAAAAGATCCTGAATATTTACAGCATGAAAATATCTCTCTGGTAAAAGCACCCATAATAGAGCTTTCAGCTACGGAAATCCGTAATATGATAAAGGATGGTAAAAATGTAAGACCTATGCTGCCACCAGAAGTTTTTGAATATTTGGATGGTAGTAGTTTTTATAAGTAATTTTGTAAATCAGAAATGAGAGGCTAAAACCAAGCCTGGAGAAAGACTCTTACCTTTTAACCCTCACCACAATCTTAAGAAATGAACTTCATCGAAAAAATATTCTCAAAATATTCTCAGGAAAAAATCATCAGATGGTTTAAGCAGATTTGTCTTGCGGAGGCCATTTCATGTCTTTTGTTGTATGGTGTTGCGATGATCTGGATACGATACGATGAAAATTTATATTCTATCATCTTCATCAGTGTTATTGGTAGTTTACATGGTTTATTTTTTACCCTTTACCTTTTACTCTGCCTTCCTGCCAGAAAAATTTATAATTGGGATGATGAAGATTTTGTTTTTGCCTTATTATCTGCATTCTTCCCCTTTGCAACGGTTTGGGTAGATAAAAAGCTGGCCCGATTCGACAGAGAATAAACAATATTATAAAAGGACCTTTTCGGTCCTTTTTTATTTTATGGATATTACAGCCCGTTTCGCAGATACCTTTGTGTGAAACATAATTCCTGGACCATGGGGATAAATTCCAGGTATTAATTATCCATTTTTTAAAAAAATCCTTCATAATTTCTTTCATCGATGTAACATTTAGCATCATTTATTTGTCTTATTATACAGAAAGGTTAAGCAATCAATATTTTAAACTAAATTTTTACCAACTGACAATCAATCAATTGCGATGATTCAAAAATATTTTTAAGTACTTTGTATTGCATAATACTAAATTTATTATATATCTTTGTAATGTTGAATAACAAACCATACAAGCTATTAATTAAAAAAGAATAATCATGAAGACTCAAATTCTTATTGCAGCACTATTTTTCGGTGGACTTATCACTGCCCAGCAGAAAAAAGACAGTTTGAAAGTCAATGCTATTGATGCAGTGACTCTCAAGAAGCAGGTTTTCAAAAAGCAAGGTGACCGTTTGGTATACGATGTAGCTTCTTCATCTATTGCTAAAGGGACCAACACCTTTACTCTTTTGAAACAAACACCGATGATTTCCAGCATTGACGGAAAGACGCTGAAGATTTTGGGAAAAAATGATGCAATCATTTACATCAACAACAAAAAAACCAATATGGATTCTGAGGCGTTGATTGAAATGCTGAAGTCTACTCCCTCTGAGGATATCCAGAAAATAGAAGTGATTACAGTTCCAGGAAGTGAATTCCAGGTTGAATCCAAAGAAGGGGTGATCAATATTGTGATGAAAAAAAGCAAAAACAACGGCTACAACGGAACGCTGAAAATGCAGAACGAGCAGGCTTATTACAATAACCCTAATGCAGGAGCTTCTTTTAATTTCAGACAAGGTAAATGGTCTGGTAATTCCAATTTCAGAACGGGAAGCTGGACAGACAGACAAAGATATACGCTGTCCAACGGTGATCCTACTTTCAAAAATGAATCCTTTGGCTTCAATGATGATCCTAACAAAAATTTTGGTGGAGGCTTCAATGTTGATTATGAAATCAATAAAAAACACAGTCTTGGATTTTCCTACAACATGAGATACAATAAAAGTTTCAATTCTGTACTGGATATTACCAACTGGCAAAACGGAGTCTTAAACAACAGAACAGTGAATAACGAGGATGCACAGACCAGAAATCATTCTTTCAATTTAAATTATGAGATGAAAACAGATTCTCTGGGAAGTAAACTTACATCAAACGTTTCTTATCTGTGGTTCAACAGAGATAAAGTAAGCTTCAATGAGAGTTTTCCTCTAACGAATGATACAATCAATAAATATTCTGCATTGCATCAGGCGGTACCCCAAATTATCAACAACTATGCAGCCAATATTGATTATCTGAAAAAGACAGCAAAAGGCGCAACATGGTTAATGGGGATCAGCTACAATCACACCAATACAGATAACGATACCAAACAGGATAAACTAATAAAGGGGGAATTTATCATCGATCCCAACCAAACTAATCACTTCATTTATAAAGAAAATATTCTTGGAATTTACCTGAACTATGAAAGAAAACTGACTGAGAAAATATCCGGAAAGATTGGTGCCCGCTACGAAATGACCAGAAGCACCGGGGATATTGTAGATAAAACAGGTTTTGAAAGAAATTACAACAACCTTCTGCCTTATCTGAATTTAAACTACGCCATCAATACCGATCATAATCTGAGCTATACTTTCTCCAGCAGAATCAGAAGACCCAGATTCTGGGAACTGAATCCTTCAAGAACCTACTTTACTCCAACCAATTATACGCAGAACAATCCATTTATACTGGCTTCCAAATATTATAATCAGGAGTTAAATTATATGTACAAAAATGCATTCTATGCCAATCTTAGTTTTAATATGGTGGAAGATGCTGCAGCTTCAGACCTGATTCCATTGCAGGGAACGGTTACAGCTCCTAAAAAAGATGCTGACGGGAAAATCATCAAGGATATCAAAGGAAATCCAATTATGGAAACTACCAGATTTCTGAGATACATCAGAACCAATTATGGTAAAAACAGGGAAATTGCTCTGACTCTAGGAATGAACAAGTCCTGGTTCAAAGACATCTGGACAACCAATTATTCTGTCAATCTGGGATATGTTACCTACAAAGGCGGAGTATTTGAAGATCCTACTTCCATGCAGGTTCCGGGAGAAACTGAAGTAGTGGATCCTTATATCATTGATGTTAAAAACTATAATATGTCTGCAACCATCAATAATGTAATCAGACTGTCTTCTAAAAAAGACTGGTTTCTGGGAGTGAATTACTTCTTTGCCAGCCAGACTGCCATGGAAGGAGGTATGATCCGAGCAAGACAAAGTTTCGATTTCAGTCTGAAAAAAATTGCAGGAGACTGGACTATTGTAGCGGAAGTGAGTGACTTATTCAATCAAAGTTTCTACAGCATTAGAGGCGTACAGCCCGATGGGAAATTTAACAATATCACCAACTTCAATTATCCAAGGTTGATGAGCCTAGGGGTTACTTATAATTTCGGAAATCAGAAACTGAAAAAGGCAAGGGAAATGAAATCGGCTAATGATGCAGTAAAATCAAGAACCTAATCTATAACCACTTATTTCACTAAATCCACTCTTAAATAAAAACAACATGAAACGTATAATTTTGTCAATGGCTATTGTATTCGGTACCTGTGCATTTGCACAAGAGAAGAAATCTGATACGGCAAAAACAAAAAACATAGAAGGTGTTACCATCACAAAGCAGGTTTTCAAAAAGCAAAGTGACCGTTTTGTATACGATGTGGCAGCATCACCAGTTGCCAAAGGAAACACCACCTTTGACCTTTTAAAACAAACTCCTTTATTATCTTCTACAGATGATAAAACATTAAAAATAGCAGGAAAAAACAATGCACTGGTCTATATCAACGGAAGAAAAAGCAATATGGACTCTGAGTCACTGGCTCAGTTTCTGAAAAATACTCCGGCTGAAAATATCCAGAAAATAGAAGTGATTACTGTTCCCGGCAGCGAGTATCAGGTAGAATCTTCTGATGGAATCATCAATATCGTTTTAAAGAAAAAAATGAGTGACGGTCTCAATGGAAACATGAGAATGTCTAACACAACCAATAAGTATAACGGAAGCCAGGCAAGTTTCTCAGCCAATTACAGAAAAGATAAACTGGGAGTAAGTGCCAGTCTTAGCGGCGGTGAAAATATCGAAGCACAAACCTATACCCTGAGAAACGGAACTTCAACAACTTCCAACGAATCTACCGGAGATATTGACGATCCGAATAAAAACATAGGAGGTTATCTGAATATTGATTACCAGCTGAACGACAAAAGCAACCTTGCCTTATCATGGAATACATGGGCCAATAAAAGTTATAATTCAACGGTAGATTTATTTAATACCATAAAAAAAACGAATACGGAATATACGTGGTCTAAAAACAGAGAGAATACACGATCTTATAACAATTCTGTGAATTTAAACTATGAATTAAAAACAGATTCTCTGGGCAGTAAACTGAATGTAAATGCGGCTTATCTCAACTACAGAAGATTTCAGTTCACGGATAACCAAACCTTTAATTCGGATATTGACAGAGTGGTAGGAGCAAGAACAAAACAAGTTATTCAGGACCTTCCGCAGATCATTAATAATTTCTCCGGAATGGTGGATTATAATCAAAAGTTTAAAAATGATCTTACCGTTTCCGTCGGTGGAAATTATAACAAGACTAAAACAGATAACGATTCTAAAAACATCACTTATTCATTTAATCCCGTAACAGCTCCGGATTCAAGACCCAACCATTTTATCTATGATGAAAACATCTACGGAATGTATCTTACCGTTGAGAAAAAAATTTCCGACAAGCTTTCAGGAAAAGTAGGTGCCAGATACGAGATCACCAACAGTCTTGGAACGTCTGACAACGCTCCCACAGAAGCCCTTAGAAGAATTGAGAGAAATTACAAAAACATTCTTCCTTATCTAAGTCTGAATTACGCGATTAATGACAAAAACAATATTTCCTATTCCTTTTCAAGCAGAATGAGAAGGCCAAGTTTCTGGGAACTTAATCCGGTCAAAAATATTCTGACCGATGACAATTATACTCAGAACGATCCGTTTGTAAAGGCCTCTTCCAACTACAATCAGGAACTTACCTATATGTACAGAAATTCGTATTTCCTGATTTTAAACCATTCTTACATTCAGGACGTCATTACACAGGTTCCGCTTCAGGGATATCCGGTATCGCCTGATGGTAAAATTGGTGATAATCCTGCATTACGATATATCAGAACCAACTTTGGAAATAAGCAGGAAATGTCGGCCATGGTAGGTATCCAGAAGTCGTTTTTCAAACAGTACTGGACAACCAATTTCAATATCGGAGTGCAGCATAATATCAACAACGGAAGTCTTGATACTGATCCTACAACCGGAGACCGCTTCAAAGATCAAAAAGGGCCTAATGGAAACTTTATTACCTACACCAATAAAACCAATTCTACCAGTCTTCTGATCCAGACCAATAATACCATCCGTCTTGATAAAAAGAAAACATGGTTCTTCGGACTTAATTATTTCTTTGTTGACAAACAGCAGATTGAGCTTGGTTCACTGAAAAACTTAATGAGTATGGATCTCAGTCTTAAAAAAATGTGGAACGACTGGACTTTTGCAGTGAATGTAAATGATGTACTGAATACTAATATTGTTAAAATTGAAGACTTTCAGGAGAACGGAAATTATAATTATATCCACCAAAACCGTTACAACAGAAGTTTAATCGTAAGCCTTACCTACAATTTCGGAAATCAGAAAGTGAAAAAGGTGAGAGACATCGAAGGGGCATCAGATGCCATCAAAAGCAGAACAAGATAGAGAATTATCTTTCTTCATATTTAATTATTCTTACGGTATCCGCTGATTCTTTTCAGCGGATTTTATATATTTAATCATTATGAAAAAAGATATAAAAATTATTTTGATATCCCTCAGCCTCTTTTTTCTATGGACAGCTTGCAAAGAAAAAAAGATAAAACTTGGCAAAGATATCCACTTTGATAAGGAGGAAAATATTCACTATGGAAACAATCCAGAGCAGGTTATGGATCTTTATATTCCATCTGCACGAACGAATAAAGAAAAGGATATTTTTATTATGATTCATGGTGGAGGCTGGAGGGCTGGAGATAAATCACAGCTCACCTTTTTCACACTCTCTATGATGCAGAAATTTCCTGATCATATTTTCGTTAATATGAACTACAGACTTGCTTCAGTTACGAACTTTGGACTTCCAAATCAAACTAATGATATTAAAAAGGTAACTGAATTATTAAAAAATAAACTGGGCTACAATCCCAATGTGATTTTATCAGGCAACAGCGCCGGAGGCCATTTATCGATGTTGTATGCCTACAAGTTTGATGCGGATAAAAAAGTAAAAGCTGTAATTAATATTGTGGGTCCTGCAGATCTGTCTGATCCGGGATTTAAAAACTATCAGGAGTATTCTTTTGTAGAAAGCAGACTTGTGGCCCCTGAAATAATTCAAACCGGAATATCAAAGATAGGTTTTGCCAGTCCTGTGAAATGGATAAAAAACGATTCCCCTCCTACTTTATCTTATTATGGAAGTTTGGACCGTGTAATTCCGTCTACACAGGAAAAAAGGCTGGATTCAGCATTGACTGCCAACCATGTTATCCATGAATCTTATCAATTTAATGGAGGACATCTGGACTGGGATAAACATCCAAATGATCAATTCCTTATCAATAAAATAGAAACATTTCTCCAAAAAACACACAAAAAATAACACGTCCTGACATTTCAAAACGTGTTATTCTTCTATATTTTATTTGAAATTTATTCAGATTTTGCAACAGCTGTTCTTTCAGAAACTCCATTGGCATTGAAAGCTTCAATCTGGAAATAGTAAGCGTCCGTTCTGTCTGCTCCGGTAAAGAAATATTCATTCTTTCCGTATACCATGATGCTTCCGTATAATTTATCCGGAGTCTTTCCAAAATAGATTACATAGCCGTCTGCATCAGGGTTCTGCTGCCACTTCATCCAGATACTTCTTCTTTCACCATATTTCTTTGGATCAGCTCTCAGAGAAACAAACCCTTCCACTTTAGCAGGCTGTTTTCCTGCTCCTTTTCCGAATACTCTGAAACCGCTTAATGCAAATTTTCCTGTTGGCATTTTAAGGTTTTCCATTTTAAGGAAACGGGCTTTTGCAGGCTCTTCAAGTTCTACATAGTCGTGAGGTACGTCTTTTGTGTTTTTGCTTTTATCCACAATCACATTCCATTTTTTCCCGTCATTGGAACCATAGATTTTATATTGATGCATTTTCCCCAATGTTTTTCCCATAAATTCTGCATCCTGATCCGCATAATTGATCTGAATGGCATTAATTGTCGAAACTTCACCCAGATCCGTCTCGAACCATTCCCCGGAATTTCCTGTCTTAGCACTCCAGTAGGTTTTGATATCTTCATCTACCGCATAGTTAGGCTGATATCCACCTAAAGTAGATGAAACCTGTACAGGTTTATTATAGTTCAGAAGCATCCATCCGGCAAAAAGACCTTTAGTAAAATCTTTTCCCTGTGCATATTGCGGAAGATAAGTCGGATAATCGCCATAAGCCGTGTTACAATACATTACATCATCTTTATCAAAGCCTGCAGGCCAGATCCCCAGTCTTCTTTCAAAATTATTTTTAGTTGAAATAAAGATGGTCGAAACATGCCACCAGTTTTTGTAATTGTCTTCAAATGTCGCTCCGTGCCCTGCACCTCTTGCAAAACCTCCCGGTTTATAAGAGAACGGATTATGCTGTTGATATTCGAAGCCTTCCAAAGGACTTTTGCTCACATATACTCCATCCGAGTATCCACTGAATTCTGTTGCCGGAGCACCATACTGCATATAATATTTCCCGTTATGCTTCGTCATCCACGCTCCTTCTACAAAAGGCTGCAGAAAAACATTATCATTGTATTCCCCAAACCTTTCCCAACCGTGGTCTTCAGGTTTTAGCTTAATAATCGGTTTTACGAAACCTTCGGACTGAAGGTTTTTTACTTTCACTTCTGTTCCCAGCAATGGCCATTCATTGCTTGAACCCCAGTAAAGATATAATTTATTCTTATCTTCATCATAATGGAACGCCGGATCCCAAGCTCCTACTTTTAAAGTATCCACTGCAATTTTCCAGTCGTCTTTGGTGGGATTAGTACTTTTCCAGACCGGGAAATCCTGTTCCCAGGTAGAGCCATACACGTATAAAGTATCTTTCATTGCCCAGACTGCCGGAGCATTAAGATCATGGATGTATTTGTTATCTCTGAGGAATTTTCTTTTTACAAACTTCCAGTCCAGCATATCATCACTGTACCAGTATCCTTCCTGGTTGGTAGAAAAAAGGAAAAGTTTATTTTTAAAATTGACAATTACCGGATCTGCTGTAGCGCGGTGCTTTCCCTGCTTGGAAAAGGCTTCAAAAGGGGTATATCCGTAGTCGATATTGATAGGATTGCAGAATGTTTTCTGCTGGGCTCCAACAATAATTCCCATAAAAATTGTTAATGATAAAAAATATTGTCTCATTTTCAGATTTTAAACGTTCCGGACAAAGTTAACTAACTTTTTTGGGTTTTCTCCAAATAAAGCCGTCCAGAAGATAATGAGTGAGCTGCGGAACAACCAATAAAGGAACCAGAAACTGAAAGAGATTTTCTGAAATCACTATATTAAGGGAAAAATGCTCATTCCAGACAAGTGTTTCCCACAAAAATTCTTCGAGAAAGGCAAACAATAAAATGACACCGACAAATAGGAGTATTCCTGAAAAGGATTTAAAAATCTGCATCCGGTTCAGCTGATGATTTCCTTTTTGCTTTATTTCCCGGATATAGATCAATGCGATATAGGGAATTCCATGAGAAACCACATTCAGAAAAGTAAACAGAAGATCATTATTGAAGTAAACAATCCCGAAATACCAGGAAAGAAAAGTTCCGGTGATCAGTGCTGTTTTCGGAATGTTAATTTTTTTTGTCTTAAAAGCTTCAACAACAGTTTTAATAATCCAAATTATCAGAATGGCAAAATAGATAACGGTAATTATAGGAACATAATCCGGAAGATTTTGAAGCCAGTCAAACTCATTGTTGACAAACCAGGTGAAGGCACGGGGCGTTTTAAACCAGTACAGCATCGGATAAATCGTTGCGGAATACACAGCCACCTCATCTATTTTTTTGCTCCAGTTATTCGGTTCAAAGCGCGCATAGATTCTCATAAATCCGTATTGCTGCCGTATAAAATGAAAAACGGCAATCAATGCCAGGACCGACCAGAAGGTCAGACTTCCAAACTGAAACAGGATTATTCCCAGTATCCAGCTCAGAACAGGAATCCCCAGATACAGCAGTTTATTTTTCTGTATTTCTCCCTTTACGAAATACGTTTTGAACAGCGTAGAATATACATGAGCCACATCCACAAAAACGATCAGGAAAAGCCATGTGTAAAAGGAATAATGATTTTCCAGCCCCTGAATCTGTTTCTGAAAGAGAAAGATAATCATCAATACCAGAAAAGGCGGCGATAAAATAAACCACCAGTCTGTTTTTGCGTTATGTATCCACGGCTGTTTCATTGTAGTATTTTACATCATTTGTTCTGCAGTCCGGAACCCTTGATAGAAAGCTTCTTCAAAAATAGATATTCCCGAAAGATCGGAATGGGCAAAGAAAATTTTGTCTCCTATGGGTTCTTTCGCTTTTTGAGTTTCTTCACCAAAAATCTGATTGGGAACCGGAGCAATCATTGCATGTCCTATTTTATGAAACTGTATTTCCAGAATGAAATCTTCTATCAACGGATGAGCTTTCTTCAGATCGTTTAAAACTAAATCTTTCAGTTCAGCATCTTTCATGGTGTAGAGCTTTTTCCTTGCTTTCTTGCAGTCTCCGGTTGAAAAACTTTTATAGTGAGTAATCACTTTTTCGCCTATAACCTGGTTCAGATTCTGGTGCTGGTCGAAGATATAACCTAATCCCGAAGAACCGTAGATCACATTATCCCAGGCCAGCTCTTCATCTCCTCCGAATTCATTCTTCAGGGTAATGGTGGTTAAAAGCCACGGAACATAATGAAATGATGATGCCCTTTTTTGATTAAAAATTCTTTCATTCACAAATTGTGGGGTTGCAAACAATACTTTATCTGCAATGATCTTCTTCGTTTTCTTTTGGGTATTATCAAAACTTAAGACCTCAACTTTATCATTGATTTTTATATCAAAAACCAGATTTCCCGGCCAATGTTTTCCCTCTGTATATTTTGAAAAATGGTTTGCCAGTCTTGCATTTCCTTCTGGCCATGTGAATACCTGATCTTTATATTTCGTGCTCCAGTTGTTTTTTCTTCCGGCAAAGTAATGGATGCCTGCCCATGCTGAAACATAGTCAATTCCTAAGCCGAAATCGTCTCTGCAGGAATAATCCAGCAGCCAGAGAAGTTCTTCCGAATAGAAGTTATTTTCTGTGAGCCAGTCTTTAAAAATGATTTTTTCAAGCTTTACCACCTCATCTTCTCTGCTGGAGTCATGTACCGGAATAGCAAACCAATATCTTCCTTGAATGTCTTTCTTTGCACGAAATTCATCCATCAGTTTAAAAAAGCGGGCAAGCTCTTGCTGGGTTTGCGCTGAAATTCCTCTTTGCGGAACAATATCGTTCTGCCAGGCATTTTTATAAAACAGTCTTTCCTGTTGTGGAAAAGTCATTTGATATTCATCAAGGATGGGTTCTCCGTTATCCTCAGTTCCTAAGCAGATTTCACACTCTTTCAGAAAGTCGATGATTTCTGTATTCTCTTTGTTCGGTAATGGTAAATAATGAGCGCCTAAAGGAAATTTTGAAAATGAATTCTGTCCGTTGGAAGAATTGCCGCCAAGATGGTTTTCCATTTCCAGAATAAGATAATTCTGTTCATGATGCTGGCTGAAGAACCTGCACGCTGAAAGTCCGGAAATTCCTCCCCCGACAATAAGATACTTGGTGTGGATAACTTCTGAAAACTGTGGAAAATCTTTTGCCCATAATTTATGCCCGAGAACATGATTGGTCCCTGTGATCTTTAACAGCAAAGCTTTTACTTTCTTTCCGCAATACTGCAAAAAAGGAAGCATAAGGCTACCTAAAAATATAGTTGTAAGAAAATCTTTTCTACTGTACTTTCCCCCACTCTTCATCGAAATAACGGACTAGTATCTGGTTATCCAGACGGTTAACTTCTACTTCTTTCACTTTCATATCTTTATTGAAATAAGACATCTGTGAAAAATTGTAATCATAATATTTTAATCCAGGCAGCTTTCTGTAGATCCTGTTGTTGATGGGTTCAAATGAAGCCATCGTGAATCCCCATTCTCCAAAAGAGGGAACATAGGTGTGATACGCTGCTGTGAATGGAAAGATCTGATTGATCGTTTTTTCAATACACCAGAAAGATTTTGGTGCAAAATAAGGAGAAGTGGTTTGTACCACAATCCTGGTATCAAGAGTTGTCAATCTCTCCAGTTCTTTATAAAACTGCAGGGAATAGAGTTTTCCTAAGCTGTAATTCGACGGATCAGGAAAGTCGATGATGATGACGTCAAATTTCTTTTTGCTGTCTTTTACCCAGATGTAAGCGTCTTTATTGATCACCTCCACTTTAGGATTGGAAAGTGAGCTTTGGTTCAGTCTTCGCATGGTTTCATTGGTCTTGAAAAACTGAGTCATTTCCCCGTCAAGATCTACAAGGGTTACTTTTTTAACATCTTTGTATTTTAAAACTTCTCTTGCTGCGAAGCCGTCACCTCCTCCCAAAATCAGGACATTATCAATGTTTTTCGCCATCGACATAGCAGGATGTACCAAAGCTTCATGATAACGGTATTCATCTGTGGAAGAAAACTGCAGGTTATTATTTAAATATAAACGAAACTCGTGCGTATTCCTCGTTAAAACGATTCTTTGATAGGGTGAACTTTTAGTATAAACCACATTTTCGCCATATAGTTTTTCTTCAGAATAAGATAGAATCGTATCTGAAAAAAAGAAAAGTCCCAGCAAGAAGGCAAATGCCGCGATAGATTTTATTTTCAGGGATAAGGGTTTTGATAATTCCTTTGTAAGATAATAGCAGAGGAATATTGCAATGGAAATATTGATTAATCCAAAAAATAAAGGGGTTTTGACAATTCCTAATTTTGGAATCAAAACCAATGGAAAAAGAATCGATGCCAATAAAGCCCCGATATAATCGAATGCAAAGACATTTGAAACTAAATCTTTAAATTGTACCCTGTCTTTTAAAATATTCATCAGAAGCGGGATTTCCACTCCTACAAGACATCCGGTGAAGAATACAAAGAGATAGAGAACGCTTTCAAAATGTGCGAGTGTATTAAAAAGAATAAACAGCACTACAGAACTGATTCCGCCTACAATTCCTACAAGGATTTCGATCTCAATGAATTTATCAATAAGATTTCCTTTGATGAATTTCGCAAGGTAGGAACCTACTCCCATTGAGAACAGGTATACTCCGATAATGAAAGAAAACTGCTTTACAGAGTCTCCTAAAAGATAGCTCGCCAAGGCTCCGGCCACCAGCTCATAAATCAATCCACATGTAGCAATGACGAATACTGAAAACAATAAAAGCAGCTCAAGAGGAATCCTCTTCTTATCCATGAATTGCTGCGCTTATGATCATTGAAATTCCGATAATAAATGCCCCGAAAACAATAGCAATGGCTATATTTTTGTTCTGGGCGATCTCGTGCCATGTTTTTTCAGGAGTCAGTTTTTCAATAATGAAATAACATACAAGTAAAATGGCGATTCCTAAAAATGAATAAAGAACCGAGTTTAGTATGGGTAAGAAATTGATGTTGTCCATAGTTTTATATTTTTATTTGTGATAGTATCTGTAGAATCCTACTCTGGAATGACTTCTTGTGGTTCCGTCGCGGTATGTTTCCGTTTTGGCACAGTCGCAGACCTGATTTCCCCGGTACGTAAGGTATACAAACCAGGTCAGGAAAAATCCTCCGATCAGGCAGAGTATCCAGTTTTGTCTTATGTAATTGGTAATATTAGTTATCATTGGCAGGATAAGGTGAGTTTGAACTATTTTTCCATTTGTTTACATTAAAGTAATGTTTTCCTATCCACATTGCCACAAACAGAGCAATCATTATGAACAAAATAATTCCGAAGTTCCAGAATGAAACGGGAAGCCAGGTTGCTTTAAGCTGTACATAGGTGTTGCTTGAAATGAGGTCTGTAGTAAGTCTAAGGGCTTCAGTATTAATCAGGGAGTCCAGTTTCTGAGTTCCGAACGATGCTTTGGCAAGTCTGATCACTTCCGAGGTATCTTTTTCGAGCATCTTTCCGTCTGTAAAAGTCTTGGTCTGCACCTTGAATATATCAGTAACCTCAATTGTTCCTGATTTATCCCGTGAAATCACGACCTTCGAATCAGGAGATGTAAGACCTGAAAATGAGGGTAAGCCTCCTTCTTTTTCGGCGGAAATAATGAAATGATATTTCCCGGAGCCCACTCCACACAGGTTAAAATCTTCGGATTGGCTTCCTTCTGTCCAGCTCTCTCCGCCTTCGTACCCATGATACTGTTCGATATCTTTGGAGGTATAGATAATTTCGTTGGTATTCTCGTTTACAAGACTTAGCTGAACATTCGCCCAGGAATTATCAACACCTGAAAATGCATTCACTTTTAATGGTGCAGAACCTCCTGAAAGGGTAAAACTTTTGCTGACCATTTCTTTGTCTTTTACATCTGCAAAATTGATGGTCTCTGCAAAAACGGTTTCGTTCGTTCTTGAAGTGTAGACGTACATCTGGAGCAGGCAAATCATTAATGCAGCCACACAAAAGATGTTCACGGCTTGCCTGATATCGAAATAATAGGGCTGAACAATCCCTATTCCTGTATAATTGGGCAGATTAGCTATTTTAAAAGCTTTCTTAACTTCATATTTTGAAATGTGAACTCCATAAAAATACTGGCTTTTCTTACCGGTCTTCTCCTGAGAGATCATACGCGTTCCATTGACATATTCTTTGTAGGTCGCAATGCTGAAATCCAGATGTTCATCAAAAAATCCGGCAGCCGCATCAATAGTGCATGGAGTATTTTCGTACCAACGGTAGGTTCGTCCGAGATAGGTTGGAAATTTTGAATCCTTGCCTTTAAAATCATCAGGATGCATAGAGATCAGGAAAACCCAATGTCCATCACTCTCACTCAGGAAAGCATCATTTCCTTTGCTGTCTTTTAAAGAATATTCCCGCCAGAAAATACTGTTTCCGTATTTTTTAACAGTAATCGCAACGACTGTATATTCCGTACCGTCAATTTTTCCTTTTTGTCCGATATCCAATACAACATTTTCCGTTGGGACTTTCAGATGTTTAATTTTTTTGTTCCAGGCTACATCAATGAGATAAGAACAGGTATCGCAAACATATTCTTCAACAGGAAAGGTGAGATCTAATGTATTTTCGGATTCGCATGCTGGGCAGACATAGTGCATTTTTATCTGTAAATTTTGTGTTTTTGAATGGTATTAGCTTTAAAATACTGAACCACCTCATCTGCAATCTGCTCTACTTTCTCCGTATTGTCCTGAGTATAATTACAAAGAAATACATCAAAGGTAAGCTGTTTAAATTCCGGCCACGTGTGGATACAAAGGTGAGATTCTTTAAGGATCACTGCGGAAGTAAAGCTGTCGTTCTCAAAAATATGATTGGTTACTCCTACAATTTCCACCTCCCTGGCTTTCAGAATTTCTTCTGTAAACAGCAGAAAACCTTTGCTGTCTAATAACAAATCTTCTGACTCTGTTTCCAAAGTCAGAAGAATATGTAAACCTTTACTTGATAATGGGTTCAATTAATTTTTTTGGTAAATATATTATTTTTTTGGAAGAAAAACCTCAGCAAGCATACATCTTGCGCTTCCTCCGCCATTTACTTCAATGGTATTCAGGTCTGAATAGATAATTTCGCAGTATTTTTCAATAGCAGCTACCTGTTCCGGAGTTAAAGAATGGTAAGCAGTCTGGCTCATGACCAGGAATTTTTTTCCTTCTTTATTCTGAACCTGAAGCATATTTCCGGCAAACTGCTGCATCTGTTCTTCAGAAATCTCAATGATTTCTTTTCCGGATCCTTTAATAACTTCCAATACTTTTCCTCTTTCAAGTTCATCATCAATACAGTCAAGGCAGATTACAACAAATTTATCGGCTACACACATCATTACATTGGTGTGATAGATTGGAAGTCTTTCTGTGCCTACAGTCTGGAAAGAATGGAATACAACGGGAGTAAATCCGTATTTTGTACAGAATTCTCTGAACAGTTTTTCATCCAGCCTCAAAGAAACAGAGCCGTAAGCAATTTTGTTATCGTGATCAAAAATCATACTTCCTGTTCCTTCCAGAAAGTGTCCCTGGGTTTCAGAGAAAGACCAGTCATCAATTTCAGCCACTTCAAACCCTTGATCTTTGATACTTTCGATAATATCTTCTCTTCTTTCCACTCTTCTGTTGGAAGCGAACATCGGGTACAAAACCACTTTTCCGTCTTTATGGAAACTTACCCAGTTATTCGGGAAAATAGAATCCGGAGTGTGGGGATCCAACGTATCTTTTATAGTGATCACATTAATTCCCTTTTCTCTCAGCTTTCCGACAAAGGTGTTGAATTCTGCCAACGCTTTTGACTGGATGTCAGAGCCTGTCTGTTCTACCTGGAAATAATTATTTTTCGCTGTTTCAGCGTTGTAACCGAATGCAATCGGTTCTATCATTAATACTGTATCTGTTGTTTGCATTTTTTTGATTTAAAAATTAAAAGATTGAAAGATTAAAAACCCCCACTCCCAAACACTAAAACTCTCCAACTCAATTACTCTCTCACAAGTGGCATTGTAGAGCATCTCAGCAAGCCTCCCATTTTAGAGATTTCTCTGTAAGGAATTTCTTCAACAGTCATTCCCCACTCGTTTCTCAGGTGGTCATTCATTCTTGTGAATGCTTTGTCCGAAACGACAACATCAGGAGAAATGGAGAAAATATTCGGGAACATTTCAAACATTTCTTCATCATTGATATGGAAACAGTTTTCTTCTCCAAAAATATCAATGATTAAACGATAGTCGCTTTCATCTACAAATCCGTTTTTATAAATAATACATTTGTCTTCACCTACCGGATTAAATGTACAATCCAAATGAAGAATGCCTTCAAAAGGAACCTTATCGTTTTTCTTCAGTTCCAGGTCAATGATTCTTTTCTTCGGAAAATATTCTTTTAATATTTCAATGGCATATTCATTGGTTCTTGCCGTCTTATAGTTTCTGTAATCTTCACTGAAGCAGGTTCCGATGAAAAGGAAATCATTCCATACGATCACATCACCTCCTTCGATATGTGCAGTTTCGGGAAGATTGATGATCTTTCTCCATGCTACTTTTTCAAAAACGCTTTTATAGGCTTCCTGCTCGTCTGCTCTGTCTGCAATCACATTGGAAATGATCATTTTATCATCAATTACAAAGGCTACATCTCTTGAAAAAACCTGATTGTAATCTTTGATGATGCTGGGACGCAGTACTTCAACGCCATACTTTTTTAAAACCGCTTCAAAAGCGTTCATTTCATTAATAATATCCTCTTCTTTAGGATAAATGTTGTGCTCGATTGAGTAATATGACTTTGCGTCATAACTTTCCTCTAGTGTGGGAACAGGCCCCAATGAATTAGGCTGGCCCAGAACTACTGACTTCAGCCTGCCCGTTTCGTTTTTAATGTTTAGTCTCATAAAGATTTATGCAATACTACAAATATAAGTAAAGGTCTCTACCTGTAAAACTTTTGGATTATTTTATGTATTAAATTTGGTTCCCAAAATCAACACCCTTCGGCAAAATTTGCTTGTATGCAGTGCCAACTTTAGTGAATAGTTCCAAAAACATCTACAACTTACTATTTTCCATCTACATAAGAACAAAAAAATAGATAATCATATTATTTAATTTCCTATATTAGTGATATAATTTTCGCGAAATTATAAACCGTAAAATTGAACTATTAACACCAAAAATCAAGTCATGAACAAGAACAATCCGGTGCTGAAAAACGCACAAAAGTTAGGAAGAGATCAACAAAAATCCGTAATGGGAGGCGCTCCAATCTCAACAGGCAGAAGATGCTGTGAATGGGATGATGCAGGAAACTGTTATATCTGGACTTGCGACAGATGCCAATGTCCTTAATAAACAAAGAAAGCCTGCTTTTTTAAGCAGGCTTTCTTATTGAGCTAATTGATATAAATAAAAAATCCCAAAGCGTGCTTTGGGATTTTTTTATGATGTAAGCAAATATTATCTGCTTGCAATATCGATGTAGTTTCTTTGCTGAGCACCTTGGTAAACCTGTCTTGGTCTTCCGATCGGGTCTCCTTTCAGTCTCATTTCTTTCCACTGAGAAATCCATCCCGGAAGTCTTCCTAATGCAAACATTACGGTGAACATTTCTGTAGGAATTCCTAAAGCTCTGTAGATGATACCTGAGTAGAAGTCTACGTTTGGATATAGTTTTCTTTCTACGAAGTATTCGTCTTCCAGCGCTACTCTTTCCAGCTGCATTGCAATGTCAAGAGCTTTATCCTGGATACCTAATGCTTTAAGGATATCGTCAGCAGCTTTCTTGATGATTTTCGCTCTTGGGTCGAAGTTTTTGTACACTCTGTGTCCGAATCCCATTAAACGGAAGTTATCATTCTTATCTTTAGCTTTAGCAACATATTTAGATACATCACCACCGTCTTTCTCGATAAGTTCAAGCATTTCGATTACAGCCTGGTTAGCACCACCGTGAAGCGGCCCCCAAAGGGCAGATACTCCGGCAGAGATAGAAGCGAAAAGACCTGTGTGGGCAGAACCTACCATTCTTACTGTAGAAGTAGAACAGTTTTGTTCGTGGTCTGCGTGAAGGATTAATAATTTATCTAAAGCATTTACAACTACCGGATCGATTTCGAAATCAGCGTTTGGTAATCTGAATGCCATTTTGTAGAAGTTCTCTACATAGTTCAGGTTGTTATCACCATGGTTTAATGGTAAGCCCTGAGTTTTTCTGTAAGTCCATGCACAAAGGTGAGAAAACTTAGCGATCATAAGCTCAGCAGCGTGATCCATTTCTTCTTTAGAGTTTACGTTAACGGCTTTCGGGTTGAAAGCTGTTAAAGCAGACGTTAAAGAAGATAAAACTCCCATAGGGTGAGCAGAGCGAGGAAAAACATCAATGATTTTTTTCATTTCGTCTGCGATGAAGTTATATTTTTTAATATTGTTGTCGAATGAAGTAAACTGATCCTGAGTAGGTAATTCTCCATGTAATAAAAGATACATTACTTCAGTGAAGTTAGATTTTTCAGCAATCTGCTCGATTGGATAACCTCTGTAGAATAATTCTCCTTTATCTCCGTCTAAGTAAGTGATGTCGCTAATAGTAGCTCCTGTATTTTTGTAACCTAAATCCAGAGTGATTAAACCTGTCTGGTCTCTTAATTTTGAAATATCAATCCCTCTGTCTCCGATAGTACTATCCACGATTGGATATTCATATGAATTACCGTCGTAATTCAATATTACTTTGTTGTCTGACATTATTTATTTATTTTTTTTAAATATACCACTTTCCATAAAATACGGCAAACTAAAAATTTCGCTTGCCGTTATTTATAAATTCGATTAATTATCTTTTGATTTTAAAAGCTTCCAACCCTGGGAAAATTGCAGTTTCGCCTAAAGCTTCTTCAATTCTTAATAACTGGTTGTATTTTGCCATTCTGTCTGATCTTGAAGCTGAACCGGTTTTGATCTGTCCACAGTTCATTGCTACTGCTAAATCAGCAATTGTAGAATCTTCAGTTTCTCCTGATCTGTGAGACATTACTGAAGTGAATTTGTTATTCTGAGCCATCTGTACAGCAGCCATTGTTTCAGAAAGAGAACCAATCTGATTTACTTTTACAAGGATAGAGTTCGCAATATTTTCTTTTACTCCTCTGGATAATCTTTCTACGTTGGTTACAAATAAATCATCTCCTACCAGCTGTACTCTGTCACCAATTTTATCTGTTAACATTTTCCAACCTTCCCAGTCGTTTTCCTGCATACCATCTTCGATAGAAATGATTGGATATTTTGCAGCCAGTTGCGCTAAGTAAGAAACCTGCTCGCTGCTTGAAAACTGAGCTGCGTCCGGAGTCTGGAATTTTCTGTAATCATAGATTCCATCTTTGTAGAATTCCGAAGCCGCACAGTCAAGTGCCAACATAATATCGTCACCTGGCTTATAACCTGCTTTTTCAATAGCTTGAAGTAAAGTATCCAAAGCATCTTCAGTTCCTTTGAAAGTTGGTGCGAAACCACCTTCATCACCTACCGCAGTAGATAAACCTCTTGAATGAAGAATAGATTTTAGGTTGTGGAAAATTTCAGTTCCTTTTCTCAATGCATGAGAGAAAGAATCAGCTTTTACCGGCATAATCATGAATTCCTGGAATGCGATAGGAGCATCTGAGTGAGATCCACCGTTGATTACATTCATCATTGGAACAGGAAGTGTGTTGGCGTTCACTCCACCTACATATTTATAAAGAGGCATTCCCAATTCTGCAGCAGCAGCTCTTGCTACGGCCAGAGAAACACCAAGAATAGCATTGGCACCAAGATTTCCTTTGTTAGGCGTTCCATCAAGATCAATCATAATCTGATCGATATAGTTTTGTTCAAAAACCGGCTGTCCTACTAAATTCTCTGCAATTACTTCTTTTACATTTTCAACAGCTTTCAGAACTCCTTTTCCCAGATATTCTGAACCACCGTCACGTAATTCTACCGCCTCGTGTTCTCCTGTAGATGCTCCTGAAGGTACAGCTGCACGGCCCATTGCCCCGCTTTCTGTAAATACATCTACTTCAATGGTAGGATTTCCTCTGGAATCTAAAATCTGTCTTGCTTCTATGTAAGAAATTGCACTCATTTTTTAATTTTTTTAGTTTAGACAAATTTAATCAAAATTTAACTTTCAAGGGTATTTCACAGCATTTTTTTGAAATAAATCCAAGTTAAATTTTAGTTAATTTATATTATGATAATTCCCCATTTTTAAGGGAATGGATCAGGAATTAAAAAATGGAAGATCATAACAAAACTCACCTTGAAAAGTGAGCTTTATGATACGGTATAGGAGTTATTATTATTTTCTGGGCGTGGGAGATAAAAGACCGGCCAGGGCACCTATTGCTCCTGATGAAATCGTTGCAAATATAGTGACCAGCTGACTATCGGGAGTTTTCCCATTACCCCAGAAAGAGATAAGAATAAGACCTGCTATGATTGCAATAATTGCGAAGCCAAGCATGAGCACTATGATTCTGTAGATCCAGCAATCGGTGTCTTTCGGACTTCTTATTTCCACTTCTTTAATAGCTTCTATGGGATTGGTCCTGAATTTTTCCTGAAGATCACTGCTGTTTTTTAAAGCAGCTTCCAGATCTTCGATACTGTCGTTAATAAGAGTTTTCATGGCCTTTGATTTTATATCAAATTTCCCTCTAAAAAACGGACCAGTCAATTACACAAAAGGGTAATTTATAATTTTGTTTTGAAGACCAGACAGGTTCCGGGATTTCCGGAGATGATTGTACAATCGCCGGATAATTCGCTCATTCTTCGTTTCATATTTCTAAGACCGTTCCCTTCTTTATGGCCGTCGGAAATTCCCTTTCCGTTATCAGAGATTTTCATAGAAAAATTATTTTCTTCCTGCGAAAATGAAAGCTTCAGGCTGTTGGCATGGCTGTGTTTATAAACGTTATTAACGGCTTCTTTTAGACAAAGAAAGAGATTACGCCTCATTTCGGTGGAAATCGGTGTTTCTGCTATGATATTTTCATATTCTGAATACACGATTATTTTTGTTTTCTTCAAAAAGTTTCCGGTATAAAGGACAGCATAATCGATAAAGCTCCCCAATGTGTCATTTCCTGAATTCAGGCTCCACAGCATTTCTCTCATGGAAATATTCATTTCTTCGGAGGTTTTCAGAAGCTCATCGATATCGTTTTGCAGATCATCGTCTTGCGCTTTCTGTTTGAGAAATTCAGCCTGAAGCTTCAATGCAGAAATTCCGGCTCCAAGATCATCATGCATATCGTGGGAGATACGTTCCCGCTCCTGCTCCAGCACCTTTTGTTTTTCCAGTTCTTTCTGAAGAAGCTGGTTTTGATGTTCAGATTCTTTAAGCTGCTGCTGCTGAATAAAAAAAAGCTGTCTTTTGTTATACAGAACAACGATTAAAACAATAAAGATGACAAAAGTTATTAATAAAATAACAGCAATAATATAAGCCAATCTTATTGTATCCGGCAGTTGCTTCATATTGTGTTTTTATTTTCAAATTTCCATAAAGCAATATAGAACATTCCATACATAATGATATTTACACAATACTGCATCACTTTCAGAATTTGCAGAAGCCCCGGATCATTATCCCGAAGAAAAAACATGGGTATAGATCTGAAAATAAAGAAAATACTCCAAAAAAGCAAACCACAGGAAACCCAGAAATGCGGATCGTCCAGAATTTTTATTTCGTCAAAATTCTTTAGTCTGATATACAACCAAACCAACACATTAATGATGAAATAAAAGCATACTAATATTCCTAATGTATTTTCATAGTTAGCACTATAAAACTTTATAAACAGAATAATATACACAAGTATGGCCATCAGAACATACCGGGAAAATACACTGATTTTTTTGGGGAAAATTTTAGCATAGTAGATACCAAAAAAAATAATCAAAAAAATGCTGTAATAATTAAACAGATAAGCAAAGTCAAATTCTTTATTGAATATTTTATAATGGCCATACAGCTCCAGACAAAGCGAAAGAAATAAAAATATCGCAAAATAGTTTTGGCTGGAAAGACCTTTCTTCCCAGCTAAAACTATGGACTTTACAGTAGCCGCCAGGAGTACTGCGATGTATATTATCTGGATTACCATTTTACGGATATAATGACCCCATATCGTAATATCCTTCGTCTGTACTAAAAACCAGTGTCATTTGTTTTTCATGGGTTTCAAAATGTCTATTATATTGGTCTTCGCGAAATTTATCGCCAAGATTATTTTCAAAAACGACTTTCTTCACATCACTGATCTCGCAAAGATTAATGATAAATGTCTCACTATCATCTTTTGACAGGGTATCTATCAGATCAACGATATGATAACTGATATAAAATGTATTATTTCGTCCTAAATAATTAGTCAATACCTGATGTCCGTTCTTAAGATAAAAATCATTAAGTGCTTTTACATTCTCATCGGAGATTTTCAGATCCTTAAGTGAAAGATCCTGCTTGGCATTAATGATAAAATAATTATGCTCATCAATGGTATTTTTCCCCTCTGTTTGCAAAGAGGCCACCATGTAGATCATCTTGTTTTCAGAATTAGGTGTAAGTCGCAACCTGGAATCCCGGGGATCTATCTGTACAAAAGTGAATGTTAAATAGGTCGCTTTAATATCATTCATGAGGTCACAAATATTTTTCAGTAATGAATGTTTTACAGCATAAATACCTCCGAGATTAAAATTCACATTTTGATTTTGCATAAATAGCAAAACTCCCCTTTTAGCACTGTCAATAAAACTTTTTGCCAGAATGTGACTAATGGGCCTCATTTCCGACACATCTTCAACCAGCTGTTCAAGTTTATTACCGATAGGGCCTTCTCTGTAAGCTAAATTGTCATCAAGGATTACCTGACTTGTTGCATTTGAATTTTCCATAATTTCTTAGTTTTTTGATTGATTAAATTTATTAACTGCCTCCACTTTGTTGTTGACGTGGAGTTTCCTGTAAATATTTCCTACGTGCTTCTTGACGGTGTCAATACTGATGAATTTTTTATCTGCAATCTCTTTGTAAAGAAGTCCCTGTGAAAGGAGTTCAAGAATTTCTTTTTCGCGTTCCGTAAGTTCATCAAAGCCTTTTATTTCCGGAAGCTTTTTTTCAAAATGATTCAATACTCTTCTTGCAATAGAAAAGCTCATAGGAGCACCTCCCTGATATACGTCCCGTATCGAAGTAAGAATCTTATCCATACTTTCACCTTTTACAAGATATCCCATGGCGCCAGCCTTTAAAGAATTAAAGATCTTTTCATCATCATCAAAGCTGGTACACATGATAAACTGTGTATTAGGCATTTCTTTTCGTAATTTTTCTATGATTTCAATTCCCAGCATATCCTGTAATTGGATATCCATCATCACAACGTCAGGAGAAATATCGGGTAGATTTGTTATGGCATCATTGCCATCAAAGAACTGGGCAACCACTTTCATATCCTTCTGATAATTGATGACCTTCTTCAACGCATTGTTGTAGTTTTTTTCGTCTTCTACTATGGCTATGGAAATGCTCATGACTTTGTTTGTTTGAAGCAAATTTCAACAGAAAACAATTTGAAATCAATTACACCTTTGTGTAATATTATTATTTGAGTTTGAAGTTATGGCTTAGTGTTTTAGTTGTATTAAATTTAATCAATTTTTCACTTCAAAAACAATATTATTATAAATATTTCATAATAAATCAAAATAAAAAATTACAAATCCGTTTTTAAAATCAATTATTACTCACAATCTGATCAAGGATAGGATGATCAATACTGATTATTGTATGGTGAAACTTAATCTGTTCAAAGATCTGAATCCTGTTTTTGCCTTTTTTCAGCCATACTCCGGGAATGTAAAGTGTTTGCTGAGGACCTGCAGTACTCCAGTATCTTCCTGCATTTTTCCCATTAATAAAAACAATACCTTTTCCAAAATTTCTCATATCAAGAAAAGTATCACCGATTTCTTCAAGCACAAATTCTGCCTGCTGAATAATAGGTGAATGGTCTGCAATTTCTTTATTTTTAAAATGATGTTTTGGAAAAGTATCAAAAGGAAGAGGAAGCATTTCCCAGTTCCCGGAAACTTCAGCGCCATTAATTTTTATGGGGCTGATAATTCCTTTTAAATTATGAGCAATCTCTGCTCCGTAATTGATTCTTCCCATATTTTCAACAAGAATTTCCAGCCGGTCTCCGGATTTTATTTCAATAGCAAGATCATACTTTTTATATACTCTGTTCAATTCGCCTTTCCATTGGCCATTGATGTAAATATTCGCATAATCACGGAGTCCTTTCATTTCCAAAATCCCTTTATGGTCTTTGTCAAACTTTCTTCTGTAAAGAACATATCCGTTTCCGATGTTCAAATCTTCAAACGTCAGTGGCTGGTCATTAATAACAGGTTTCTGATGATCGGTAAGATCAAACAGAGAATTTACTTTTGAAAATTTTATCCGGGGAATGGTGATGACTTTTACTGGTTTTGGAACATCCGGAAGCTTACTTTTATTGAGGGATTGAAAAATTTCTCTCAACGCATTATATTTAGGGGTTGCCCATCCTGCTTCACTGATGGGAGCATCATAATCATAGCTCGTAAGATCCGGCTGGATATCATGATCCTTATCGTAATTGGCACCACTGGTAAATCCAAAGTTGGTTCCGCCATGAATCATATAATAATTAAAAGAAATATCATTTTCTATATAGAGCTTTGTTTGCTTCACCACTTCTTCTGTGGAGACCTTAACGAATGGTTCTGCCCAATGATCGAGCCATCCGGGATAATATTCTGCAACCATATAAGGACCTTTTCCACCATTATACTCATTGATGCTTTTCTTTAAAACAGCAATATCACCTTCTCCGTTTGCGGTAGGTAAAGCACCTTCAATAGATCCTCCTTTAAAAAGTGAACTGCCGTCTGAGGTAAATAAAGGTACCGAGATTCCGCTTTTCAACAGCACATCTTTAATCTTATGACTGTATTCCCTGTGTTCTTCCAACGGAATATCTTTTCGCTGGGCAACGTAAGATCCAAATTCATTCTCTGCCTGTACCATAATAACCGGGCCGCCATTATTAATCTGCAGAGGTACGATCTGCTTTGCCAGCTGACTGATATATTTACGGCATTCCTCTAAGAAAGCTTTGTTGTCTCTTCTTATTTCAAGGTCTTTATTTTTCTGCAGCCACCACGGATATCCTCCGAATTCCCACTCTGCACAAACATAAGGCCCCGGACGAATGATAACGTATAAGCCAACTTCCTGTGCCGTTTTGATGAACTTCTGCAAATCTTTTTCACCTGAAAAATTCCATTTTCCCGGGGCTTCTTCATGATAATTCCAAAAAACGTAGGTCGTAACGGTATTCAGTCCCATTGCTTTCATCATCTCCAGACGATGCTTCCAATACTCCGACGGAACTCTGGGATAATGCATTTCTCCTGAATACACGGTAAATGATTTTCCGTTCAGGAAGAAATGTCCATCTTTAATTTCAAAATTTCCTTTCTGTGAAAACACAGTATTCAAGGAGAAAAATAAAAGAATTATGCATAAATAACGGTTAAAATTTCTCATATTGTAAGGCATGATTTTTGTAAAATTTAAAATATAAAAATCAATTGAATATCAAATAATATAATCATGAAAAAAAGTCTTTTAGCACTGGGTGCTGTATTGGCACTGGCAGTAGTCAGCTGTAAAAAAAGTGAAAGCGGAAATAAAAGCGTTATCAAAACAGACAGTTCAGAAACTGTAGTTACAGACAACAACGGAAAGATAGATTCGGTAACACAAAGTTCTTCGACTGTAGATATCAACGGAAAGAAAAATGAGAAAACCGATTTTGTCTATAAAGCTACTGACGGAACACTGGTGAAAGTAGTATTTAAAAACGATCCGAAAGAAAGTACGGTAGCCATCACCAGCAATAAGAAAACATTTACGTTACCTAAATCGGAAACCAAAGGGGATGAAACGATTTACAAAAAAGATGATATGACGGCAAGGGTAAAAGGAGACAGCCTTCACCTTGAACAAGGGAATAATATTATTGAGCTTAAAAGAACAAAGATTTAAATAAAAAATGTCCTTCAAAATTGAGGAACATTTTTATTTGATAAGTAGTACATAAAAAAAACCATCCGGAATCCGGATGGTTTTTTTTATATATCTGAATGAATATTATTCTTCAGTTTTTTCCTCAGTAGTATCAGCTTTAGCTTCTTCTACTTTCTCTTCAACTGCAGGAGCATCAGCAACTACTGCTTCAGCTTTTTTAGCAGTTGTTGATCTTCTGCTTCTTCTTGTAGCTTTTTTCTCTTCAGCATTAGGGTTGTAAAGCTCGTTGAAATCTACTAATTCGATAAGAGCAGTGTCAGCAGCATCACCTGGTCTGAATCCTGTCTTTATGATTCTTGTATAACCACCGTTTCTTTCAGCGATTTTAGGAGCTACAGTTCTGAATAATTCAGCAACCGCAAATTTATTTTGAAGGTAAGAGAATACTACTCTTCTGTTGTGTGTAGTATCTTCTTTTGCTTTTGTTAATAGAGGCTCAACATATACTCTTAAAGCTTTAGCTTTAGCTACAGTAGTGTTGATTCTTTTATGCTCAATTAGAGAACAAGCCATATTAGAAAGTAAAGCACTTCTGTGAGAAGCTGTTCTTCCTAAGTGATTGAATTTTTTACCGTGTCTCATTATTAATTATTTATCAGCGTCTAACTTATATTTTGCAACGTCGAAACCGAAGTTAAGACCTTTTGAATGCACTAATTCTTCTAGTTCTGTCAAAGATTTTTTACCAAAATTTCTGAATTTCATCAAATCAGACTTACTGTAAGAAACCAGTTCTCCAAGAGTTTCTACTTCAGCCGCTTTCAGACAGTTAAGGGCTCTTACAGAAAGATCCATATCTGCTAATTTAGACTTAAGAAGTTGTCTTGTGTGAAGAGTTTCTTCATCGTACTGGATAGATGCTTTTACAGCTTCAGTTTCAAGCGTGATTCTCTCATCAGAGAATAACATGAAGTGATAAATTAATATCTTAGAAGCTTCAGTTAAAGCATTCTGAGGGCTGATAGACCCATCAGTTTCTATATCTAATACAAGTTTTTCGTAGTCTGTTTTTTGCTCTACACGATAATTTTCAATGCTGTATTGTACTTTCTTGATCGGCGTGAAAATAGAGTCAATAGCAATAGTTCCTACAGGAGCATTGTTTGATTTATTTTGTTCAGAAGGAACATACCCTCTACCTTTTTCAATATTGAAAGTAATTTCGAAAGTTACATCACTGTTTAGGTTGCAGATCACTAGATCCGGGTTCAGAACCTCAAATCCATTGATAGACTTTCCTAAATCACCAGCAGTAATAACCGTTTGACCTGAAACTTTAGCAACAACCTGCTCGTTAGCCTGGCCTTCTGCTGCAGCTTTTAATCTTACCTGCTTAAGGTTAAGAATAATTTCGGTAACGTCTTCGATTACTCCTGGAATAGTTGAAAATTCGTGCTCTACACCTTCTATTTTGATAGATGAAATAGCGTATCCTTCCAGAGAAGAAAGCAACACTCTTCTCAAAGCATTACCGATTGTAAGCCCGAAACCTGGTTCTAAAGGTCTGAATTCAAATTGACCTTTAAATTCATCAGAGTTAAGTAAAATTACTTTATCGGGTTTTATGAATTGTAAAATTGCCATATTATTGGGTTGAGCAAAAATTTGATTAAAAAATTATTTAGAGTAAAGTTCGACGATAAGGTTCTCCTTAATATCCTCCGGAATCTGGATTCTTTCAGGAGCAGAAACGAAAGTTCCTTCTTTCTTCTCATCGTTGAATTGTAACCACTCATAGTTTGACTTAGAAGCCAATGCATTGGTAACAACTTCAAGAGACTTAGACTTTTCTCTTACAGCGATTACATCACCAGCTTTTACCAAGTAAGAAGGGATATTAAGAATTTCCCCGTTCACAGTGATGTGTCTGTGAGAAACCAATTGTCTAGCTCCAGATCTTGTTTTAGCAAAACCTAATCTGTATACTACGTTATCCAATCTTGATTCACAAAGTTGTAATAGAACTTCCCCTGTTACACCTTTACTTCTGTGTGCTTTGTCAAATAGGTTAGCAAACTGTCTTTCTAAAATACCGTAAGTATATTTAGCTTTTTGTTTTTCAGCTAACTGAATTGCATATTCTGATTTTTTAGCACCTCTTCTTTTGTTAGGACCGTGTTGTCCTGGCGGTTGGTTCTTTCTTTTTTCGAAGTTTTTATCATCTCCGTAGATTGCAGCACCAAACTTTCTAGCAATCTTAGTTTTAGGTCCAATATATCTTGCCATAATGGGTAAATTCTAAAAATTAAACTCTTCTTCTTTTTGGTGGTCTACATCCATTGTGTGGCATAGGAGTCACATCAATGATTTCGCTAACTTCAATTCCTGAATTGTGGATAGATCTGATAGCAGATTCTCTACCTGCACCTGGACCTTTCACAAACACCTTTACTCTTCTTAAACCAGCTTCGTGAGCTACAGCAGAGCAATTTTCAGCTGCCATCTGAGCAGCAAATGGAGTATTCTTTTTAGAACCTCTGAAACCCATTTTACCGGCAGAAGCCCAAGAGATAACCTCTCCGTTTTTATTTGTTAAAGAAATGATGATGTTATTGAAAGAAGCCTGAATATGAGCTTCACCAATAGCTTCAACTTTTACTTTTCTTTTCTTAACTACTTTAGTTTGTTTTGCCATAATTCCTAACGATTATTTACTAGCTTTTTTCTTGTTAGCAACAGTTTTTCTCTTCCCTTTACGTGTTCTAGAGTTGTTTTTCGTTCTCTGGCCTCTTAAAGGTAATCCAAGTCTGTGACGTATTCCTCGTTGGCATCCTATGTCCATCAATCTCTTGATGTTCAATTGCACTTCAGATCTCAATTCTCCTTCTACTTTTACGTTTTCAGAGATATATGTTCTGATTGCAGCCAATTCATCGTCATTCCATTCGTTGACTTTCTTGTCTTCGCTGATACCGGCAGCTTTAAGGATTTCAGAAGAAGTACTTCTTCCTACTCCATAGATGTAAGTTAAACCGATAACACCTCTTTTGTTTTTTGGTAAATCAATACCTGCAATTCTCGCCATAATTTAATGTTAACCTTGTCTTTGTTTAAATTTTGGGTTCTTCTTGTTGATTACGAATAGTACACCTTTTCTGCGTACGATTTTGCAATCAGCGCTTCTTTTTTTAATTGATGCTCTTACTTTCATTTTGATAGTATTTATTTTTTACAAATGCCAAATGGAATGTGTATTCCATTTGGCTAATTGTTTTTAATATCTAAATGTGATCCTCCCTTTTGTTAAATCATAGGGAGACATTTCTAGTTTTACCTTATCTCCAGGTAAAAGTTTAATATAATGCATTCTCATTTTGCCGGAGATATGAGCAATAAGGATATGCCCATTTTCCAGCTCTACACGGAACATGGCGTTAGAAAGTGCTTCCACGATCACGCCATCTTGTTCAATATGTTTTTGTTTTGCCATAAATTAATATCCAGTCGTTCTTGATAATTTAGACTGCATTAAGCCATCATAATGATGGTTCAGCAGATAAGTATTAATCTGTTGAACTGTATCTAAAATTACACCCACCATAATTAATAATGATGTTCCCCCGAAAAATAGGGCAAACGCATCTGTCTGAACAAAGCTTCCATGCACAATTGCTGGAAGGACTGCAAAGATAGATAAAAAAATTGCACCTGGCAAGGTAATTTTTGATAAAATATCATCTAAATAATCAGCGGTCTCTTTACCGGGTCTTACTTTCGGTACTAAACCTCCATTTCTCTTCAAGTCATCAGCCATCTGGTTTACCGGAATTGTAATCGCAGTATAGAAAAATGAGAAGATAATAATTAATAGCGCAAACAATACGTTGTACTGCCAGCTAAAAACATTCTTGAAACCTGCAAGAAAAGTGTTAGACTCATCGAATTTTGTTAATAATCCTGGTACGAACATCAATGCCTGGGCAAAGATAATCGGCATTACACCAGCAGCATTTACTTTCAATGGAATCCATTGTCTTGCTCCCTGCATAAGATTTCTGTTTACACCTCCTCTTGCTTGAGCTCTGCTTACATACTGAATTGGAATTTTTCTAACAGCTACTGATAAGATTACTGCTAAAAGAACTACCAACATCCAGAATAATACTTCAATAAGGATCATGATAGATCCCATTCCTCCTTTTCCGTTCTGCACGGCCATCTCCTGTACGAATGCCTCAGGTAATCTTGAAAGGATCCCCACCATAATAAGGATAGAGATACCATTTCCGATTCCTTTATCGGTAATCTTTTCACCCAGCCACATTGCGAATACTGAACCGGCAACCAAAATAACAATACTTGGCAACCAGAACATGATTGAATTTGGCTCTACATAGTATGCAGACTGGAACTGAGCATATGGTAAGAATAATTGAGTAATAGAAGTTAAGTAAGAAGGTGCCTGTACCAGACAAACTCCAATTGTTAACCATCTTGTAATTTGGTTCAATGTATTTCTACCTGACTCTCCATCTTTCTGAAGCTTCTGAAGATAAGGAATAGCCATCCCCATCAACTGAACAATAATAGAAGCAGAAATATAAGGCATGATTCCCAACGCCATTACGGAAGCGTGGCTGAAAGCTCCCCCCGTAAACGACGAAAGCAAGCCAAGGAGACCTGCTCCTTGCTTGTTACCGCCTTGATTTTTATAATGCTCTAAGAGATCTCCCACCTCTGCAAGGTTAATTGCAGGAAGCGAGATATAAGATGCGAATCTATACACAAGGATAATCCCTAAAGTGAAGAGAATTTTATCTCTAAGTTCTTTAAGACTCCAAATATTTTTAAGTGTTTGTATAAATTCTTTCATTAGTAAGTATTATAAGGTAATTGCTTTTCCACCTGCTTTAGCAATAAGCTCTTCAGCAGATTTAGTGAATTTGTCAGCAGAGATTGAAACCGCAGATTTCAATTCTCCTCTACCCATAATTTTCACTAATTCGTTTTTAGAAATTATTCCGTTTGCTACTAAAACTTCTTTCGTGATATCTCCGGTGATGGATTTGTTCTCGATTAAAGTCTGGATAGTATCAAGGTTAACTCCTCTAAACTCTTTTCTGTTTACGTTTTTGAATCCGAATTTAGGTAATCTTCTTTGTAAAGGCATCTGTCCACCTTCGAAACCGATTTTTTGAGAATAACCAGCTCTAGCTTTCTGACCTTTGTGTCCTTTTGTTGAAGTACCTCCTTTTCCACTACCTTGACCTCTACCAATTCTCTTTGAGTTGAAAGTAGATCCTGCAGCAGGTTTTATGTTATTTAAATTCATTTTAATTTCTCTTTTATAAAATTATTTTTGAACTTCAAGTAAGTGGCTTACTGCAGCGATCATTCCTAAGATAGAAGGAGTAGCTTCGTGTTCTACAACTTGGTGAAGTTTTTTTAATCCTAATGCTTCAAGCGTTCTCTTTTGGGTTTTTGTTCTACCAATAGCGCTTCTTACTTGCTTTACTTTAATTGTTGCCATTGTTTTAATTATTAACCGTTAAACACTTTACTTAGAGAAATTCCTCTCATTCTAGCGATCTCTTCAGGTCTTCTGATGTCTAATAACGCTTTGAAAGTAGCTTTCACTACGTTGTGAGGGTTAGAAGATCCTTTAGATTTTGAAAGGATATCGTGAATACCAGCAGATTCCAATACCGCTCTTACCGCACCTCCGGCGATCAATCCTGTACCGTGAGAAGCAGGTCTTAGGAAGATATCTGCACCACCGTATCTAGCAGTAGTTTGGTGAGGGATAGTATGGTTCATTACAGGAACTTTCACAAGGTTTTTCTTAGCGTCTTCAACTGCTTTAGCAATTGCAGAAGCAACCTCTTTAGATTTTCCTAAACCGAAACCGATAACACCTTCTTCGTTACCTACTACAACAATAGCAGAAAATCCGAAAGCTCTACCTCCTTTTGTTACTTTTGTTACTCTGTTAACAGCTACGAGACGATCTTTTAATTCTAATCCTCCCGGTTTTACTCTTTCTATATTATCTAGTCCTAACATATTTTCCGAAATTTAATGATTAGAATTTAAGTCCTCCTTCTCTTGCACCATCAGCAAGAGCTTTTACTCTACCGTGGTATACGAATCCGTTTCTGTCAAATACAATACTTTCGATTCCTGCAGCGATAGCTTTAGCAGCGATAGCTTTACCAACAGCAGCAGAAACTTCAGTCTTAGTCCCTTTAGCGTCTACACCTTTCTCTCTTGAAGAAGCTGAAACTAAAGTTTTACCATTTTTATCGTCGATTAACTGAGCGTAAATTTCCTTATTACTTTTGTATACAGATAATCTTGGCAATTCAGAAGATCCAGAGATTTTCCCTCTTACTCTTCTTTTGATTCTTATTCTTTTTTCTAATTTACTTAATGCCATAATACTTATAATTTATTAAGCAGATTTACCAGCTTTACGTCTAACAATTTCTCCTACGAATCTTACACCTTTTCCTTTGTATGGCTCAGGCTTTCTGAAAGAACGGATCTTTGCAGCTACCATTCCTAGAAGTTGGTTGTCGTGAGACGTTAAAGTAATAATTGGGTTTTTACCTTTTTCAGTCAATGTATCCACTTTTACTTCACTTGGAAGTTCTAATACGATACCGTGAGAGAATCCTAAAGCCAACTCAAGTTTTTGACCTGCGTGTGAAGCTCTATATCCTACCCCTACTAGTTCAAGTTTCTTTTCGAAACCTGCACTTACACCAACAATCATGTTGTTGATTAACGCTCTGTATAAACCGTGAAGCGCTTTGTGTTGTTTAGAATCAGATGGTCTGTTTACGTTAAGTTCACCATCTTTTTGTTCTATAGTAATTCCTGCAGTAAGCTCCTGAGAAAGCTCTCCTTTAGCTCCTTTTACAGTTACTACACCGTTGTTTTCAGTGATTGTAACTCCTGCTGGAATTGTTATAATTGCTTTACCAATTCTTGACATTTTCCTCTGATTAAAAATTAATAAACATAGCAGATTACTTCACCGCCTACTTTCTCTTCTCTAGCTTTCTTGTCAGTCATTACTCCTTTAGAAGTAGAGATGATAGAAATACCCAAACCGTTTAGTACTCTTGGAAGCTCAGCTGAACCTTTGTACTGTCTCAAACCTGGTCTAGAAGCTCTTTGAATAGACTTGATAGCCGGTTTGTTAGTTTGCTTATCATACTTTAAAGCGATTTTGATCACTCCTTGAACAGCGTTATCTTCAAACTTGTAGTTTAAGATATACCCTTGATCAAATAAGATCTTAGTAATCTCCTTTTTGATTTTCGATGCAGGAATTTCCACCACTTTGTGGCCTGCGCTTTGTGCGTTCCTTACTCTTGTTAGGAAATCTGAAATTGGATCTGTTACCATTTTTCTTTTATAAATTATTGGTTAAAGAACAATCAGTTTTGCAAAGACTTGAAGAGTAAAATATCAGACTTCAGAAATCTTCGGTCTGATATTTTTATCTTTAGTATCTGAACAACTTAATTGTCCCGATTTTTTAATTAGTAATAATTACCAACTAGCTTTTCTTACACCTGGGATAAGACCGTTGTTTGCCATTTCTCTGAAAGTTACTCTGGAAATACCGAACGTTCTCATGTATCCTCTTGGTCTACCTGTTAGTTTACATCTGTTGTGTAATCTTACAGGAGAAGCATTTTTAGGCAATTTTTGAAGTCCTTCGTAATCACCAGCTTCTTTAAGAGCTTGTCTTTTAGCAGCGTATTTAGCAACTAGTGCTTCTCTTTTGCGCTCACGCGCTTTCATTGATTCTTTAGCCATTTCTTAGTTCTTTTTAAATGGTAAACCGAAGTGAGTTAATAATGCTTTAGCTTCTTTATCTGTTTTCGCAGTAGTAACGAAAGTGATGTCCATCCCCTGGATTTTTTTCACTTTGTCAATTACGATTTCAGGGAAGATAATCTGCTCAGTAATACCTAAGTTGTAGTTACCTCTACCATCGAAACCATCAGCTTTGATACCAGAGAAATCTCTGATACGTGGTAAAGCAGAAGCAGTAAGTCTGTCTAAGAATTCATACATCTGGTTTCCTCTTAAAGTAACTTTTGCACCTACAGGCATACCTTTTCTCAATTTGAAAGCAGCTTCGTCTTTCTTAGAGATTGTACCAACAGCCTTTTGACCTGTGATATTTGTAAGCTCTTCTACAGCATAATCAATGATTTTTTTGTCTGCAGTAGCATCACCTAAACCTTGTGATACAACGATTTTCTCTAATTTAGGTACTTGCATTACTGACTTATACCCGAATTCTTCCATCATTGCAGGAACAATTGTCTCTTTATATGCTTTTTTGGGTCTTGCTATATATTCCATGTTAATTCAAATTATAAAGTTTCACCCGTTTTTTTGTTAATTCTTACTTTCTTATCTCCTTCGATTTTGTAACCGATTTTGATAGCTTTTCCGTCTTTACCAACTAAAGCTACGTTTGAGATATGAATAGAAGCTTCCTTCTCAGTAATTCCTCCTTGAGGATTAGAAGCTGAAGGCTTAACGTGTTTTTTAACGATGTTAAGTCCTGCAACGATTACTCTTGGGTCTCTACCTTCTTTCTTGATCACTTCAATAACTTCACCAGTCTTACCTTTGATATCTTTCTTACCAGTAGTAATGATTACGTTATCTCCTCTTTTTATTTTTAACTTTGACATTTCTTTTAAAAATTTTTAAAATTAAAGTACTTCAGGAGCTAATGAAATGATTTTCATATATTCTTTGTCTCTCAACTCACGAGCAACTGGTCCGAAAACACGCGTTCCTCTCATTTCTCCCGCTGCGTTTAGTAATACACAAGCATTGTCGTCGAATTTGATGTATGAACCATCTTTTCTTCTTACTGCTTTCTTAGTTCTTACTACTACAGCTTTAGATACCTGACCTTTTTTAGCGTTTCCAGATGGCGTAGAATCCTTGATCGTAACAACGATTTTATCACCAACTGAAGCATATCTTCTTCTGGTTCCTCCCAGAACTCTGATCACTAGTACTTCTTTAGCACCCGTGTTATCAGCAACTTTTAATCTTGATTCTGTTTGTAACATTATTACTTAGCTTTTTCAATGATTCTTACTAATCTCCATCTCTTGCTCTTGCTCAAAGGTCTAGTTTCCTGGATCAAAACTGTATCACCTTCTGTGCATTCGTTATTCTCGTCGTGTGCAGTATATTTTTTCGTTTTCAAAACGAATTTACCGTACATCGGGTGCTTTACTCTTGTAGTTTCACTAACAACAATAGTTTTTTCCATTTTATTGCTGGAAACCACTCCGATTCTTTCTTTTCTTAAATTTCTATCCATTGTAAAATGAAATTATTGTTTGTTAGTTAACTCAGTGTTTAGTCTTGCGATTGTTTTTCTCAAATCTCTGATTTGAATCGGGTTTTCAATTGGGCTGATTGCATGAGCCAATTTCAATTTAGAATATTGAGCTTTTGCTTCAGTTAATTGAGCTTGAATATCACCCGCGCTTAAATTTTTAATATCAGCATTTTTCATTGTATTCAAAGATTATAGAGGTTTAACAAAATCGTTAGCAACGATGAATTTAGTAACTACTGGTAATTTTTGTGCAGCAAGTCTAAGAGCTTCTTTCGCAATTTCGTAAGGAACTCCTCCAACTTCGAACATAATTTTACCTGGTTTTACTACAGCTACCCAGTATTCAACAGCACCCTTACCTTTACCCATACGTACTTCCGCTGGTTTCTTAGTAATTGGCTTATCTGGGAAGATTTTGATCCATAGTTGACCTTCTCTCTTCATATATCTTGTCGCAGCGATACGAGCCGCTTCAATCTGTCTTGCAGTGATCCAAGCTCCTTCCGTTGCTTTGATCCCAAAAGTTCCGTAAGCAAGTTGACTACCTCTCTGGGCATTCCCCTTCATCTTCATCTTATGAACTCTACGGAATTTGGTTCTTTTTGGTTGTAACATAATTTCTAAATTTTAGATTTTAGATTTTAGATTTTAGATTTTTTTTATTTTAAAAAAGTAACGGTAATTTAAAATTCAAAATTTCTAATCTAAAATTTTAATTATTATTGTTATTGTTGTTGTTTTTTCTAGGTCTTCTGTTGTCTCTGTCTCCTCCTCTGTTTCCTCTGTCTGACTGACCTCCTTTTTTCTGTTGTCCCACTAGTGGAGAAAGTTCTCTTTTACCGTAAACTTCACCCTTCATGATCCAAACTTTTACCCCTAGTCTACCGTAAGTAGTGTGAGCTTCTGCCCAGTGGTAATCAATATCAGCTCTGAAAGTTGACAATGGAATTCTTCCTTCTTTGAAAGATTCTGATCTTGCCATTTCAGCTCCGTTTAATCTACCAGAGATTTGAACTTTGATACCTTCAGCACCCATTCTCATAGTACTTGCCATTGCCATTTTAACAGCTCTTCTGTAAGAAATTCTGTTTTCAATTTGCTTAGAAATACTATCAGCAACTAGTACAGCATCTAATTCAGGTCTTTTGATTTCGAAAATGTTGATTTGAATATCCTTACCAGTCAATTTCTTCAACTCTTCTTTCAATTTATCAACTTCCTGACCTCCTTTACCGATGATAAGTCCCGGTCTAGCAGTAGTAATAGTTACTGTAACTAATTTTAAAGTTCTTTCAATATAAATTTTTGAAATACCACCTTTAGATAATCTAGCTTCAAGGTATCTTCTGATTTTGTAGTCTTCAGCGATTCTGTCTCCATAATCGTTTCCACCAAACCAGTTAGAATCCCATCCTCTGATGATACCTAATCTGTTACCAATTGGATTTGTCTTCTGTCCCATACCTTGATTAATTTTCTTTGTTACCTAAGATTAATGTAACGTGGTTAGATCTTTTTCTGATTCTATACCCTCTACCTTGTGGAGCTGGTCTTAGTCTCTTCAATTGTCTTGCACTATCCACAAATATTTCTTTAACGATAAGGTTTGCTTCCTCAATGTCAGCACCTTCGTTTTTCACTTGCCAGTTAGCCATAGCAGAAAGAAGTAATTTCTCTAACTTGTTAGAAGCATCCTTCTTAGAATATTTTAGGATATAAAGTGCTTTGTCTACCTGCTCTCCTCTAATGATATCAGCAACTAATCTCATTTTTCTTGGAGAAGACGGGCAATTATTTAATGAAGCTTTTACAACGTCTTTGTTAGCTTCTTTTCTTGCGATTGAACTATCTTGTTTTCTTGATCCCATGATTATCTGCTTCCTTTGTTTTTGTTACCACCATGACCTCTGAAAGATCTTGTTGGAGAAAATTCGCCTAACTTGTGACCAACCATGTTTTCTGTAACGTAAACAGGGATAAAAGATTTCCCGTTGTGTACAGCAATAGTTTGTCCTACGAAGTCCGGAGAGATCATAGATGCTCTAGACCAAGTTTTGATAACTGTCTTCTTACCAGACTCTATATTTGCCTGAACCTTCTTATCTAAAGTATGATGAATGAACGGTCCTTTTTTAAGTGATCTTGCCATAATTATTTTCTTTTAGATACGATGTAACGGTTAGACACTTTGTTTTTCTTTCTAGTTTTGTAACCTTTAGCCGGTTTACCGTTTCTAGATCTTGGGTGACCTCCTGAAGAACGTCCTTCACCACCACCCATTGGGTGATCTACTGGGTTCATTACAACCGCTCTTGTTCTTGGTCTTCTACCTAACCATCTGCTTCTACCAGCCTTACCTGATACAGTTAATTGGTGATCTGAGTTGGAAACAGAACCAATCATTGCCATACATTCAGTAAGGATCATTCTTGATTCTCCTGAAGGTAACTTGATGATTGCATATTTACCATCTCTTGAAGTTAATTGAGCTGAAGAACCAGCACTTCTTGCTAAAATTGCACCTTGTCCAGGCTTCATTTCAACACAAGAGATTACAGTACCCAATGGAATGTTTTTCAATTTCATTGCGTTACCTACGTTTGGTTCAACGCTTTCTCCTGATACTACTTTCTGATCAACTTTGATACCGTTTGGAGCGATGATATATCTCTTCTCTCCGTCTGCGTACTCTAATAAAGCGATAAATGCAGTTCTGTTTGGATCGTATTCTACAGATTTTACAGTGGCTTCAACGTTTGCTTTGTTTCTTTTGAAGTCAATAATTCTGTATTTCTTTTTGTGTCCACCTCCGGTGTAACGCATGGTCATTTTACCTGTTTGGTTACGTCCACCTGACTTTTTAATACCAACTGTTAGAGATTTCTCTGGTTTGTTGGTAGTAATTTCCTCAAAATTGTTTACAATTCTGAATCTCTGTCCCGGGGTGATAGGTTTTAATTTTCTAACAGACATTACTATTATTTATAATTAATAATTAATTTACAGCAAAAATATCGATAACCTCGCCTTCAGCAAGTTTGATTACCGCTTTTTTCAATTTATTTGTCTTTCCTACTTGAAGACCTTTTTTAGTGTATTTTGAAGAAACCTTCGGAGCATAAATCATTGTGTTAACGTCTGCTACTTTTACACCGTAAGCTGCTTCAACAGCTTTTTTGATCTCGATTTTATTCGCCTTAGGATTCACTAAGAAAGAATAAGAACCTCTTAAATCTGTAAGGTAATTAGCCTTTTCTGAAATAACTGGTTTAATAATAACTGACATGATTTATTTCTTTAAATTTTCCTGGAATTTTTCAACTGCACCTTCGAAGAAAATGATCTCACCAGCGTTTACTAAATCGTAAGAACTGATCTCGTTGAAGTTCATTACTTTAGTTTTAGGTAAGTTTCTTGAAGATAAATACACATTCTTGTTAGCTTCAGGAAGAACGAATAAAGATTTTTTACCGTTAAGTTCCAATGCATTTAATACATTGATGAAATCTTTAGTCTTAGGAGCGTCAAAGCTCACATCTTCTAAAACTTTAATGCTGTTGTCTCTCATTTTTTGAGATAAAACAGATTTCTTAGCCAATCTCTTAAGAGCTTTGTTCAATTTGAATCTGTAGTCTCTTGGTTTTGGTCCGAATACTCTACCTCCACCTCTGAATACTGGAGATTTGATATCACCATATCTAGCAGATCCTGATCCTTTTTGCTTCTTAAGCTTTTTAGTAGAAGCAGTAATTTCGCTTCTTTCTTTTGCTTTATGAGTACCTTGTCTTTGAGCAGCAAGATACTGTTTAACTTCTAAGTAAACCGCGTGCTGATTTGGCTCAATTCCGAATACTGTTTCGTCTAGAGTTACTTTTCTTCCGGTCTCTTTTCCTGATGTATTTAATACTACTAGTTCCATTTTCTGATAATTACATAAGAATTTTTAGCTCCCGGAACAGCACCTTTTACTACTAAAAGATTTTGTTCTTGATCAACTTTTAACACTTGAAGGTTTTGAACAGTTACCTGCTTACCTCCCATTCTTCCAGCCATTCTCATCCCTTTGAATACTCTTGAAGGGTCTGAACCAGCACCGATAGAACCTGGAGCTCTAAGTCTGTTGTGCTGACCATGAGTTGCCTGCATTACACCTCCAAATCCGTGTCTCTTAACAACACCCTGGAAGCCTTTACCTTTTGAAGTTCCTGTTACGTCAACATATTCACCTTCAGCGAATAAATCAACTTTTACTTCTTCTCCTACTTTTACTTCATCAACGAACTCTCTGTAGAATTCTACTAATTTAGCTTTAGGAGCAGAACCAGCCTTTTTAAAATGACCAGCTAACGCTTTACCAACGTTCTTCTCACTCTTGTCATCGAAACCTAACTGAACAGCTTTATAACCGTCTTTTTCTAAGGTTCTGACCTGTAAAACCGAGCATGGACCAGCTTGGATAACTGTACAAGGAATGTTTTTTCCTTCTTCGTTAAACAAAGATGTCATACCGATTTTTTTACCAATAATACCTGACATTGTTTATATTATAATAAAATTTATCCTTTATTTATCCCCATTTTTCGGAAGTCTGAAGTAATTTCTACTTTTGATATAGGCATACTACGCCCCTAAAATGAGTGTGCAAATTTATGAATAATTTTGTAACTGACAAATATTTCGACTAAAATATTTTGATTTTTAATCATTTAGCAGTTTCAGAAAAAAAACTATCCAAAATTTTGAAAATATTCATTGAAGTTTAAAAGAAAGTCATTAATATATTTTTTTCCGGCATCCGATTTTCTTACCACCAGATAATGTTTTCTTTTCAAACCCTTACTTCCGATTTTTTTAAATTTCAGCTCATCAGACAGCCTGAATGAATGCAATGCCCATTTCGGCATACAGGTAATCCCCATATTGGCCTGCACCATTTCCAAAGTAACTTCTGTTAACGGAACTGCTGAAATCTTCACAGGCATCATTCCGTTGGGATTAAGGAACCGATCGTAAACAGAAACTGTTTCTAAAGGAAAAGAATGAATGATTAAATGAGCATCCCTAAAATCCTCAGCACTAAGATATTCAGTATCATTTAAAAGGTTTTCCTGATGAATTACTGCATAAACTTCATCCTCAAAAATCTCAATGCAGGTCAATTCCTTATTTACGGAAGGTTTTGAAGTGACCACTGCAATATCAATTTCATTGGATATGATTTTTTCCACAGGCTTATGAGTTGCTTCCAATACCAGATCCACTTCAATCTCAGGATATAATACTTTCATTTTCTGAATAAATAACGGCAGTCCCTGATAGAATGAGTAACATTCTGTACTGATTTTTATAGTACCCGCTGCTCCTGCTCTTATCTGTTGAATCTCATTCAGACCATTCCCTATACTATCTATTACCGTACATGCAGTTTTGTAAAGCACACTTCCCTCCTCAGTAAGCTCCCATTTGTTCCTTGCCCTGTAAAACACTTTAAACCCGAGCTGGATTTCCAGATCTTTAAGCTGATGGCTTAATGCCGACTGTGTCAAAAAAAGTTTTTCAGAAGAACCTGCAATACTCCCTTCCTCCGCAATTGTTTTAATAAGTTTTAAAAACTTGATTTCCATAGCGCAAAGTTAATCATATAACAAAAAACACTATCTGAAAATATTTCATTTAACACTGCAGAACATTCAATTTCAATCTTAGGAAAAGAATAAACCCGATCATAGCTTTGCACTACAAACAATTTAACATTATGCAAGAACAAATTGAATTCTACCAGAAAAAATTAATGTATGAAATGGATCCTTCAGATTTATATGATGGATTTCAAAACAGCACAGATTACATTGCAGTAGATACCAGAAGACCACATGGCTACAGCAAAGAACACATCCCATCTGCAATTAATCTGCCCCATCGGGAAATGACAGAAGAAAGCACCCGGCACCTTGATAAGTCAAAAATATATGTCTGCTACTGCGACGGGATAGGCTGTAATGCTTCCACAAAAGGAGCTTTAAAAATGACCCAATTAGGATTTAAGGTGATGGAATTAATAGGAGGAATGGAATGGTGGAAATTTGACGGCTATGCCACAGAAGGAACAGATCCTACCAATGGTTCCGCTTTTGTATGCGCCTGCTAATTCATCAACATAAAGATATGAAAATAAGATTCGCCGAAGAAAAAGACATAAGTTCCATTATTGAATTATGTAAAGCCCATGCGCACTATGAAAGAAACTTTTTTAACGAAGAAAACAAAAAGGAACAGCTCGCTAAACACCTCCTTGATCCGGATTCCCATATAAAATGTCTGGTTGCAGAATCTGATACTGAAATAACAGGATATGCAACATTTTTCAAACAGTTCTCCACCTGGGACGCAGGTTACTATATGTATGTTGACTGCTTATTCCTAAAAGAGAATGCAAGGGGAAACGGAACAGGAAAACAAATAATGGAATTAATAAAAATCCACTCAAAAGAAGAAGGCTGCTCAATAATTCAATGGCAAACCCCAATTTTCAATACAAGAGCCATTAAGTTCTACACTCTGCTTGGAGCGGAAAGAAAAAACAAAAAGAGATTTTTCTGGAAAGTATAAGTCAAATGATTTCTGATTAAAACAGAGACCGCCTGAAGTCAGACGGTCTCTATTTTTAACTATTTAATTAAGCTGAATACAGCCTATTTTACAATAACCGTAACCCCTCTCTCTTCCAACGCAGACCGGTCTTCTTCACCGATACCATTATCTGTGATCAGATAATCCACTTCGTCCAATGAGGCAATTTTACCAAACCCCTTCTTATTCAGTTTGGACGAATCTGCCAAAACGACTGTCTTATCCGCACACTCAATCATTACCTGATTAAGATGTGCCTCCGCCGCATTGGAGGTACTGATTCCAAATTCAAGATCAATACCGTCTACCCCCAGAAAAAGTTTATTACAGGAAAACTGTTTGAGAATTCCTTCCGAAATGGATCCTACAATTGAAGTTGAACTTTTCCTCACCTCCCCTCCCAGTTGGATCACATTAATATTAGGATTGTTACAAAGCTCAATAGCCACCCTCAATGAGGACGTTAAAACAGTAAGCGAATTGAAATTCACAAGCATTCTGGCAAGATAATGCATGGTTGTTCCGGACGCCAATATAATACAGTCATTTTCCTGAATCAGTGATAATGCCGCTTTGGCAATAATCTGCTTCGCTTCCACATTGATGTTTTCTTTCTCCCCGACGTTTTTCTCGTAAGCATATCTTACCTGCTTACTTGCTCCTCCATGATTCCTGAAAAGAAGTCCCAGGCTTTCGAGATAGTTCAGATCCTTTCGGATCGTAACTGAAGAAACATTGAGCTTTTCACACAGATCCTGGACAAGTACATGCCCTTTCTCATCCAGCTCTTTAAGTATTTCATCCTGCCTTGGTAATAGCTTTTCCATTTTATTCGTTTCATCAAAATTACCGATTTTTTCCGATATTTTAAAATTTCATTTATTTTCTTTTTGCTTTCATTTTTAATTTATATATTTGAAAACGAAACATAAACGAAACATTTATGAAACGAAACGAAGAACTCAGTAAGTTAACCAATGTAAAAGAATGGGACTTTATTGTCATAGGAGGAGGAGCCAGTGGTTTAGGTTCAGCATTAGATGCGGTAAGCAGGGGATTCAAAACTTTATTGCTTGAATCTCATGACTTCGCAAAAGCAACATCCAGCAGAAGTACCAAATTGGTACACGGCGGCGTTAGATATCTCGCTCAGGGAGATGTCGGATTGGTAAAAGAAGCATTAAAAGAAAGAGGACTCTTAGCAAAGAACGCAGCACATATTGTAAAAAATCAGTCTTTTATTATTCCTAACTATACCTGGTGGGGAGGAATCTATTATAAGATAGGACTATCTGTTTATGATTTTCTTGCCGGAAAATTGAGCTTAGGTAAAACGAAATACATCAGCAAATCAAAAACCATCGAAAAGCTTCCCACTATTGAACAAAATCACTTAATGAGTGGAGTTGTTTACCAGGACGGACAGTTTGACGATGCCAGACTTGCGATCAACCTTACCCAGACTATTATTGAAAAAGGCGGAAGTGCTGTCAACTATGTTAAAGTAATCAACCTTTTGAAAGATGATTCGGATAAAATAATCGGTGTAGTTGCAGAAGACCAGTTTTCTAAACAACAATATCAGATCCATGGTAAAGTAGTGATCAATGCGACAGGTGTGTTTACCAATGACATTCTGAACATGAACAACCCTAAACATGGTAAACTTGTGGTACCAAGCCAGGGGATTCACCTGGTACTGGATAAATCATTCCTGAAAAGTGATGATGCCATCATGATTCCAAAAACATCGGACGGCAGAGTGTTATTTGTTGTTCCATGGCATGACAGAGCTTTGGTAGGAACTACAGACACCCTTCTGAAGGATGAAAGCTTTGAGCCTCGTGCACTGGAAGAGGAAATCAGTTTTGTATTGAATACAGCGAGACAATATTTAGCTAAAAAACCGACACGTGAAGATGTAAAATCTGTTTTCGCAGGTCTTCGTCCGCTTGCTGCTCCTAAAGACGGAAGCAAAAGTACAAAAGAAGTATCAAGAAGCCATAAAGTCATTACTTCAGAGACCGGATTAGTTTCTATTATCGGAGGTAAATGGACTACCTACCGTAAAATGGCAGAAGATACCGTAAACGAAGCCATGAAAGTTCACAGATTGGGAAACAGCCCATCTAAAACAGAACATCTTTCCATCCATGGAAATGTAAAACCGGAACAGGTAGACAGAACCAATCATCTGTATGTGTACGGATCTGATATTCCGGCTATCAAAGCCTTGCAACAAAGCAATCCGCTTTACGCACAGAAGATCCACCCGGATCACCCTTTTACTGTAGCAGAAGTGGTATGGGCCGTAAGAGCTGAAATGGCAGAAACGATTGAAGATATTCTGGCAAGAAGAGTACGTTTATTATTCCTGGATGCCAGAGCTGCTATAGACAGCGCACATAATGTAGCAAGAATCATTGCTGAAGAAAAAGGATATTCTGAAGAATGGGCTCAGCAGCAGGAAAATGAATTCATTGAACTGGCAAGAGGATATTTACTGACCCCTTATTCACCTAAAGTAATCAACCTAAATTAGCATTATATACATGAATGAAAAACTAATTCTCGCTCTAGACCAGGGAACAACTTCCTCCAGAGCGATTCTCTTCAATCATAGTGGAGAAATAGAATATGTATCTCAAAAAGATTTCAGACAAATATTTCCTACTCCGGGTTGGGTAGAACACGATCCAAACGAAATCTGGTCTTCACAGATCTCTGTAGCAGCTGAAGTTATTGCAAAGGCAGGAATCTCAGGACTTGAAGTTGCAGCCATCGGAATAACCAATCAACGTGAAACTACAATTGTTTGGGATAAGGAAACCGGTGAACCCATCTATAATGCCATTGTATGGCAGGACAGGAGAACTTCAAAATACTGTGACGAACTAAAGGAACAGGGACATGCTGAAACCATTAAAGAAAAAACAGGACTGGTTCTGGATGCTTACTTTTCAGCAACCAAATTAAAATGGATCCTTGACAATGTAGAAGGAGCAAGACAGAAAGCCGAAGAAGGAAAATTATGTTTTGGAACTGTTGACACATGGCTTGTGTGGAAACTTACCCGCGGAAAAATGTTCATCACGGATGTTTCCAATGCCAGCAGAACAATGCTTCTGAATATTCATACTTTAGAATGGGATAATGATTTATTAGAGCTGTTCAATATTCCTAAAAACATTCTCCCTGAAGTAAAGCAAAGCAGTGAAATATATGGAGAAACAGCAACTACCCTTTTCTCTACCAAAATTCCAATCGCGGGTATTGCCGGCGATCAGCAGGCAGCTTTATTCGGACAGATGTGCACCACTCCGGGAATGGTAAAAAACACCTATGGAACAGGATGTTTCTTATTAATGAACACAGGAACGGAAGCAGTTTCTTCTAAAAACAATCTTCTTACCACTGTAGCCTGGAAAATCAATGGAGAAGTCAACTACGCTTTGGAAGGAAGTGTATTCGTAGGAGGCGCTGCTATTCAATGGCTAAGAGATGGTCTTAAGCTTATTCATTCTTCTGATGAAATCAATAAACTGGCAGCTTCCGTACCAGATAATGGTGGTGTTTACTTCGTACCTGCACTGACAGGTCTTGGCGCACCTTACTGGGATCAGTATGCCCGCGGAACGATTGTAGGAATTACCCGTGGAACGACTGATGCACACATCGCAAGAGCAACATTGGAAGGAATTGCATTTCAGGTTTATGATATTGTGAAAGCCATGGAAGCAGATTCAGGGAGAGCAAGTCTTGAGCTGAGAGTAGACGGCGGTGCTTCTGCAAGTGATCTTCTGATGCAGATACAATCCGACCTATTCGGGTTCAAAACCACAAGACCTAAAACCCTTGAAACAACAGCATTAGGAGCAGCTTACCTTGCCGGACTTGCAGTAGGATACTGGAAAAGTATAGACGAAATCCAGGAACAATGGATTGTGGACAAGGATTTCCACCCTCAGCTGGCCAGAGAACAAGTGGATAAAATGACCCACTTCTGGAAGAAAGCTGTAAAAAGTGCCCAAAGCTGGATAGAAGATTAACTCACTCATAAAAAAACTTATATGACCCCATTTATTGCAGAAGTGATCGGAACGATGCTTCTTATATTGTTAGGCAACGGTGTTGTAGCCAATGTTGTCTTAAAAGATACGAAAGGAAATAATTCCGGATGGATTGTTATTACTACCGCATGGGCACTGGCCGTATTTGTGGGAGTAACCGTTGCAGGGCCAATAAGTGGGGCCCATCTGAATCCGGCTGTAACCATTGGTCTTGCGACTGCAGGAAAGTTTTCATGGGACCTGGTTCCCTCTTATATTGCAGCGCAAATGATTGGAGGAATGCTGGGTGCATTTCTGGTATGGCTGTTTCATAAAGATCACTTTGCGATTACAGACGATGAAGCAGCCAAGCTGGCATGCTTCAGTACAGGTCCTGCTATCAGAAAAACATCGTCAAATCTTATCAGTGAGATTATCGGAACATTTGTACTGGTATTCAGTGTATTCTATTTTGCAAATCCTAGTATTTCTTTACAGGCAGACCCAACCGCTAAAGTAGGTCTGGGTTCTATCGGAGCAATTCCTGTTACGTTTATAGTCTGGGCAATAGGCTTATCTCTGGGAGGAACTACAGGCTATGCCATTAACCCGGCAAGAGATCTTGCACCAAGAATCATGCATGCCATCTTACCTGTAAAAGGAAGCAGTGACTGGAGCTATGCGTGGATTCCTGTAGTAGGTCCGGTTACCGGAGCGATTATCGCAGCAGTATTATATGGATTTTTAAAATAAAACACATGATGAAAAAAATCTTAAAAGGGATTTTCCTTCTTGTTTTAGGGACAGGAAAGCTATTTTCACAGGAAAGTGCTGAAGCTACGGAATCCAAAGAAGGAAGACTTGATTTTACGGCCAACATTCAGAGCAATCATTTATGGAGAGGGCTTATTATTACTGATAAACCTGTCGTAATGGGAAATCTTTCCTATGCTCTGGATGCGGAAAAGAAATGGAAGGTAGGAATCTGGGGAGCTTCTGCATTAGCGGATGATAAAGACAACACCCATTATAAAGAGATCAATTATTATGTTCAATATTCTGACGGTCGTTTTTATATTGGATTATGGGATCTTTATAACTCCAGAAACATCAATACTGCAGTAGCTGCAGATGATATTTTCAGTTATTCACAGAGAAGAACTGCTCATATTATTGATTTAAGAACCAACTATACTTTCGGACCGTCATTCCCGATCAATATTGAGGCTGATATCATGCTGTATGGGGGTGCCAATGCAGGAGAAGTAATTCTGGAAGCTGATGGAAGTTACAAAAAGAACAGATATTCTACTTATGTACAGGCAAGTTATCCTGTTATTAAGGGACAGAAAGTCAATCTGGATGCATTTGTAGGAGCCGGGTTTGCGCTCAATGATAAAACGTTCTTATATGGCAATGGCAAAAACAGCTTTGACATCGTAAATGTAGGTTTGAAAGCCGGAAAAGTGGTTAAGATTACTGATCATTACAGCCTTCCGGTATCCATGATGGCGATGTGGAATCCATCCAATAAGTTTGCAAGGATTCAGCTTGCTGCAACTGTTTTTTAATCTGATTATAACTCATTATAGAAAGCCACTTCTTTTGGGAGTGGCTTTATTGTTATAAAAAACTTTCAGTGAAAGAGATTTTGTACAACGCATCATTTAAACAACCGTATTTTTACGGTGAATGTTTTTGCTTAAAAATCTTTACTTTTGAAAAAAATATCTATGAAAAAATTTTTCAGTGTAATGATTCTGTGTATCAGTATTTTTACGTGGGCACAGCAGACAGAGCTTCCTTTTATCGGATACAGGGCTTTTGACATTCTGAAAGGATATAGCGGCACCGGTACTCCTCATTATTATCTGGATGTAAAAAATAATGGTGATGTATATTTTGGATATGTCCAGATCAATCAGGCTAGCGGAGAAGAAACCACGGAAGAAATCAATGCAGGGAAATATGCTCCTAATAAGGTCATGAAAGTGGTCTTTAAAAAATATGAGGAAACGTTTTTCCTGAAATTTGATAAAGATAAAATCTACCTTACCGATGAAAAGGGAAATGTTAAAAACCTTGAAGGCTGCTGCTCATCTTCTGACAGCATCAAAAAAGAAACCTGTACCTGCGAGAGCGAATTTTTTAAGTAGTACAATTATATAGAGAGAAAGCCACTCCATCAGGGGTGGTTTTCTTGTTGTGGAAAACCACCCCGTCAAATTATAAATTTGCCACCCCTTCGGAGGAGAGGAATCGTTATACAACCTACTGCATTTGAACAAATCATACTACATCAATACAATATTTTTTGCTTATTACCTTTAATCACCGGGATTTTACGGTTTATATTCTGCCAAAATATCTTTAATTTTGAAGGGTGATTTACACCAATGAAACATTTAAAGATTTTATTTCTATTTCTTCTTTTCCTTATTGCATCATGCAGCAGGAAAGAGAATCATCCTTACACGTTTTATTACTGGAAAACCAAACTGAAGCTTGATAATGCAGAAAAGAAAGCACTGGAGAAAGCTACGATTCCTTATTTGTACACCAGATTTTTTGACGTAGATAAGGTGAATGGGAAATTTCAACCTGTTGCAGTAATTACCAAAGACCCAAGTTTTCAGACAGACAAACAGATTGTTCCTACGGTTTTCATTACCAATCAGACCTTGCTGGGCATTTCTGCAGAAGAGATCAGATTTCTGGCAGAAAGCATTCATCTTTTAATTCAGAAGAAAGCAATAGAATATCAACTGAAAACCAGCAATGAAATTCAAATTGACTGTGACTGGACTGCGGGAACACGGAATGATTATTTTAAATTTCTGAAAGAACTCAAAAGAATTTCCGGAAAAGAAATTACCTGTACCCTTCGCCTTCATCAGGTGAAAGATAAAAAGCAGACAGGAATTCCTCCCGTAGGAAAAGTATATCTCATGTGCTACTCTACTTTATCGCCTCTTGAAAACTCTGACAAGAATTCTATCCTGGATGTAAATATTCTGAGAAGCTATCTTTCAAAAATGGAAGATTACCCTATCAAAAATGTTGAAGTGGCACTTCCTATATATTCATGGGGAATTGTCACCAATCATTTAGGAAAACACAGACTTATTAATGCCTTATCGAAAAGAGATCTGGAAAACTCCAGTTTCAAAAAGATTTCAGATCACGAAGTTGAAGTCATGAAAGACGGCTTCTACTTTGGAAGTTATTTGAATAAAGGTTTCAAAATAAAGGCAGAGGAAATATCTGAAGAACAGCTTAACGATGTCATTGTATTTTTACAGAAAAAAATCCCGCATTTTAATATCATTTATTATCAATTAGATAGTAAATTTGTGTCAGACCGGAAATTTTAATCTCCTGGAGATAGAGGCACACTTGCCAGAACACTACCATCATACAATATTAAAACTAAAAAAACACTGCACACCCTATGAAAAAGTATATTCTTTCACTTGCGGTTGTATCACTTTTCTATACCCAATCTGACGCCTGTGCGTGGTCGGATCCTGATTATGATTACTTCAACCTTTTTACGCAAACCATCATCAAAGACAAGGCTTATCTTCCCTTCCTGCACAATTATTCAAGCAGATTTTATGGAGGATATAATTCTGCATTGATTCCTGATGATAATGTTGAAACGTGGAAAAAGTTTTTTAACAATCAGCTCAGTTATTCCGAAACCCAGAATCTGGTGTATAAGATCAGTATGAACGACCTGAATGCTTTAAAGAACGGAAATCCAACCAACCCTCTTTTACAAAAGCTAGGCACCGGATTTTACCAGAAATATAAGGAAGGTATTGATTATTTGATTGAAGCCAAGTATCTTGAGCCTTATATGAGCATCAATTATATAGAAAGTGAAAACTCATTCTATTACGACAGGGATGCCAACAGAAAAAATGCTACTGCTCTTGATTACCATAAAACAATTGCAGCCTTAACCTCTCTGTACAATGCAGCAAGAAATCCGGAAATCAAACAGCGTTACGGATATCAGCTGGTACGTCTGAATCATTATACAAGAAATTACGATTCTGCAGTACAGGCTTTCAAAACATATGTTGCACCCATCAAACTGAAAGGAACGGTCTACTTCATGTCTCTGGACCAATTGGCAGGAGCTCAAAGAGGACTGGAAATGAACAGTGATGCCAACTGGAACTTTTTTCAGGTATTCATGAACAGTAAAGACCGTAAGGAATCTGCTTTTGTTTCGATGAAACTTTCAGACACTGCCTCTTTCAGCAATATCATGAAAAGAGCCAATACGAATGAAGAAAAGAATATGGCTTACTTCCTTCTGGGTTATGAAGATTTCAACAATCCTATTCCGATGATGGAAAAGATGTATGAAATTGATCCAGATTCCGAGATTCTGAAGGTAATGGCTGCCAGAAGTATCAACGAGCTTGAAAGAAGCTATCTGCCTACCTATTACTACACTTCAGACGCTCAAAAAGCAACTACGAAAGAAAATTCAACGGATAACACCTCAAAAGAGACATCTGCAGATTCAACCAAAACTGAGGTGAAAGAAGAAAAGCTTTCTTTCTGGCAGAAAATTGTAAGGTTTTTTAAAAATCTTTTCGGTGGTTCTAAATCTGATAAAACAGGTAATAACGTTAAAGCTGATCAAAGTGACGATGAGCTGTTCAGTAATCCGGACAGAATCCCCTTTTATAACAGAACGGCTTATTATTACGATGAAAAAACACAGGATTTCCTTGACAGTCTGGAAAAATTCACCGATAAAACAAAGGAAAAGTCTAAGGATGAGTACTGGCAGATTGCAGACGCTTATCTTAAGTTTTTAAAGAAAGACTATAAAGAAAGTTCTGAAATTCTGAATGACATCAAAACCACCAATCCGGAATATCTGGAAGAGATCAAAAGAATGAAAGTTCTGAACGATATTGTTTCCCAGCCGAAAATTGATGCAGACTATGAAGACCATCTGATGAAAGAGTATGCAGAATACTTTGTAGAAAAAAAGGTAGAGAAAGATACAGCCACTACAGATAATTTCGATTATTATGGTGAAGTACCTTCAACGGCAGATTTCCTTAAGGATGTTATTGCGAACCGTTACTTCCTTCAGGGTGAGGACGGAAAATCATTCCTGATGAATAATAAGCTTTCGGATCTGCAGTATAATCCGAACTCCAGCCTGGTAAAAAGTGTGGAAGAATTTTACAGAAAGCCTGATAAAACCCAGTTTGAGCAGCAGATCATCGCCAAAAACATGGACAGCGTAGGTAATATTGATGCCTTCTTCAATACCATTTATGGAGACAGAGCCATGAGACTTGCTGATTTTGAAAAAGCTAAGGCCTATTATGAAAAAGCAAAAAGCTTTGCGGGTATTCCAAGACAAAATTATGAATGGACAGAAAAGAATGGCCAAACCATCACTCCAAAACAATACGCTCCTGCAGAATACGACGGATTCAAAAATATTTCAAATCTTGTATTCGGACATAATGTATGGGAAAGTTTCGGAAGCCCTGATACCGAAAGTATGAAAGCGGAAAATTACGCTGATTTCCCATTCATCAAAACAAGTATGAATAAACTTGAGCTGGCAGACGCTTTGATTCAGTTGAAAAAGATCGGAAACGGTACAGGTGAAAAAGCGGCAAAAGCCAATCAGCTGATCGGAAACTTATTGTATAATACTTCTATTTTAGGATATTACCGCGAATTGTTTGTTATGGATATCGACAACAGCAATGGTGGTAAATATGATTTCTGGAATACAGACAGAAAGAATCCTTATAAGTATTATTATAAAAACTTCCTTGATACTTCTTATATTGAACCTGATAATTTTGACCTTTCCATCAATTATTATCAAAAGGCGCTTAAGCTTTCCAATAATAAAGAAGAAAAAGCTAGAATCCTATTCCAGATGGCAAGTGCTGAACAAGGCAAATATTATCAATATGAAGCCAAGGCACCCAAGGATTTTGATTATTCTGATCCGAAATGGTCTGAAAAAGAAGATGCCAGACAAAAAGAAATGGACAATCTTAAAAACCAGAAGTACAGAACTTATTTTGCTCAGCTGAAGGCTCAGTATTCTGACACTGAAACTACCCGAAATCTGATGGGAAGCTGTAGTTATTTCAACTATTTTATGAGATAAGACAAACCATAAAAAAACCTCTGAATGATCAGAGGTTTTTTATTTTGATGGATGACCTGATTATTTTTTAACAAACTTAGTTGTACTCTTTTCTTCTTTATTATTGATGGTAATAAAATAGATTCCTTTCACAAGAGTTTTTAGATTAATTTTGCCGTCTCCAATAGTTCCCCTGGCAATGATCTGCCCCGGAGCACTGAAAATTTCATAAGAAGCGCTTGAAGAAACATTTGTGACGTTCAATACATCTTCTGCAGGGTTTGGATAGATCTTAACAGATTTCACATTCCCGGCTTCAGAAACTGCCAATAAACCGGATACGGTAGCCTGCTTCACAGCATAGAAAACATTTCCAATAGCAGAGACTCTCAGGTGAATCGTTTTTCCAGCTAAAGATGCCGGGATAAAAACATTCGCTGATCCGTTATTGGGAACTGATGCAGCCAGGTCATTCCAGGTTGCTCCGCCATCTGTTGTATAATCAATTTTTACGTTAGCTACATTATATGGAGCAGCTGTTGTTCCGGAAACAGTCCATGCAATTGCAGAGTTCACATTAGGTGTCAATGATGTTGTGTTTACAGTAAATGCCGCTGCAGAACCTACTACAATAGTTTGTGTGGCATAAGCTGTCTGGGCCTGCCCTCCTGGTTTGTTATCTCTTACCGTCACGCGGAAGTTTGTAATTCTTGCAACGGTACTAGCTGCTTCAAAATCTGCTGCTTTTTTTACTGCTCCTCCCAAGACCGTTGACAGCTTAGGAAAATATCTGGTAGGATTTGCAGCAGGTGCCCAGGATCTGAAATTGGCTCCAGTTGATGTACTACCTATAGCTGAAGCTCCAGTACTTGCACTCGATGATTTACCAATACCATCAACTAGTAAACTGGAATTTACCTGTTCCCAGCAGTAGGTTAGGGCATCACCGTCCGGATCTGTTGCTGATGCAGTCAGCACAAATGCGGTAGATTTCGGTATGGTATAAGTTGTATTCATGGCAGCTACAACTGGTGGATTATTGGTGATAGGTGTTTCCACATCAGCAGTTACTGCAGCAAGATTGGTCTGCACCTGGTCAATGCTTACGCTATGGAAATAGGCATCAGAATGTTGCTGAACATCTGTATTGGTCCCTGTAATTCCGGCATAGCCCATAATGGTAGATCCCGATCCTGGTTCCACATAGGTATTAGAGCCTGTTTCTTCATCATAACTGAAGGTATGATTATCCCCCAACTGATGTCCCATTTCATGCGCTACATAATCTATGTCGAAGTTATCTCCCTGTGGTATACCGTCTGCAGGAGATGTAAAACCGCTTCCTTTGTAGTTCTCCGGGTATGTATAAGCATAATAATTCCCTGTAGCATCCTGGCAATCACTTTGTGCAACGGTATAAGAAGTCGCGCTGATATCATTACTTCCAATACAGCCAATACAGCCTGCATTTCCACCACCACCTGTAGCGCCGAACAAGTGTCCTATATCAAAATCAGCATCTGTAACACCATACGCTCCTCCATGCAATGCATTCATCAATTCATAATTCCATTTACACATAAGGTCAGAGGTACTGTAAGGATCAGTAGATGCATTGGTAAAGATCAGATCCGGAGCATTGATTGCATTAACATGTACATTAAATTCTTTTTCAAATACACCGTTTACTCTTGATAAAGTAGCATTAATCTGGGTAAGTGCACCGGCAATACCACCAAAATAAGCAGTGTATTCACCTGTCACAGACATCGCTAATCTTAAGGTATGAAAAGTTTTATTACCAGATTTTGCTGCACTACCTGCATTTTTCATTTTTTGAAGATTGGCAACAGATTCTTTATCTTCTTTGGTAGAGCAGGCAAATGCATGTCCGCTTTTATTAGTCTTTCCATGTACGGAATAGTAGGACTTATCAGATGTTGCCGGTTCTATAAATTCATATTGGCCGTCGGCACCAATGATCATAGACTGAAAATCATTGGGAGCAACACTGAACCTGATATATTTGGTTGGATCATCCACTCCGATCCCAACATAGGAACCCAACTGGTATTTGTTAGCCAGAGTCTCATCCATTACCGGAAAGCTGTTGACTGTAAATTTCTCTATTTTCCCATCAAGAGTAGGAATATTAATGGTGATGGGAGAACCTTCGCCTATTTTAGAAGCTCTTAGCAGCTGTGTCCTTATCTGGCTAATATCAAGCTGGTAGTAAACAGAATGATCACTCTTTTTTATTATTTTTTGTTGAGGCAGCCCTCTGTTCCATTGGGCATTTGCAGATATTGCCAACAGGAATACCGGCAAACAAAATAATTTTGTTTTCATATGTTTTTTTTAATAAAAGTAGATATTTATCAAAAAAAACACTAAAAGCATGGCGGAAAATTAAAAACAAACATTAAAAACACCATAATATGAATAGAAAAATTAAGAATATATCACAATATTTCACATATTCTGAAAATTTTTAATTAATCCTTTTTTTGTTTCTGTATCCATTCTTCATGTTTTCTTTTGAAGAATTCATATTTATAGTCATGGTTTCTTTCCGCAGCATCAATAGAATGAGAAGTATGAATATCCGTCTCTTTTTTGGCCAGATGTCCTAGTCTTTCATAATAAACGTGAAGCTGATCAAGTTCTTCTTCTGTAAGGTCTTCAATATCCACAATACGATTGCTTGCTTTTTCATGAGCAGCTATAAGTTCATTCAGCTTAATCTGTATCGCTTTGGAGTCTTTATTCTGCGCTTTCTGAATCAAAAATACCATCAGAAAGGTAATGATGGTAGTTCCGGTATTGATCACCAGCTGCCAGGTTTCGGAATAATCAAAAAAAGGTCCGGTTACTGCCCATATTACTACAATAATAAAAGCTCCTATAAAAGCATATGGACTTCCTGTAAATTTTACAGCCCAGTTTGAAAATTTTTCAAAAAAACTATGGCTTTTTTTTCCCATAACCGTCATTTTATAGATTGATTAAATGTATAAAATTAACAGGAATCCGGAATAATAAATACTAAAAAACATTAAGACAAAAGTTCTGTCTTAATGTTCTTTGAATTAAAATTGATATGAATGATTGAAACTAAATTATTTTATTTTTCCTGAGAAATGCTTTTCAAGATTTTGTTTTTCTTCTGCTATCATACTCTTTCCGACCTGTCCAGGTGAAAAAGTTTTTGGATAAGAGGTATTGTACCAATGATCTTTCCAGGGAGAAATATTACCCCATGAATATATACTTCTGGGATTTGTGTAATGTCTTTCTATATTTTCTCTTGCTGTTTTCAGTTCCTCTTCAGACAGATGTTCTTCGGAACATGAAGTTAAACCGGCAATGGCAATAAATACTAAAAATACTATTCTGGCAATTTTCATAATAATTTTTTTGTGTTAGAATTTATAGTTTACCTGTACAGCAAAGTTTCTTGGCTGGATCTGATCGATATATCCACCTCTGAAATAGGAACTGTAGCCTACACTATCAAAAATATTATTAAAGAATACTCTTATTCCCATTCCATTTTTCAGGGTATACCCTGCCTGGGCATCTACTGTAGTATATTCCGGCATATCGAAAGGTTTGTCTCCGGGTTTCACACTGTTCAGGTGTCCCGCTGTAAATGTTTTCTGGGTCCATTCGTCAACCGGTCTTTTTCCTACGTAATAAATTCCTGCCCCTACATCAAGTCCTGCTAAAGTACCTTTATTGAATTTATAATTCAGCCATCCGTTTGCAGTATGTTTAGGAGCATTCATTGGTGCGGATCCGTTAATATAAGCAGGGCTGTCCTGATATTGAGCATCCAGATATGCCCACCCCGACATCACCTGAAGGTTGGGAAGAATTCTTCCTATCAATTCTACTTCAACTCCTTTTCTTCTAAGATTTCCTGCAAGACCATACATCGTTTGTTTGTCGATCACAACAGGGTTATAATTTTCGTCAAGAATAGTGAACGAAAGGTGATCTGTTTTAATATCGAATACAGTAACGTTAAATCTTAAACGCTCATTAAACCAGTCTGATTTAATTCCTGCTTCCCATTGTTTAGTCATTGACGGGCCTACTCTTCCACCCTCTAAAAGGAGGTTATTAGAAGATCGTAAAGAGGTTGTTGTAGTATATGATCCAAATACATTAACATTGGGAAGTGGAGAAATAATCAATCCGAAATTAGGATTCCATGTATCTACAGATTCATTGGTGGATCCGTTTAGTCTGCTGTAACGAAGCCCCAAATGAGCTTTTACATATTTCCCGATAGCCATTACATCCTGAGCCATTGCTCCGATACTTGGTGTCAACACAGCATTTGATCTTCCCAGGTTTTTATAGATGACATTTACCGGAAGCTGATTGGGAATACTTCCGTTCACTACGTCAAAAATATCAAGCGGATTGGCTGCATAAGTTATATTATCAATTTTTGTAGCACGTGCCGTAATTAAATTTCCGGGTGCAATTGAATTTTTATAGGCTTCGTAAGTTGTGGATGAAGTTTCTGTTTCTCTCCAGTCAAAACCAACCTGGAAAGTATGGTTGATAAATCCTGTCTTTATTTGCTCTCCTATGAAGTCTAACTGTAATACTTTGTTGATATCTTCTCCCTGTGACTTTCCTATAGTACGCTGTCTGATATTATAGTTGGTTTCGCCGGCCGGTAGTGATACGGAAGAAGCTTCAGAATCCGTATTGCTAACAGAATTAACAAAAGCAGCTCTCACTTTAAATTTATCTGTAAGGTTACGTACGATGGTAGTCGCAAAGTTGAATGTCTCTGTTTTTGAATAATCAGATGTATATCCTAAAAACTTCCCTTTCGGCATATGATATAATGCTTCAACAGTTCCCGGAGCAAGATTGATTGTTCCTCTGTCCGGTGTCCTTCTATCATGAAGATAATCCATTTCCACATTGATTATTGTTTTATCATCCGGGCGGAAAGCAACAGATGGATTCACATAAATTCTTTCTCCCTGCACGTGGCTTCTGAATGAATTATTATTCTGATATGCTCCGTTGAATCTTACAGCTACCTTTCCCTGGGAATCCAATACTCTCTGGAAATCTACTGTAGGTCTGTAAAAATCCCAGCTTCCATAACGGAATCCTACATTAGTCTGGTCAATAAACTGAGGCCTTTTTGTTACCACATTAATTACACCTCCTGCAGATCCCAAACCATTTCCGATCCCCTGACCAATAGCAGCGGATCCTTTGATGACCTGAATGCTTTCTACTCCCTGCATATCCGTAATCATTCCTGCAGTACGGAAATCTGAATCCAGCTGAACTCCGTTTTTCAGTACAGGAACTCCACGATATCCTCTGATGGACATACTCTCATTTCCTCCGCCATAGCTTGAAAATAAGGTTACCCCCGGAACGTTTTTGGCAACATCAGTAACTGTAAGTGCTCCTAATTCTTCAATGGCCTTATGGGAAATTACAGAAATACTCTGAATCTGATCTCTGGTCTTCAATGGCAATCTGGTAATTGCGTCCAGCCCTTGCGGCTGTTTCTTTTTCTCACCAAATAGTTCTACTTCTTCAATTTTTTTGTGTTTAACTGAATCATTTACTTTCTGCGCATTGGCCAGAACCCCACCCAATACAAGCAGAGAAAAGGATATTACTTTATTCATCTGATAATTTTTTGCAAAATTATTATTTTTATTAATTCTAAATAAATAAAATAGTGTGACATATGTCACCACGAAAAGCCCTGATAATATCAGATCATTAATCCCATCTGGAGACTCATTACAATCATCAAACAGATCTGATCCATTATTAAGACAAATCTTTTAAAGTTTTTTTATGATTACAAAAAGTATAATTCAAAAAAAAGCAGATTTGATGTATTACAAATCTGCTTTTTGCTATTGATGCGGTTATATAAAATAGCATGTACATAAAAAAATCCGTCCCTGAAAAGGAACGGATTGTATAATCATTGCAAAGTATGCATTTATCACACTTTAATTTCAACGTCTACACCTGAAGGAAGTTCTAATTTCATTAGAGCATCAACAGTCTTAGAAGAAGAAGAGTAGATATCCATTAGTCTCTTGTGAGCTGAAAGTTGGAACTGCTCTCTTGCTTTCTTGTTTACGTGCGGAGATCTCAACACTGTGAAGATTCTCTTATTCGTTGGTAATGGAATAGGACCGTTTACAACAGCACCAGTAGCCTTTACCGTTTTTACGATTTTCTCAGCAGACTTGTCTACCAAGTTGTAATCGTAAGATTTTAGTTTTATTCTGATTCTTTGTGACATTTCTTTAATTTAAAAATTAACCTTTTGCTTTAGCTATGATTTCTTCAGCAACGTTTTGTGGAGTAGCCTGGTACTTCTCTAATTCCATAGAAGAAGTAGCTCTTCCTGATGAAAGTGTTCTTAGAGTTGTTACATATCCAAACATTTCAGAAAGTGGAACAGAACCTTTGATTACAACAGCTCCGTTTTTCTCTTCCTGCCCACTGATAGTACCTCTTCTCTTGTTAAGGTCACCAATGATGTTACCCATATATTCTTCCGGAGTTACAACTTCCAGTTTCATAATAGGCTCCATAATTACTGGCTTAGCAGCACGTCCCGCTTCTTTAAATCCTAATTTAGCAGCCATTTCAAATGAAAGAGCATCAGAATCCACCGCGTGGAAAGATCCATCTTTAAGAACCACTTTAATACCTTCAACTTCGAAACCAGCCAATGGACCGTTCTTCATTGCAGCTTTAAATCCTTTTTCAATTGCAGGAACGAATTCTCTAGGAACGTTACCACCTTTGATCTCATTGATGAATTCTAAACCAACTTTACCTTCGTCTGCAGGTCCTAGTTCAAATACAATGTCAGCAAATTTACCTTTACCTCCAGATTGCTTTTTGTAAACTTCTCTGTGGCTGGCAACTTTTGTTAAGTTTTCTTTGTACTCTACCTGAGGTTGTCCCTGGTTTACTTCAACCTTGAACTCTCTCTTCATACGGTCTACAATGATATCTAAGTGAAGCTCACCCATACCAGAGATGATCGTTTGTCCAGAAGCTTCGTCAGTTCTAACAGTAAACGTTGGATCTTCTTCAGCCAATTTAGCTAGAGCGTTACCCATTTTATCCTGGTCAGCTTTAGTTTTAGGCTCAACAGCGATACCGATTACCGGATCAGGGAAAACCATCGATTCAAGAACGATTGGGTTTTTCTCATCACACATCGTATCACCAGTTTTGATAGACTTGAATCCTACCGCAGCACCAATATCACCCGCTTCAATATATTCTACCGGGTTTTGCTTGTTAGCGTGCATCTGATAGATTCTTGAGATTCTTTCTTTATCTCCTGAACGGGAGTTCAAGATATAAGAACCTGCATCAAGTCTTCCAGAGTAAGCTCTGAAGAATGCTAATCTTCCCACGAACGGGTCAGTAGCAATCTTAAATGCTAAAGCTGCGAAAGGCTCATCTACAGATGGCTTTCTTGTAATTTCAGCGTCTGTTCTTGGATCAGTACCTTTGATATCATCTTTATCCAATGGAGAAGGTAGGTATTTACATACTGCATCCAACATAAACTGTACTCCTTTATTCTTGAATGAAGAACCACAAGTCATTGGGATAATAGATAAATCGATAGTAGCAGCTCTCAATGCAGCATTGATTTCTTCTTCTGTAATTGAATCCGGATCTTCGAAGAATTTCTCCATCAAAGTTTCGTCATACTCAGAAACAGCTTCTACAAGTTTCTCTCTATATTCAAGAACTTCATCTTTCATATCTTCAGGAATTGGCACTACTTCGAAAGTAGCTCCTTGTCCTGCTTCATCCCAGATGATCGCTCTGTTTTTAATTAAGTCAACAACTCCTTTGAAATCTTCTTCAGCACCGATTGGTAAAACGATTGGAACTGCGTTAGATCCTAACATTTCTTTAACCTGGTTTACCACGTTAAGGAAGTCAGCACCTTGTCTGTCCATTTTGTTTACGAATCCCATTCTTGCAACTTTGTAGTTGTCAGCAAGTCTCCAGTTTGTTTCAGACTGAGGCTCTACTCCATCTACTGCAGAGAATAAGAATACCAATCCATCCAATACTCTTAAAGATCTGTTTACCTCTACTGTGAAGTCAACGTGTCCCGGTGTATCAATGATGTTGAAGTGGTAAGGTTTAGTTTCTGGTAAAGCTTTTCCTTGATCTGTTGGAAAGTTCCAAGAACAAGTGGTAGCTGCAGAAGTAATAGTAATACCTCTTTCTGCTTCCTGCTCCATCCAGTCCATTGTAGAAGCACCATCGTGAACCTCTCCAATTTTGTGGTTTACCCCTGTATAGAATAGAATCCTTTCTGTAGTGGTAGTCTTACCTGCATCAATGTGAGCAGCGATACCAATATTTCTTGTAAATTTAAGATCTCTTCCCATTTCAGATTAGAATTTGAAGTGTGAGAAAGCCTTGTTAGCTTCCGCCATTTTGTGAGTATCAGATTTCTTTTTGAAAGCAGCACCTTCTTCTCTTGAAGCAGCTACAACTTCGTTAGCTAATTTCAAAGCCATAGACTTATCATTTCTAGCTTTAGAATACTTGATTAACCATTTCATTGCCATAGAAATCTTTCTGTCAGCTCTGATTGGCATAGGGATCTGGAAGTTAGCTCCACCTACTCTTCTAGAACGTACTTCTACGTGAGGCATTACATTTGTAAGTGCATCTTTCCAGATTTCAAGTGCAGTTTTTTCGTTATCTCCTTTTTTAGTTTCTACAATATCTAATGCATCATAGAAAATTTTAAATGCGATTGACTTCTTACCGTCAAGCATTAAGTTGTTTACGAATCTCGTTACCAATTGATCATTAAATTTCGGATCTGGTAACAACGGTCTTTTTTTCGCTTTTGTCTTTCTCATTGCTTTTGTACCTTATTTAATGATTATTTTTTCTTTCCTTTTGCAGGAGCAGCAGCTGCTTGTCCTGGTTTAGGTCTCTTAGCTCCGTACTTAGATCTTCTCTGAGTTCTTCCATTTACACCAGCTGTGTCTAATGCACCTCTTACGATGTGGTAACGTACTCCCGGTAGGTCTTTCACCCTTCCGCCTCTAACCAATACTATCGAGTGCTCTTGAAGATTGTGTCCTTCGCCCGGGATATAGGCATTAACTTCTTTACCGTTAGAAAGTCTTACCCTTGCTACTTTTCTAAGTGCAGAGTTAGGTTTCTTCGGTGTAGTTGTATATACTCTCGTACATACACCACGTCTTTGTGGACAAGAATCAAGGGCAGCCGATTTGCTCTTCTTGGCAAGCGTGGCTCTTCCTTTTCTTACTAATTGTTGAATAGTAGGCATTTAATTGCTTTTTATTTTAGGGTGCAAAAATAGTAATATTTTTTTAATCTGCAAACACTTATATAAAAATTAAAATCAAATACTTACATCAAAAATAGAAGACGTTTCGATATAACATTCAAAGAAGTATAATATACATAAGGAAAAGAGATAGAAAAGAAACTTTTTTCCAAGCTTAAAAAATGGGTATTAAATAATTATGAATTTATAATTCTAAATCAGATCTGTAAATCATAATCACATACCCGATATATCCAAACTATATTTAAAAACTTTCTTATAGTTATGATCTATGAATAATCCAACGAGTTCGGCACGATATTTCGTAAATTTGGGATATACAATGATAAACACAGCAATCATCATTAAAAAGCTTCATATTCTACTGAATCGAAGTGGTGATTGTATCACAATTTAAAAATAAATATATACATATGAAAAACGCAAGTATTATCGGTCTTAAAGAAGCCGACTGTAAAAACATCTCAGAAAAATTAAATGTACTATTAGCTAACTATTCAGTATTCTACCAGAACACAAGAGGTTCTCACTGGAATATTAAAGGTGATCAGTTCTTCACCCTTCACCCGAAGTTTGAGGAATTGTACAATAGCCTGGTCTTAAAGATTGATGAGATTGCAGAAAGAATCCTTACGTTAGGAGCTACTCCTGCACATAATTATTCAGATTACTTAAAGGTAGCAACCATTAAAGAAAGTAAAGAAGTAACGGACGGTACCAAAAGTGTGGAACAGATTCTAAGTTCATTCAAAGTAGTAATTGACCTGCAGAGAGAACTTTTAGATATCACAGATAAAGCAGGAGACGAAGGTACGAATTCGCAGATGAGCGACTATATCACCGAGCAGGAGAAAGAAGTTTGGATGTACAATTCCTATCTTGGAAAATAACTCCATCCATAAGCATGGAAATATTTCAAAAAAATCGCCTTACATTTAGGCGATTTTATTTTTTATTTTTATATTTGCGTTAAAATTACACATATTATGAGCGACGTCAGATTAAACTCTATCCTTGATAATGATTTCTATAAAATAACCATGCAGAATGCTGTGGTAAAGCTATTCCCGAGTTCTATCGTAAAATACGAATTTATCAACAGGGGAAAACACCACTTTCCGGAAGGGTTTGACGCTGCTTTAAGAGAAGCTGTCAATAAAATGGCCGAGCTTAAACTTACGAAAGATGAAAAAAAGTTCATGGCAAGAACATGTCCTTATATAGATCTGCCCTATCTTGATTTTTTGGAAGGTTATCACTATGATCCTTCTGAAGTAAAAATCCATCAGGAAGGAGGTGATCTTTCTGTCATTGTTGAAGGGCTTTGGTACAGAACGATTCTTTGGGAAGTTCCACTGCTGGCATTGATCAGTGAACTGCATTACGAAATGAACCACATGGAAAGAGATTCCAACGAGGTGGTAATGAGCAAAACGATAGAAAAAGCAGATTCATTGGGCAGACTTGGAGTAACATTTGCAGAATTTGGAACGAGAAGAAGACACTCTTATAAGGTACAAAATCTGGTGATGGAAGCTTTAACCCAGAAAAAAGAGTCTACTTTTATCGGAAGTTCAAACGTACATTTTGCGATGAAATACGGTGTAAAACCTATCGGAACGCATGCTCATGAATGGTTTATGTTCCATGCTGCCGAATATGGATTCAAAATGGCCAATGAGTTGGCACTGGAACATTGGGTAGATGTTTACAGAGGTGATCTTGGAGTAGCTTTGTCTGATACTTATACCACAGATGTATTTTTCCAGCAGTTTGACAAAAAATTTGCTAAGCTTTTTGATGGCGTTCGTCATGATAGTGGAGATGCTCTGGAATTTGCAGATAAAACCATTGCTCACTATCAAAGAAATGGGATCAATCCGATGTTTAAATATATTATTTTTTCAGATGCATTAAATCTTGAAAAAGTAGAGGAAATTACCAATTATTGCAGAGGAAAAATTGGCATCTCATTCGGAATCGGCACCAACCTTACCAATGATGTGGGATTGAAGCCCATGAATATTGTAATGAAACTTATTGGTGTACAAGCTCCCAATAAAGAATGGATTCCTACAGTAAAACTTTCCGATGAGCATGGTAAATATACCGGAGATCCAAAGATGATCGAACTGGCGAAAGAATTTTTAAGAATAAAAGATTAGTAACCTCATCAGAACAATTAGATATAAGCCTCGAAATCATCGAGGTTTTTTAGTTTCATAGTGACATTTGAAATTCAGTTTTCAGAAATCTATAAGGATTTATTATATTTATCAAAATAAAACAAGATGAAATCAAGAACTTTACTACTCGCAGGTCTTCTCCTATCAACATTTTCCTTTGCTCAGGAAAAGAAAGCAGAAAAGCCTAAATACAACCAGGAACTGGCTACTTCTTTAGGTGCTGACAAATATGGGATGAAACCTTATACGATTGTTATGCTGACAACAGGTACCACGAAAATTGAAGACAAAGCTAAAATTAGCGAACTCATGAAAGGGCACATGGCCAATATCGGTAAACTGGCCAATGAAGGCAAAATTGTTGTTGCCGGACCTTTCCTTGAAAAGAATAAGGAAAACTACCGTGGCATGTTTATTTTCAATACCAAATCTAAAGAAGAAGCTGAACAATGGGTAAAAACAGATCCTGCAGTTCAGGCCGGTGTATTCAGCTATGAAATTTTCCCTTGGTACGGCTCTGCAGCGCTGCCATTGTATCTTAAACATCATGATGAAATCTCGAAAGAAAATCCTTAAACAAAACACAGCGCAAATACTATTTGCATTTTTTTCATTATCATTAATGATAAACTGCAAAAAACAACCTCCTATTTTTGAATTTAACATTGAAAAAGTTGACAAAAATATTGTTGATGAACTAAAAACAATAAAATTACCTCCCGCAGGATTATTGTACAGCGATACAATATACGAAGTTTGGAAAACCTGTTCAGGTGAATGGGGTGGTACTGTTTATTTTAAAAATAAAAAATCAGGGAAAATCTACAATGCAACAGCAAGTTGTCCAGTTTCCGTAAATAAAATTAATAATACATATTATCTCTCGAATTCTATGTCACATCTTTCTGGAAATTCTGAAATTCTGCAAATTGCTGATCCTGAAAAGATGGAACAAGTTACAGAAATTCCCGTTCATGGTCGTGGCGTTAGCACAAGAGCATATGAATCTCAATCATTAAAGGGAACAAAAAAAATAGTCGGTTGTTTTGAAACCCTACTTATGTCAAGTTTTGTGTATCAACAAAAACTATATTCAATTTTATCCCATAACGACTCCGGTAAAGTTACAATTTCGGAACTCCGGGGAAATAAATTCTATTCCATACGGGAAATTGACAAAAAGTTTTTTTCTGACAATCCTTTAATTATAAAAAAGTCAGAAACTTATCAGAAAATTTACTTTCAGCAACCCAATCCGGGGATTCTTGAAATTAATAAAAATAAAATCAGATTTATATCTTATACGAAGAGTAAAAAATAAAGGCTACTTTTAAAGCAGCCTCCTTATTTTTTATAAATCAAAACAGATAAATGGTTTTCTTGGCGGATAGCAGCAATAAGGGTTGCTGCAGAATGTGTACCCTGCCGGACATCCCCCATCTACAGGTGCTTCACAGGCTAATGCTGTACCTCCTAAAACAGTCTTTAACTCTTTTCTGTTTAAGCTTTTTAAATTTTTCATGATTAATTTAGTTTAATTTGATTTCCTACTCTTGAAGATTTTCGGATTCCTCTTTATTATTTCTCTTCATCTGGAAATAAATATACAATTTATTTTTTAATTCATTAAATCTCAAACAATTATACTTAAATAAATTAAAAATTTTAATTAATACACTTTGTTTCTATGAATTAATTTAACTATTTTAGCTTATTGACAATTAGCATTATTCAACTAACTACCAATAAGTTAACCATCAAATTAATACCATAATTAAAAATAAACTCATGAAAAAATTAAACATTACAAAACTTTCGAGAAGAGAGCTGAAAGATGTATTCGGCGGAACACTGTACCCGGCAGAATGTCCCGGAGGATGCCCTGGTGAAGGCATTATCAGATGTCCTGACGGTACTACCACAATGACTAACTTTATATGCATGGGAGGAACCTGCCAACCGGCTGCCATGTGCAAGCCACTGATTCTTGAACCTTTTCCAGATCCGATTATCATCACTGATCCGGTTACCATCACCCCATAATCAGAATGAACCATACATAAAGTGAGCTTTGCGGCTCACTTTTTTAGTATCTTTAAATAACAAAAAACCATCATGAAAACCATTGACGAAGTTCTTAAAAAACTGGATGAAATTATTATCTGGTGTAAAGAAAACAAGAGTCCGGCAGGATATTTTGCCTGTACCTACAGAATTATGACCGCACAGGTTCTGAAAGGAATTCAGCAGAAAAAATTTGAAGATAATCCCAGAATGACATTGCTTGATATTGCTTTTGCACAAAGATATCTTCAGGCGTGGGAAAGCTACAGTAAAAATGAAAGATGCACCAACTCATGGTACATCGCTTTTGAAGCTGCTAAAAACAGGAATATTTTAATATTACAGCATATATTTCTTGGTATGAATGCTCACATCAACCTGGACCTTGGTGTTTCTGCCGCTTCTATTATGCCTTACCGGAAAATAAACCCCTTGAAAAAGGATTTTGAAAACATTAATAATGTCATCGCTTCCATTAATCAGAATGTACAGAATTCGCTGAACAAAATCTGTTATCCTGTAGATCTTGTTGACCAACTCTCCAACGGAAAGGATAATGCTGTCCTTGATTTTGCCATATCCAAAGCAAGAGACACTTCCTGGGCAACGGCAGTCATTGCCTCCAATACGCCGAATTTTTTAAAAGAATCTGTGATTGGTATTGTAGATTATGCCGCTGCAAAAGTTGCCACCCAAATTCTGAATCCGAAAATCCTCACTCCTTCCCTTTTAAAAGAACTTAAAAATTGTGAAAGCAGTGATGTGGTAAAAAATATTGAAATTTTAGAATCTACAAAAAATTCATAACAAAAAAGCCGGGATCTTCCTCACGGATCCCGGCTCATAATGAACAAAATAAAAGAAACTATATTGCTTCCTTATGCTTTTTACGGTAGGCATAATGGAAAATAATTGGTAACACAGTAAATGACAGCAGCATACAGATAATCAGTCCTCCTACAATCATAATGGCTAAAGGTTTCTGAATTTCCGATCCCATTCCATTCGACATGGCTGCCGGAAGAAGTCCCATAGAACCCATCAGGGCGATCATCACCACCGGACGTATTCTGCTTTTCACTCCCTGAGCTATGGATTCTTTGAGTGACATTCTGTTTTGCAGATTTTCTTTCATCACTCCAATGAGTACAATACCGTCTATGGTAGCCACTCCAAACAGGATGATAAATCCGATTCCCGCTGAAATTCCGAAGATGGTTCCCGTAAACCAAAGGGATAAAAACCCTCCGATAAATGCAAATGCGAGTGTAATGGATGAAATCAGCGTATCTTTTATATTTCCGAAATTAAAGTACAACAGCATCAGAATAAGAACTAAAGAAATCGGCACTACCATGGCCAGCTGTTTTGCAGCTCTTTCTTTACTTTCAAACTCTCCGGCCCACGTCATTTTATGCTTTTTTGGAAGCTTCACTTCTTTATCTACTTTCGCTTTGGCTTCTTTAATGGTACTTCCCAGATCGCGTCCTTCAATATTAAATCCTACTCCGATATATCTACTGTTTCCTTCACGGTAAATAAATGATGGCCCCGTATGATAATCAATGGTTGCAATTTCTTTCAGCGGAACTTTTTTATTGTCCTGAGTCGGGATGAGAATATTTCCCATCTTTTCAGGCGTATCTCTGTAATCTTTTTCAAACCTGAGCATTACGTCAAACATTCTTTCTTCTTCGTAAAATTTGGTGGCTGCCTGACCTCCGATTGTCATTTCAATCACAGCCTGTGCATCTGCTGTGGAGACTCCATATTTTGCCATTTTGGAATCGTGAAGCTGTATTCTCAATTCCGGAAGTCCGATATTTTTGAAAACATTCACGTCCGATATTCCCGGAACGGTTCTGATGGAATTAGCTACTTTATTGGCGTAATTTTCCAGCTCAAATAAATCATTTCCGAAAATTTTAATAACCAGCGGAGCTTTTACTCCTGCCACATATTCTTCCACGTTATCCTGTATCGGCTGGCTGAATCCAAAATTGATACCTGGAAATCTCTCAAGGGAGATTCTCATTTCTTCAAGAAGTTCTTCTTTGGATATTTTTTTCTTCCATTCATTTTCCGGTTTCAGCTGAATATTAAATTCGATATTAAAGAACCCGGTGGGATCGGTTCCGTCATTGGGACGGCCTGTCTGGGTCATGACAAATTTTACTTCATCATACTTCATGAGAATTTCCTTCATTTCTTTAGTCAGTCTTACAGATTCATCCAGATTGACACTGTTGGGAAGTGTCGCTCTTACATAGATAGCACCTTCGTTCAGTTTGGGTAAAAACTCGGATCCATAATTGGAAAATCTCCATCCACACACGGCAAGCAAAGCAACGAAACCAACAATGAATCCTTTTTTATGGCGGTCACTGAATTCGTAAATTTTATAGATATTAACTCTGAAAAATCTTGAAATAAAGTTTTCTTTCTCTTCAATATTTTTTGTCAATAGCAGTTTACACATTGCCGGAACGTAGGTCAAACTTAAGATCAATGATCCTAATAATGCATATCCCAGCGTAAATGCTAATGGAGAGAACATCTTACCTTCTACTTTCTGGAAAGAGAAGATAGGCATCAGGGCAACGATCAGAATCAGTAGGGCGAAGAAAATATAGCTCGCTACGCTTCCCGCACTTTTCTTGATGATTCCGAGTTTTGAAATTTTATTGAATCTGCGCAGTCCTATCTTTTTCGCTTTAAGTTCGAGGGCGACAAAGACATGTTCCACGATAACCAACGTTCCTTCCAGAAGCAATCCGAAATCCAGCGCCCCCATGGAAATAAGGTTGGCCGGCAATCCCTGAATTTTCAGCATAATAATAGCGAACAGAAAAGCCAAAGGAATTACTGATGCCACGATGAAAGTTGTTCTCCAGTTGTAAAGGAAAATAAATACAATGATGGAAACCAGAATGACTCCTTCAATAAGGTTTTTAGAAACCGTATGCACTGTAGTATTCACAAGCTCCGTACGGTCGATGATCGGAACAATCTGGACATCTCCCGGCAGTTCTCCTCCGTTCAGTTCTTCTATTCTATCTTTCAGCCTTGCAATGACTTCACTTGGATTTTCACCCCGAAGCATAATCACAATTCCTTCTACAACATCATTGTCTTTGTTGTATCCTACCTGTCCCAATCTAGGTTTTGCAGAAACTTTTACTTCCGCTACGTGTTTCACCAAAATAGGGGTAGAACCTTTTACCTCGATCTGAATATTCTCAATATCTTCTTTCTTCTCTAAAAGACCGATCCCCCGCACTACATAAGCCTGATCACCTTTTGCTACTACATCTCCTCCTACATTGATATTACTCTTCGAAACCGCTTCATACACATCCAGGGGGGAAAGGTCGTAATTGTGTAATTCCGTAGGATTAATTTTTATTTCATATGTTTTTTCTTCTCCACCAAAGCTTACCACATCCGCAACACCGGGAACGGCAAGCAATTCTCTTTCTACTACCCAATCCTGAATAGCGGTTACTTCTTTGATGGGAAGTTTACTTTTTATAATATATCGGTAAATTTCACCTGTAGCACCGGACGGAGGCTCAATGCTGTATTCTGCTCCGGCAGGAAGTTCTACATTTCCCAGTTTATTGGAAGCATATTGCTGGGCATAAAAATCATTGACATGATCATCAAAAATAACCGTCACCACAGACAATCCAAATAAGGAAATGGAACGCACCGAAGTTTTATTCGGGATGGCATTCATTTCCTTTGAAATAGGTAATGTGACGAATTTCTCTATTTCTTCAGCACTTCTTCCAGGCCACTGGGTAATCACTCTTACCCTGGTATTGGTAACATCCGGAAATGCTTCAATGGGGGTATGCAGATAGGAATAGATTCCTCCGGCGAGCAATAGAAAAGTTCCCAAAAGAACAATCAATGAGTTTCTTAGTGAGAAGGAAACTATATTCTGTACAAATTTTCGCATTACTTCGTGGAATTATTTAATTGGTTTTTCAGGTTTTCATAGATCAGCAGTCCGTTGGAAGCAATGACATTTTCACCTGGTTTTAAATTGCCTTCTACATAAATATACTGGCTGTTGGAAGCAATTTCTGTTACCGGTCTGATTTCAAGCTCACAATCTTTTTTGTAAACCACTACATAACTCTGGTTGTTATCAAAGATTAAAGCCTTTGCCGGAATAGCCAGTGCGCTTTTGTTTTGTGAATTAACTGGTAATACAACATCTGCAGACATTCCCGGCCTTAGCTTCATTCCGTTATTATCCATAATGATTTTGGCTTTGAGTACTCTTTCATTTTCATTGAAAACCTGAGAAATATTGTTGATCTTCCCTGAAAAACTGTCATCAGGATAAGCAAGCGTTTTTACCACGACCGGCTGATCCACATAAACGTGTCTCATATTGGTAGCATACACATTGGCCATTACCCATACCTTATCCAGATTGGAAATGGTAAACAATTGATCTCCTCCGGCAGTAACAGGCATTCCTTTTGAAATATTCTTTGAAATCACATATCCGTCCGCAGGTGCTTTTATCTGAATCGTGCTTCCTCCTGCGGAATACAGCTGCATATTTTTCTGTGTTTTGGAAATATTGGATTGCAATATGGCCACCTCTGATCTTGCTTCCTGCAAATCTTTCTGGGAGGCAATATCATCTTTATACATGGCTTCTACGGAAGACAGTTTTCTTTTTGCAACAGCCAGCTGCGCCTGAAGGGTCCGGGTATCATCCTGCATTTCGTTAACGGCCGTACTTTTTACACTAGCCAGCGTTTGCCCTTTTTTCACATAATCACCAAGAGAGAAATAGGTATCTATTACTACTCCGTCTACAAGACTTACAAAAGGAACCGTTTTATCGGAATTACTTTCCACTTCCCCGGTAAGCGTAATACTTTCTTCTATGGGAAGCATTTCAGCTTTGGCCAGTTTAATCTCTTGTTTAAGTTCTTTGCTGATGCAATAGGCTTTTTCGGTTTTTTTATTTTCTACTTTTTCGGCACAGCCTGTAAAAATGACGAGGGCAGACAGGTAAGCCGCAGCAATGTATGGGTTCATATTCTTGTTCATATCTTATAAATCTTGTCCTACAACATACTGCAGGTTTTCGTAGTATTGATTCAATTCTTTTTTAGTGTCCAGGATGATCATTTTATTTCCGATGTAGGTATCCAGAAAATCCATGTACTCCAGCATGCTGATATTTCTTAGTCTGAAATTCTTCTCATGGCTTACCAGCAAACCGTCCAGTGTAGATTCATAATTTTCATCAATTTCTTGTGAGACCTGTTGTGTTCTGATATAGTTTCTGAAAACAGATACAATTTCGTTATCAGATTTCATCATGTTTTTGCGGGTTTCCAGTTTACTTTTTTCAATCTCAAGCTTAGCTTCCTGAATATTCCCTTTGTTACGGTCAAAAATGGGGAGATCCATAGAAACCCCCAGTCCTATAAAATCTTTCATGATATTTCCTCCGCGGTCATATCCTATAGAAACTGCAACATCAGGTGTTTTCATGGCATTTTGAATTTCCAGATTTTTGGCAGCGTGTTTCTCTTTATTTTTGGAGATCATGATATCGGGACGGTTTTCTTTTGCTTTTTCCATCCATTGAGTCACTTCCAGTTCTGATAGTTGTTTTTCGGGCATGACCAATGAATCTGAAATCTCCAGATACGTTTGAGAAGGCAGCATTAATAAAGCTTTCAGTTCTACCTGCTGCTCTTCGATTTCCTGCTTCAATGAAACCAGTTTCTTTTTGAATTCAATTTCCTGTGCTTTTAAGCGGACATATTCAGCTTTACTGATATTACCTAGGTTTAATTGATTATTATAGGATTTTGTTAATTTCTCAATGGAAGCAATCTGTCCCTGATAGATTTTTTGCTGTTCCTGATTATAAAGAATTTCAGTAATCGTATTTCTGAGTGTCTTTTTAAGTTCACGCAAAACTTCCTGCAGTTCATACTTCTCTCCTTCCACTTCTATTTTCTGGAGTTCAATATTTTTTCTTCTTTTCCCCGCAGTCTGAATCACCTGTTCGATCTCGGCAGAAATCTGAGTACTTTTTCCCCAATTTCTGATAAGCGCAGGCTGTTCTTCGATGTCATAGGTTCTCCATAGATTCACCTCACTGATACTCAATGTAGGATTAGGCCAGTATTTAGCCTGGACAGCTCTTGCCTCGGCTTGTGAAATTTCAAGTTTCTGTGCAATAAGGTCAAGGTTTTTAGCCAGAAAAATAGTTTCAGCCTCCTTTCTGCTGATTTTCATAGTGTCTGAAATCTGTGCAGAAAAGAAACTGAAACAGGGAATATAAAATAGTGTAAAAAATAGCTTCTTCAAGGGTCTCTTATTTAAGACCACAAAGCTATTTGTCTAATATTAGAGGGAATTGTAAAGAAAATTAAAATTCGGTTAGTTCAACATTAGAGTTTGATTAGAACTTTTTTAAAACACGAAAAACACAAATCTTTTCACAAATAACACGATTATGAATGGGCAGGAAATTCCAGGAGAACATTGGTTCCCACATTGACCGTAGAATCAATTTTCATGACAATATGATGATGATCAAAAATACTTTTTGAAAGTGATAAACCAATTCCGCTGCCTTTTACAGTATCTACATTTTTTCCTCTGTAGAAAGTCTCTGATATTTTCACAAGATCATCAGCCGGAATACCTCTTCCTTCATCCCTGACCTCAATGTATAACTGACTGTTCTTTTCAGATAATGTGATCACTATAGGTTTGTCATAGGAATATTTGATGGCATTTTCTACAATATTATATATCGCCAGGTAGAGAAGTGTTTCGTTTCCCGGGAATTCCAGTAAAGCAGGTTTTGTTACCTGAAGCTGTATTTTGATAGATGAATGGTTTTCTTTTGCTTTGGGTTCCAGTTTTGCATAAATCTTCCAGATCAGCTCATCCACTCTCATGAGTTTGTGAGATGATTCCAGTTTGGTCATTCCGGACATCAGCAAAAGATTGTTGAGAATATTTTCAATCTCATATACGTTTTCCAATGACTCTTTGGCCACTTCCCTATATTCTTCCGGTGTACGGTCTTTTTGGGCAAATACTTCAAGATTCCCTGAAATGGCTGCTAAGGGAGTTTTAAATTCATGAGAAACATAATTGATAAAGTTCTGCTGTAAAAGCACATTTTCGGAAATTCTTCCCAGCAGTTTATTATAAGATTTAATGAGATCTTCAATTTCATCATTGGTATTGGTGGAAGTAATAATTGCCGTAGAAATGTTATCATATTCCACTTTATTGATCCGTTCCACCACATTGGAAATAGGTTTATAAACTACCTTGGAAAGATATCTGCTCAGGAAATAAATCGCAAGCAGGCCGATGACCAATACCGAAAGCATGATAATAGCCAATCTCAGGATCTGCGACTGGAAAGAATCGTTGGAAGACTTTACAAAAACCACAAAATCACCCTGGTTATCAGGATAAAAAATCCCGTAGTAGAATTGATTATCAGACATAAACTGTATTCCTTTGTTTTTTCGGACAGCCTGCAAATGGGAAAGCTTTATATTCTTATCGTTAAGGTTATGTCCAAAGGTAACTTCATTATTCTGATTATAAACCGCTACCCTGTTATTCTGAATCAGATGGTTGTATTCTTTTTTAATCTGGGCATGTCGGTCTTTCGGGAGTTCATCTTTTTCCAGATAATAAATAGCAGAGATCAGAGCCGTATTTCTTAGCTTTTCAAAATAAAAAATTTTGGTACTGTCATAATAGGCAAAAAATATCACCGCAGATGTGATGATAGAAACAATGCCGAATGAAAGGCTTGAAATAAGCGTAAATCTATTTCTGAGGGTCATTTCAGTCTTTGATCAAATATCCGGTTCCTTTTACTGTATGAATAATTTTCTGTTCTGTCTCATCGATCTTATTACGGACATAGGAAATATAAACATCCACTACATTCGTTGTATTATCAAAATCAATTCCCCATACCTTATGCAAAATCTGGGTTCTGCTCAACACTTTATTTTTATTCTCCATCAGGAAAGTAAAAAGTTTATATTCTGTCGGTGAAAACTCTATTTCCCTACCGTTCTGGGTTACTTTATGAAGATCCGTATCAATGGTGATAGTGCCACAAGATAACAATTGGTCTTCTTTCTGATAGCTTAATTTATTTCTTCTGGTTAACGCCTTAATCCTTGAAATCAGTTCTTCAAAATGGAACGGTTTTGATAAATAATCATCAGCTCCCATATCCAGCATTTTGATTTTATCATCAGGACTGTTCAAAGCACTTAAAACCAAAATCGGAGTATAATTCCCTTTAAATCTGATAATTTGTGTCAACTGCATGCCATCCAGTCCGGGAAGCATAATATCCATTAAAATAATATCAAAATCATAGGTATGAAGAAGCTCACGTGCTTTTTCCCCGGAATCAGCCAGGGTTGTATTATAGCCAGCCTCGGAAAGGCCTTTTATCAGGAAATTACTGATTCTTTGATCATCTTCTACCAACAAAATATTCATAAGTCTCTGAAATTTCCCATAAATATAGGTATTCTAATTCAGAAAGAAAGTTCGAGGCTGGAAGAGAGAAGTAATAGAATTTTATAAAGCAATTGTTTCATTTTATTTACCTTCAAAAAAACAGTCAGTTCTTATCGGTCCAAAAGGAACTTCCAACATCCCGCTTCCAGCTTCCGACCTTTTTTCATAATTTTGGAAGATGGAGATGATATATTTAATTATTGGATTGGTTGCCGGTGGCATACTGGGAGCGGTTATTTTATATTTTGCGCTGAAATCGTCAATGGTTTCAAGAAGTTCTTATGATGCACTGAACACCTTATCTATTAAAAATCAATCTGATCTTGAAAATTCCAACCAGAAAATTCAGGAGCTTAATCAAATCATCAGTAAAGAGAAAGAAGCCAATATGCTGCAGCAGGACCTGCTGGATGATCTGAAAAACGAATTTTCTAAAATCTCCGCAGAATATTCTTCTTTGAATATCCAGTTTCAGGAGTTAAAACAAATCAATCAGAGGCAGACTTCTCAGATAGAAACCCACATTCTTGAAAAGCAGACCCTTTTTGCTAAAAACTCTGAGCTTTCTGCCAAAAATGAAGGTCTTCAACAATCTCTTGACACCCAGAAAGAAGAAATTGTCAAGATTCAGGAAGATTCTAAACTTCAGTTTGAAAATCTTGCCAATAAAATTTTAGAAGAAAAAACTGAAAAGTTTACTACCTTAAATCAAAATAACTTAAAAAATATCCTTGAACCTTTTCAGGAGAAAATCGCGGATTTAAAAAATAGAGTTAACGAAGCTTACGAAAAGGAAAATAAAGAACGTTTCTCCCTTGCGGAAAAGGTGAAAGAACTGGCAGAACTGAACCAGCAGATTTCCGAAGATGCCAAAAAACTAACCCGTGCTCTGAAAGGAGAAAGCAAAACCCAGGGGAATTGGGGCGAAATGATTCTGGAAAGTATTCTTGAAAAATCCGGACTGGTAAAAGGAAGAGAATATTTCCTGGAGCATGAATTGCGTGATGAAGATAACAAAGCGTTATTCTCCGAATTTTCAGGAAAGAAAATGCGTCCTGATGCTGTTGTGAAATATCCGGATGAAAGAAATGTTATTATAGATTCTAAAGTGTCTCTGACCGCTTTCACAGAATTGGTAGACGAGACTGATGCAGATGTTTATGCCATAAAACTGAGCCAGCATCTTGGATCTATCAAAAACCATATTAATCAACTCAGTCAAAAAGCGTACGATGACTATGGAAAATCACTGGATTTCGTGATGATGTTTATTCCGAGTGAACCGGCTTATATTGCGGCAATGCAGGCAGACCAGAATCTTTGGAACTATGCCTATGAAAGAAGAATCCTGTTGTTGAATCCAAGTAATCTGATCACTTCTCTTAAGCTGATTGCCGATCTTTGGAAACGCGAATATCAAAACCGGAATTCTATTGAAATTGCTGATCGGGGAGCCAGACTTTATGACAAATTCGTAGGTTTTGTAGAAAACCTGGAAAAAGTAGGCAGAAATCTGGATCAGGCGAAAAATGTATTCAATGATGCTTACAAACAGCTTCATACCGGAAATGACAACCTGGTGATCCAGACTCAGAAATTGAAATCATTAGGCATTAAAAATAAAAAAGAGCTGCCACAAAGTCTTATTGACAACGGCAATTTTATTGAAACATCAGAAAGCTAAATCTGGATTTATGTTTTCATTTACAGCACATCCATACCCCAAATCCGAATCTTTCAAAGAAATTTTCGTTTCTTCACTGGGAGCAGGAGCTGCTGTTTATTTATTTCTGATCATTTTTCAGCCTTTTGGTACGGAAAACTTTCAGCATCCCTATAAATTTGTATTACTTTTTCCCTATTGCATAATCTTTGGAACTGCATTTTTAATGGCCAATCTTATAACTTCCCGTTTCAGCAACTGGAATATTGGTTTGGAACTCTTAAAAATAACTTTCATTCTATGTATGGGTTCTGTTCTATCTTACTTTTACAATTCATTATTCTTGAGCCATGTAAAGCTGGATATAGTCAATTACTTTTATATGTTCCTGTATACTTTGGCTGTCGGAATTCCTATCTCTATCATCTATATTTTATCACGGTATATCTATTTAAAGAATATTCATGAAAAGAAAGCCCGCGACATTTCTCAACACCTTCCCGTTTCGCCTCCTGCAGAACGACAAAATCTGTTAAAAATAACGGCACAGAATACAGAACTTATCATCAATGAGAACGATTTTCTATTCGTGCAGTCCATGGAAAACTATTGTACATTTTACTTTTTAGAGAACAACAGCTTACAAAAAGCATTGATCAGAATAAGTTTAACCAATGTCTTACAACAAATCGAAACAGGCTCTGTCAAAAAATGCCACCGTTCTTATATTGTCAACCTTGGAAGGGTAAAGAAACTCAAAGGAAATGCTCAGGGTTATAAATTAATTCTTCCGGAAATTGATTTTGAAATTCCTGTTTCAAGAAGTTTTATTCCTTCAATTATTCCTCAGCTACAGAAGCAAAATCTATAAATTTTGTCATTCGTCACTATTCTTTGTCATTCATCACATTAACTTGAAAGCATTGATTTAAAACTACATTTTTGCTCAAAATTAACATACATGAGTAAAAACATCCGCTTCTTTTTCATCTTTATTCTAGGATTTACAGCCTATTATTTCTTTGATTTTCTCTTTTTTAAAACCATACAGACTCTCTCAAAAGATTTGTTTCACAGTAAAGCAATAGCCCATATAATTGCTTATTCGGTAACATTAATTCCATTGATAGTCACATTAAAAATTCTGTTACCTCAAAGAAATATCCTTGATCTGTTCTCATTAAACAAACCCATTACCATAGGATTTGTGTTAGCACTTATAGGAACTACTCCTATGCTCATTGGATACCTGATTCATTTTAAAACAATCTCTAAAATAAATTTTGAATCCCTGTTTATCAATACTCTTTCATCAGCATTTTTTGAAGAGATTATTTTCAGAGCATTTCTTATTGGAATACTATACAGATTTACACGACTTGGATTTTTATCCTCTGCATTATCAGGGTCATTGCTGTTTGCACAAGTACATTTGTATCAAAGTCAGAACTTAATAGAACTTACCGAAATATTTACCATTACATTTTTAGGATCAATATTTTTCGCCTGGGCATATTTTGAATCGGAATACAACCTATGGACCTCCATTCTCCTCCATCTTTTTATGAATCTGTACTGGGAAATCTTTAATGTATCAGAAAATGTTTCCGGGAATTTCTATGGAAACCTCTATAAATTCCTATCCATTGTCTCCCTGATCTTAGTAGTTATCTATTTTAAAAGGAAAAATAAAATTCCAATGGAGATTACGTGGAAAAGTCTTTTTATTAAAACCAGAGAAGTTCAATCATAAATTTTGCATAATTTTGCAGCATGTTGATAGAAAGTTTTCAAAACGATAAAATAAAAAATGTCACTAAGCTCCTTACTGACAACAGGTTTCGTAAAAAATCAAAAGTTTTTGTGGTAGAGGGCCAGCAGGAAAATGAAAGGGCCATGCAGTATGATTTTGAACCGCTGGAGTTCTTTATATGTGAAAATATCTTTAAAGGAACTCTTCCTAATGGGAAAATCCATTATGTAAGTGAGAAGGTATATGAAAAAATCGCTTACAGAGGAAGTTCAGAAGGAATTATCGGCATTTACCATACCAAAGAAAATTCACTTTCATCATTTGTGCCTAAAGAAGATGCTACGATAATCATTGTAGAAGGCGTGGAAAAACCAGGAAATCTTGGCGCTATTTTAAGAAGCTGTGAGGCATTTGGTATTGATGCCCTGATTGTTGCTGACGGGAAAACCGATTTCTACAACCCTAATGTGATCAGATCCAGTGTAGGATGCCTGTTCGGAATGGAAGTCTATCAGGCTGAAAATACAGAAACATTGGAATTCCTGCAGAAAAACAGTTTCAATATCTACACTACGCTGATGGACGAAAGTGCTGAAAACCTTTATCAAAGAGATTTCAGACAGCGTTCTGCCGTATTATTCGGGACGGAACATTCCGGGTTAAGTGACTTCTGGATCGGAAAAGGAAAAAACACTTTAATTCCGATGGCAGGAAGTATTGATTCTTTAAACCTGAGTAATGCGGTAGCAATTACGTGCTATGAATCTCTGAAACAAAAGAAGGGATAAACTATTGGTCTTATTCTGATAGTAAATAGATTGCTTCGCCTAAGTCTTGCAATGACTAAGCATAAAAAAACCGTTTCACTGGGTGAAACGGTTCTTTTATTGTTAAGCGTATGCTAGAATTATTTCTTAGCAGCATCTTTAGCAGCATCAGCAGCTCCTTTAGCAGCGTCAGCAGCACCTTTAGCAGCGTCAGCAGCACCTTTAGCAGCATCTTTAGCAACTTCAGCACCAGCAGCAGTAGTAGCAGCAGCAGCATCTTTAGTAGCTTCTACAGCAGTAGTTGCAGCTGAATCAACAACTTTAGCAGCTGAATCAGAAACTACAGCAGCAGAATCAGCTACAGTAGCAGCAGCAGAATCAGTTGTACCTTCAGTAGCAGTAGCTTCAGTTTTTTTACAAGCAACTAGAGAGATTGCAGCGATAGCAGCTACGAATAATGACTTTTTCATAATAAATTAAATTTAATTTTGTTAATATTGTTTTATAAAATTTTCTTCTGTTCTGTTATTTGAACAAGACAAAGGTAGAGCAGTTAGAAAATTTGTCTATGAAAAATAATTGTAATACCTTTGTAAAATAGTTTTACAAAAAAACATAGCTGATAATCAACAATTTAATTATTTTTTGAAAAATTGACAGATTTGGATCTATTACACTTTGAACAGCTAAAAAAGGATGTTCAGGGTCAATACTTAAAAGAATATACCCCTTCGCAGGATGACATATCCAAGTGGAAGGGTATAGATATTATATATTTTCAGGAAGACCTTCGAAAAAAAGCGAAAGGTAACATCAGTGAAAAGTCATTTTACACTTATTTTAAAACTTCACCGGTTACTAAATTACCAAGAATAGATATGCTCAATTTATTGAGTATTTATGCGGGTTACGACTCCTGGTACGAGTTCAAAAAACAGCATCTTTTTGCGGGTGAACTGCTGCAGGAAAATGAAAATTTTGATGAAGAAGATATTGATGAAATTGAAAAAACGGTTTCTTCAGCTCCCGAACTTCCAAAAACTGAATTTCAGCCTAAAAAAGTTGAAACTACCCCTCCACAAAACACTGATTTACAAAAATCAAATACTGAAAATCAATCAGTTAATCAAAATAAGACAATTACCCACGAAACTGAAATTTCATCTGTTCCGGCAAAGAAAAATTTCTTCAAAAAGAATGCCTGGGCACTTGTTACTTCAGTTTTGATTACCATTACCGGTCTTTTAGGTTTTAAAGATGTTCTTTTTTCAAAAACTTATAAATATTGTTTCATTGATAAGGACAGAGGAGTTTCTGTGATCAATACTTTAGAAATAATGGTAGTGAAGGAAAATGAATCTCCGTTGATGTATAAAATAAAGCCGGGCGAATGTTTTTATTATTCTACCAAGGATAAAAATCTAAAAATGCGAATCAGCGCTCCTTTCTATGAGCCACTGGAAGTGAACAGAAACCTTGAAAATGCTCCTGAAGAAGAAAAGATCGAATTAAAGCCGGATGATTATAAGATGGCGGTTTATTATTTCTCTATCAAAGACATCAAAGGAGGAAATCCGGATGAGCAGGTTGCTCTTATCAAGCAAAAAAGAAATCAGCTTGAAAACCTGATCAGTAACAATGCAGTAATTTATCAGGTATATGACAATGATACGTATGGTATAGAGAGCCTGAATAAGCAGAAATATATCACGCTGGTAACTACTCCAACGACCTCTCTGAAAAACCTGAATGTAATAGAAATGAAAAAGGATACCAAAGGTAAAATTGTATCCATCAAATTTAAAATTGCTACCACAGATGAAAAGAATAAGTAATTTTTTAATTCTCACCGTGCTTCTGACGTTATTTATTGCCTGTAATAATAAAACCTCAGAGGTAAGCGACCTCGATAAACTACGAAACAGCACCAACGAAAAAAGCTATCCTGCCGTACAGATGGATAGCATGCAGGCGATTAATTCCATCACCAAACAGAAAGTTCAGGAACTTCTTGATCTGTCTACTCTATATCTCAGCGGAAACAGAAATACGGAAATAGATACTGTCATTTATTCCCAGATGGAAAGCTATTTTCACAAACCGGATTCACTGACATTTAAAAGATTGCTGAAAGAACTGGACAGCATGAAAGTAAAAACAGCGAAAGTAAGCAACCTGAATGTATATAAAGATTTTTATAAAAAAGATACACTAGACTATGCCAGGTTTAATGTGGAATATTTTGACAGTAAAAACAAGTCTCTGGGAAGCTTTGAAAAGAATGTACAATACATCTTATTGTCTACATCAAAGCTTAAAAAAGAGTTTAAATTCTACTTTTTAGATTTTTATTCCAAACCGCTTCAAAAAGACAGCACTTCGGTAGGAGTAACCAAATAGTCAAGAGGAATATCATTTTCCCAGACATCATCCACATATTCATCGGGGGCAAAATAATTGACTCCGATTTTTTTTGTCTCCTCAGAAATACTTTGAAACAATCTGTCATAAAATCCTTTACCATAGCCTACTCTATTCCCTTTTTTGTCACAATACAACAAAGGCGTAATCACATAATGAAAGTATTTTTCGCCAGAATCTTCATTGGAAACAGGTTCTGAAATCCCCCAACTGTTGGTTTCAAAAGCAGTATCTTCAAAAATTTCAATATTAATCAGTTTATCCGCTACAATTTTAGGCACATACACCCGGATATTCTGTGCTAAAAAATATTGAATGAAAATTTGGGTATCAATTTCTTTCCTTGCCGGAATCGGGATAAAAATGTGTGCTTTTTCTGATTCTTTTGGCTTAAAATATTGAATGAAATTTTCAAAAATCTTCTCAGATAACAGAAAAGCCTCATCGGCAGACAATGCTTTCCTTTTTTGATTGTATTTTTTTCTAAGCTCAGCTTTCAGCATAATGATTAAGTGATTCTTACAGAAATAATTTTCACAGGACAGGCGTTGGCGGCTCTCTCCAAATATTCAAACGCTTCGTGGTCTGGTGTTTTTAACGTATAGAAGCCTTTTTTATCAATCGTCTTAAGCAATACCGATTTACCATCTTTTTTAGACATTCTAAAATATTCCGGAGCAAATTCGACACAGTAATTACAACCAATACATTTATCTCTCTGAAGTGTAGCAATGACCATTACGTTTTAACAATTTTATATAATTTGTCACTTGGCCGTACACGGAACTTCGTTGGGAAAGTAATCACATCAGATTTTGTTGCCTTGTCCGCTCCTTCCTTCTTATCAACAATCATGCTTTCGATGACCATTTCCTGTGATCCTGTAGTAGGTCCCTGTATAAGGACACTGTCTCCTACAGAAATATCATAGGCTTCAACCACAAATTCTGCAATATTGGATTTCGGATAGAAATGCCGTCCTTTTCCAATATAAACTTTCTTTTGTGTTGCACTCGAACCGGAGTTTGAAGACCAGTCACCCAGCTCCTGACCAAGATAATATCCACTCCAGAAGCCTCTGTTGTATACAGTCTCCAGAAGTTTCATCCATTCATCCACTTTTTCCTGAGAAAACGTTCCTTCCGCAATACTGTCAATTGCTTCTCTATAACATTTTGTAACTGTTGCTACATATTCAGGAGCCCTTCCTCTTCCTTCTATCTTTAAGACTTTCACGCCGGCATCCACAATCTGATTCAGGAAACCAATCGTACAAAGGTCTTTGGGAGACATCATATATTCGTTATCAAGTTCAATTTCAAAACCTGACTCCTGATCAATCACAGTATATTTTTTCCGGCAGTTCTGCTTGCAGGCACCCCTGTTTGCTGAAGAATTATGGGAATGCAGACTTAGATAGCATTTCCCGGATACTGCCATACATAAGGCACCATGTCCGAAAATCTCCACTTCAACAAGATTACCGGAAGGTCCTTTTACCTGATCTTTTTCAATCTGAGAACAGATTTTTTTGATCTGGCTGATACTTAATTCACGGCTCATCACCATGGTATCAGCAAAAAGAGCATAGAATTTTACAGTTTCAATATTGGTAATATTAATCTGGGTGGAAATATGCACCTCCATACCAATTTGCCTTGCATAAGAAATCACAGCCTGGTCCATTGCAATCACTGCTGTAAGACCGGCTTCCTTCGCTTTATCTAAAAGTGTTCTGACGATAGAAAGATCATGATCATAGATGATGGTGTTAAGGGTCAGATACGTTCTTACTCCTTTTTCAGAACATCTTCTGGCGATTTCCGGCAGGTCATCAATGGTGAAGTTCATTGTTGCTCTTGCACGCATGTTGAGTTGCTCAACACCAAAATAGACAGAGTCTGCACCGTTATCTATAGCCGCCTGAAGTGATATGAAATCTCCTGCAGGAGACATCAGTTCTATTTTTCCGCTTTTTGTCATTTCAAGTCTGGAATTATTAAGTTGTTAAAACAGAAATAATTGTATTGACAGCTATGAATTATGCATTTTGCACAATTCTGTACAATTTATCAGACAAACGAACTCTGAATGGCAGTGCAAATGTAATCTGATCTCCAATGTTTGCCGTTTCACAAGGCCCTCCGTTAGCATAGATTTCAGTAATGGTAACTTCCTGCTCTCCTGTTGTAGGACCTGAGATCAATACTTTATCTCCCACTGATAAATCTTTATGCTCAATTAAAAACTGTGCAATCTTTGATTTTGAATAGTAATGCTCTGCTTTACCAATCAATTCTTTTTTAACAGCAATTTTTTGACGGATATTTTTTGTCTCAGCTTTTGCCAAAGGTTTATCAGTTAAATCTCCTGAGTTTTTAAATTTCAGGGCATCTGATTTTCCTTTTCTGAATACTTTATTTCCAACCTGTAATCCCTTTCTCAGTTTAACCTGTTCATCCCACGGCAAATGAATGGTATCCAGACATTCTGTAGAGCAGCAGTTTTCCATCGCAGCTTTACAGTCGTCACATTGGATAAACAACAAATGACAGGCATCATTGGCACAATTGGTATGATTATCACAAGGTTTTCCACACTGGTGGCATTGTGCAATAATATCATCTGTAATTCTCTCCCCCAAGCGGTGGTCAAATACAAAGTTTTTACCAATGAATTTACTTTTTATTCCTTCTTCTTTGATCTGGCGTGTATATTCAATGATACCGCCTTCCAGCTGATATACATTTTTGAATCCCTGATGTTTGAAGTAAGCACTTGCTTTTTCACAACGGATTCCACCGGTACAATACATCAGCAGGTTTTTATCTTCTTTAAAATCCTGCAGCTGTTCATTGATGATGGGTAAACTTTCTCTGAAATTTTCCACATCCGGAGTAATGGCTCCTTCAAAATGCCCTACTTCACTTTCGTAGTGATTTCTGAAATCTACAACAATGGTATTGGGATCTTCCAGCATATTATTGAATTCCTGAGCTTTTAAGTGAATTCCTTTGTTGGTCACATCAAAAGTTTCGTCATTCAAACCGTCAGCAACAATTTTGTTTCTGACTTTTATGGTTAATTTTAAAAATGAGTAATTGTCCTGGTCTACCGCTACATTCAAACGGATTCCTTTCATGAAGTCATAAACTTCCAGCGTATCACGAAAAGCCTCAAACTGATCTGCAGGAACACTCATCTGAGCATTAATTCCTTCTGTAGCAACATAAATACGGCCAAGAGCATCAAGGGCATTCCAGGCTATAAATAATTCGTCGCGAAATTTTTTGGGGTGTTCGATTTTGGCATACGCATAGAAAGACAAGGTAAGGCGGTCTTTACCGGCTTCATCAATAAGTTGAGCTCTTTCTTCTGCGCTTAAGGTGTTATACAGTTGCATGCTATAAACGTTTTAAGTGAGAATAAAAATTTTTGCAAAGATAATAATTTTAGAATTAAGTATATTTATGACACCAATTACGAACAATAAGCAATAACCTGCCAGCAATGAAAATCAGATCACTATGTATGATAAGTCTGCCATATTTTCTTTAATTTTTTTTTAAGTTTTGTTAACTGTGGCATTAACAATTATGACATAAGGCACAAAATCATATAATAGCCGTTAAATTTTAGTTAAAATTGAAACATAGCATACTAGTTGCTTACTTATTTAACATTAAATTTGTTTACTCAAAAACATAAAAAGAAAATTAATTAATAAACAAGAAAGATATACAATGAAGAGTACTTTAAAAAAACTATTACCATTTGCAGTAGTTGGAGTCATTTCCGGAGCTACTACCGTTGGAGCTTTACAATATTTCGGACACGGCTCCAACAATGGAGATCAATCTTATTTCACAACAGCAGCACCCAATACTTCATTCGCAGGAATGAATACGGGAGCCGTAGGTGATGATTTTGTAAAGGCGGCTAAAACAACCGTTCCCGCTGTAGTAACTATTAAAAATTATCAAAGCAGAACATCAAGCAGAGCTTCAGAGCAGGATTTGTTTGACTTTTTCTTCGGAGATCCTTTCGGGGGAAGAGGCCAGCAGAGACAAAAGCAGCAGGTTCCTGATAATATGCCATCGGGAATGGGTTCAGGGGTAATCATCTCTCCGGACGGTTATATCATTTCCAACAACCACGTGGTAGCAGGTGCCAATAAGCTGGAAGTCGTACTAAGCAACAAGAAATCATATATCGCAACATTGGTTGGAACAGACCCTAATACAGATATCTCTTTATTAAAGATTGAAGAAAAAGGGCTTCCTTATCTGAATTTTGCGAATTCTGACAATATTGATGTAGGACAATGGGTTCTTGCAGTAGGAAATCCATTAGGATTAAACTCTACGGTAACAGCAGGTATTGTTTCTGCTAAAGGAAGAGGTATCGGAATCCTGGGAAGCCAGGGAAAAGCTGCTAATCCTATTGAAAGCTTCATCCAGACGGATGCTGCTATTAACCCGGGTAACTCAGGAGGTGCTTTGGTAAATACCAATGGAGAACTGATCGGGATCAATTCTGCGATTCAGTCTACCACAGGATATTACCAGGGATACGGATTTGCCGTTCCTTCTAACCTGGCGAGAAAAATTGTTGAGGATATCAAGAAATTCGGAATTGTACAGAGAGGATTCCTTGGAGTTCAGTCTTTAGATCTTTCAAATGATCAGTTAGTAGCATCTTACAACAAGCAGTTTAAAACAAATCTAAAAGTAGGATCAGGAATCTATATTACAGGATTTGGTGAAAACAGTGGTGCTGAAGATGCAGGATTGAAAAAAGGAGACGTTATCACCAAAGTAGACAACTACGATATTACAGACTTTGCTGATCTTTCCATGTCTATCGGAAGCAAGCGTCCTGGTGACAAAGTTCAGGTAACCTACTCAAGAAATGGTAAAGAAGGAACTACTTCGGTAACACTTAGAGACCAGAAAGGAGGAACTTCAACCAGAACGAAAGCCGATCTTAGCGTAACAGAAAAAATCGGATCTGAATTTGACCCTCTTACGGAACGTTTCAAAACAGAATATGGACTGAACAGTGGTGTAGTAGCTAAAAACGTTTCTGAGGGCAGTGAAATGGCTAAAATCGGAATTGTAGATAACTATATCATCATCGAGGTAAACGGCAAACCTGTCAATTCACAAAAAGATGTAGAAAAAATCCTTGAGAAATATCAGGGGAATGTACAGGTAAAATTCGTAGATGATTACGGAAGAATTTATACGAAAGGATTCAAAATGCCTTAATTGAATTTTTTTGATTTCACATTAAAAAGTTAACCATTCTTGCTTAAGAATGGTTTTTTTTGAAAAAAAGTTAACTAAGCTCAATGCAGAAACTAACACAAGCCATATAAAACACTGATTAACACACTTCTATTTTTTATATATTTGAAAAAACAAAAATGCATGAAAAAAGCTACCTATGAGGATAGAGAAAAAGTCGTTACTATTTTATGCCAGTCTTTCATAAATGTTCTTATTCCTAATTCTATCAATTTTGTCATAAAGAATTCTGGCAACAGATATAAGAGATTGAGAGCATTAATGGAATTTCAATTTGATTTATCACTGCTAAATGGAAGCATATTTCTCAGCGACGATCACAAAGCATGCATTTTATACTTAGAAAAATCCCAAATCAGTTTAAAAAAAATCTGGCTTGAAATAAAATTGCTGTTCAATTGTATTGGAATTGAAAATATCTTTAAAGTTTTACAACGAGAAAAACTCTTAGTAAAATTTCATCCGGAAGAAAAATTTGTTCATTTATGGTTAATGGCTGTAGTTCCTGGTGAACAGGGCAAAGGAATTGGAACAAGACTTTTAAAAGAATCTATGAGTAAATATGAGAACGAACTCATATATGTTGAAACAACAACATTAGAAAACAGAACCTTCTACCAACAAAATGGATTTACCATTTTCCATGAAACCTTTGAGCTTGATTATCCTCTTTATTTTTTGAAATATGTTTAATACGGAAATCTACTAACTCTTTTCAACAAAAAACGCTGCAGAATCTGCAGCGTTTTTTTTATTATTTATTTAGACTTATTCATTTTGTCAGCGATACTTTTCTTTTTATTTCTTTCATAGATCACTTCTACAATCTTCCCTCCAATCCAGGAAAACGGAAAGAACGTAAGGAAAATGGAGATCTTATAAAACGTAGGATGATAGGGAAAAATAATAACATCCAACATGGCAATAAAAAGCATAATAAAGCCAATCAGAATAGCATAGGCTACTTTAGCATATTTAACAATGATAGCGGTTGCCACTCCCCCAATAGTAGTTCCTAATCCGGAAATAAATAAAAGGAAGCCGAAAAACGCCTTATCATCTTTCATACTGAAAAGAAACCTTTGCCAGTGCTCAAACGGAGCAAAAGCCTCAAAAGTTACCCATTGCGGAAAAGCCCTTATACCAAGAGTAATAATAAGCCCTGCAATACCAAGACCTATCAGAACCGCAACTGTATTTCTTATAAAATTCATTAATCCTGATGTGCAATCATAGAAATTTCGATATCCACATTTTTAGGCAAACATGAAACCTGTACTGTTTCACGAGCTGGATAGCTTTCTGAATCTAAGTAAGATGCATAGATATCATTCATTACAGCAAAATCATCCATACTTTTAAGGAAGATGGTAGCTTTTACAACATTTTTGAAAGTCATGCCGGCTTCAGTAAGAATCGCTTCAAGGTTTTTCATTACCTGGTGCGTTTCCTTTTCAATACCTTCTACCAATTTACCAGTTGCAGGATCTACAGGAATCTGTCCGGAGATATACAAAACTCCGTTGGCCATATTAGCTTGTGAATAAGGCCCGATCGCTGCAGGTGCATTAACTGTGTTGATTATTTGTTTCATATGCGGATATTTAATTTTTTTCTAAGGGTCATAAGCAATCACTATCTGCCATATTCGTTGGTCTTTGAATTCTGCCAACAGTGATTTCATTAGAATTTATTCTGCCTGCAAATATAAAATTTATATTTTCAAATGCCAATCTGATATTAGAAAGGTGCATTAGGCTGGGTAAAGCTTCTGTCTTTGTACTTCAAGGCATCACTTAAGATATTGGCTTTGATACCGATAAAGAAGTCATACACTTTATATTGTCCGAAAGGAACCCAGTTGAAATTGATCGTAAAGCTTCGCTGATCTCTTGAAAAACCAATTCTTGTATATGCCAATTCTTTGGTCACCATATCATAATGGGTACTTCCGTTGATATTCCAGTATGGAGTCAGTTTGATGCTACCATCCAATCCAATGGATGCAATTTTATTACCAAATCTGCTTAATCCTTTGGAATAAGCGTAATTGGCGCTGACATTTAAAGTCCAGGCCTGATCAAAGTGAGCATAATGATCATCATCAAAATAATAATTTTCATTTCGGATTTCTCCCTTCGAGGAATATTTTTTGGCATAATCTGTTTTTTCTCCAAAGATCTCGCTGCTTAAAGGATATGATAACTGAACATTGAATCCCTGTACACTGAAGTGTCCGAACTGCTCTGTTCTTATTCCGGTATCCTGTCCCGGTAAAAACTCAATTTTATAAGGTTCCAGTGCAAGACTGGTATTTACCGTTAACTTATTATTGAAAAATGAAGACTGCCCGTTGATGGAGAACACAGACCAAGGGTGATCTTTAGCTGCAAAGTTGTAGCTTCCTGCAAGGTTTAAAGATTCAAAAATTTTGATTTTCTTTACCCCCGTAGAATCACTCTTAGACTTTACTTTCATCTCAATATTGTTACCGATATTGAAACCTAAAGCTCCCTGCATACCGCTTGACGGGCTTCCGATAATTCCTTTTTCAAAAATAGAGTACGGCGTCAACGCTCCGTTTGCATTATAATAGTTTCTGTAATATCCGAAATTAGGACTTGAAAAATCCGGGGAATAAGTAAAGCTTACACTCGGGGTCATCATATGTCTTACGGCTTCCACAGCAGATCCTTTTTTGAATTTCATCATTCCGAAAAGTGTCGTCTGGAGACTGGCGGAAGTGGAGAAAGTAGAATATCCTGTAAAGTTTTTATTGATTTCATCAACAGTTACATTCTTTACCGGATCATAATATCTGTTCAGTGTTTTTGTTGTCAGGGCATTGTCAATATTCGCACTTAAACTGAAAGTAAAATATTTCGCCAAAGTTGTATTGGTAGCCAATGCGATATTATTTTTAAGCCCTGTCTGCATTTTATCCCACATTTCTTTCTTAAACAACTCATTTTCCTGAGTATTCACAAAATTGGTAAGGTTGAAACCAGTATTCACTGTAATATTTTCAAGCAATCCCTGTCTGATCCCTGTTCTTGATTTAAATAAATAAAACTGGTTGATGGCCACGTTCATCTGCGGAAGACGAAGGTCTGCCAATCCTGTCGCAAAGTTCTGGGAATATGAAGCAGTTCCCGTAATAGTCATCGGCAGTTTCAGGAATCTTTTGGTAAGGGTTACCGTAGAGTTTTGCTGAGTATTCAATACATTCTGGTTGAAAATGTAATTGTTGTTAAGCGGGTTGTTATAGAACTTGGTACTTACAATATCAACAGAAGCACTGAATGTAAGGAAAGGATTGGCTTTGGAATCCTGCGAGTGTGTCCAGTTGATTCTGTAGGTACTGTTTTTAGTATAATCGTCCAGACCTTTGATTCCTCTCACCATTGTACCGATATCTGCCGTAAAGTTTCCGGAGTAACGGTATTTCTTCTGGTAATTCACCTGCGGACGTAAATTCCAGCTTCCTTTTGTATAAATATCTGCTAAAACCTTAAGGTCAAAATGTTCCCCAATGGGTTGGTAATATCCTATTCCGTTCAGGAAGAAACCTACATCTTCTCTTTCCCCGAAACTTGGAATCAGAATACCTGCAGCTCTTTTATCTGAGAATGGTAAAATAGCGAATGGAAGATAAAGCGGTGTAGGAACCTGTTCGATAAACATCTGAATAGGACCTGTTACGATCTGGGATTTTGTTTTGGTTTTAATCAGCTTAATATTATAAGCTCTCATAAAATAATCCGCTGCCGTATCTTTTTTCTTGATAAAATAATCATCCGTTGTATAATCTGCTTTTCTCATTGCAAATACGGAATCATTATATTTTTTGGTTTTCTGCGCTATAATTACCCCTTCACTTTCTTCTGTTCTTGCATTGAAGGCAATGGCCTGTTTTGTTTTTGTATTATAGCTGAATTCGTTGGTTTCGTATTTTTTTCCGGCCTGCGTAGTGATTACAGGCTCCACAATCTTGCCCAAAGAGTCTTGTTTTCCTCTTGCATAGATCAGATTTTTATTATCATCAATAGAGATATAATCTGCATCAATCTGCATATCCTGATACTTTACCTGAGCATTTTTGTTCAGGAATGTCATTTTTTTCGGAACGTCTCTTCTCTGATCATCCGCTTTTGTACGGAGAACATCATTGAGGGTTTCTTTTTTTACAACTATGGTATCCTTTTTGGAAATAGTATCATTAACCGCATTTTTAGGCAATTTTTCAGGAGTTTTCTGTGCTAAAAAATTGTTAAAAATTAGGATAATTAAAATTTGTAATATATTTTTGAAGACGGTTTTGGCCAATTTTATACTATATAATTAAGGCCCAAAATTAATATAATTTTTATAACTGTAAGATGCACAAACAAAATTTTAAAATAATTTTATCATTTCTCCTTATCCTTATCAGCAACTTTATTTTCTCCCAGAAGAAGTTTACTATCGTTCTGGATGCTGGACACGGAGGAAGTGATCATGGAGCCAACAGGACTTATTCCGACATCGGAAGAATCGCAGAAAAAGACATTACACTTGCCATTACATTAAAAGTAGGTGCGATGTTAGAAAAAAACAGAGATTTTAAGGTAATCTATACCCGTAAAATAGATGAGTATCCGTCTCTGTCTGACAGAACCAATCTGGCCAACAGAAGCAAAGCAGACCTTTTTATATCCATTCACTGTAACTCATCCCAGAGACCTACAGCATATGGAACAGAAACATATGTACAGGGACCTAACCAGAATAATGAAAACCTGGAAGTAGCCAAAAGAGAAAATGACGTAATTTTCCTGGATGAAAAAGATAAGCAGATCTTTGGTTCTTATAATCCGGACTCACCGGAATCATTAATTGCCCTGAAACTTCAGCAAAGTAAATATCTCGAATCAAGTCTTCTTTTGGGAGGATTGGTAGAAGATAATTTTGTGAATAAAGATAAAAGATCATCAAGAGGTGTATTTCAGAAAAACCTTCATGTTCTCCGTATGAATGCCATGCCATCTGTACTGATAGAAACCGGGTTCATCAATCACCCTGAAGAAAGTCACTACATTGCTTCAGATAAGGGGCAGACTGAAATTGCAGAAAGTATCTACAATGCTATTATTGATTATAAAAAGGCGATTGACAGAAAATCCGGTGGTTCTATTGCAACAAGAAAGCCAGAGCCGGAAAAACCTGCAGAGGTTCCTTTGAAAAATGATTTCAGAATTCTATTAATGAGTTCTCCTATGAAATACAATGAAAATGATCCTGCCCTGAAAGGCCTGAACTATATTCTTACGCTTAAAGAAAACGGGCAGTACAAGTATTACTATGCTGTCACCAATATGGCTTCGGTAAAAGATATTAATCTTAAAACAGCGAAGGATGCCGGTTTCAGAAATGCGTTTGCCGTAGGATTTATGCCTAACCAGAGAATCAATATGGGATATTATACGATTGAAGTGTATGCAGGTGATAAACTGAACGGCAATTCTTATATCCTCCAGAATTTAAAAGATGTGGAACGAAATAAGGACAACGGTGTATTCTACTACACGTATGGAAAAGTATACACATTGGAAGATGCTGTAAAACTTCAGAAGGAACTTGAAGCTAAAGGTATCAAAAATACGGTGATACAAAAGGTCTACAAATAAATCAAAAAAAATAATTTTGAAGTTTAAAAGTTAATTCCTACTTTTGCAACCTCAAAATTTGGCCTATTCGTCTAGTGGTCAGGACTCAAGATTTTCATTCTTGCAACAGGGGTTCGATTCCCCTATAGGCTACAAAACTACATCAATCAATCCCTGACCAATATAAGGTTCAGGGATTTTTTTATTCCAAAATTCAACGAAATCTCCACGAATTTTAAAAGAACGCTCATACACGCTTTGTACAAGGCGAATTTCGAAAATCTTTTTTGTTCGCTAAAATTTTCCTTTACTTTCTTTAACTTTTGTTATTTACAACTTGAAAACTTCAAGATTTATAAATTTTGGAAACCAAAAAGAGACTGCCTTTGATTAAGACAATCTCTTTATGTTAAGAGTAAACTAAAAATTTCTTGTTATTACTCAAATTTATCAACTATTTTCCTCTACAAATTTTTTAAAGTCTTGTAAAAACTTAATAAAAACATCATGTTCTAAATCTAAATCCTGTTTTTTAGATTTTTCACCTGCCCTTTGTTTCATGAGGTCTACGAAGAAAACCCCATATTTATTGCTTCGGAAGAAAACATCCTCGTTTTGCCAGTCAAAGGATTCGTCAGGTTCTTTATTTTTGCTGTGTTCCACACCTTCAATTAATTTTTGAATTTTTTGTGGAGTCCAACCCGAATCTCCGAACCTAAACAAAACATTATATTTTTCTTCTTCAGGCATTATTCCAAAAGTAACTATATCTTCTATTACTTCAATGTAAAATTTATATTTCATTTTCTTTTATTTTTAAATAATTGGATAAGCATTCATGATTTTACCCGTATTGTCAACTTCTATTCTAATTTTAAATCCTACTGAAGTTGAACCCTCGTACTTATCAAATAAGTCAGTAGGTGCTTTTATTTTTTTATTAAGCCCTTTAGCTACCGTATTTTCATATACATACGCTATTTCCTCTTGTATTCTTTTAAGATCCCAATTTTTAGGGAACATAGAAGATTCTGCATTTTTCACAAAATAACCGCCTAATCTCTTAGGCGGCTACAATCTATTTGTTTTCTTCAACAAATTTTTTAAAGTCTTGCAGAAACTTGATAAACTCATCGTGTTCTAAATCCAAATCCTGCTTTTTAGATTTTTCACCTGCCCTTTGTTTCATGAGGTCTACAAAGAAAACCCCATATTTATTGCTTCGGAAGAAAACATCCTCGTTTTGCCAGTCAAAGGATTCATCAGAATCTTTGTTTTTGCTTTGTTCCACACCGTCAATTAAACTTTGAATTTTTTGTGGTGTCCAATTCCAACTACCAAAGTGGTTTATAGTACTTTCTTCACTCTGAATAGAGTGTAAGATTGTGTCTCCCCACATATCTTTTTTAAATGTATATTTCATTTTATATAATATTTTTATTTTACAGCAGCGGATATGCATTCATAATATTTCCTGCATCATCAACCTCAATTAATATGTCAAATCTACCTGAAGAGTCTTTGAACTTATATTGTTTAAATTTTTTGCCCAATGAGGCTGGATTTACTCCTTGTCCTTTAACTACAGTATTTTCATATACATATGCTATTTCCTCTTGTATTCTTTTAAGATCCCAATTTTTAGGAAACATTGATGATTCAGCATTTTTCACCAAATAACCATCTTTGTATTTAATACTTATTTTAGCTTTAAAGGGAATATCATCTGCCAAATGAGCCATAGAATAAACTCCTTCAGGATCTAATATTTTCTCAACATCTATTGCTCCGTTGAAAATTCCCGACCCTCTGTGTCCTCCTTGGGAAACTAAAACTTCATCTGTGTATTTGAAACCAGAAGGCAGGTTTTTTATAAAAAGTTCCGTATTAAACTCTCCTTCAAGATGATTGAAGAAGCCTTTGTCAAATTTACTGAGCCATCTTCCAAAAGCCAATTTACGCAAACCTTCCACATCATCTGTTAATTCATAGAATTTTTTCTTCAAATAATGAGCTAAATTCCCACTTTTTATGGCTTCTACTAACTCTAAAAATTCCTTTTTTAACCATTTCCACAGATCTGCCAATGAATTACCAATTTTCTTACCTATGTTTTTAGAAAAATTTATCGCTTTTCCTAATTTTGCTGATTTTTGAGATACTCTACCAATTTTACCTGCTGCCTGTGCTATCTTCTCAGAGATTTTTCCAGCAAGAGATGCGCCTCCTGTAAAATAGGTGATGATAGCATCCAAAATAAGCTCAAAAGCAATAGCACCTACAAAGTATGCCCAAAAGTAGTCATTAAGTTCTGAAAATTTCTTTTTTAGCATGTCAGTGAATTGTGAAATTTCTTTCCAAATTTTACCATTGCTAAAAATATTTTTAATTCCACTAAGAAACTCTTTTGAGTTTTCAGCAAATAAATCTGCGAAATCTTCAATAAACTCTAACTTTTCTTGATGTTTTGTAAGCTCTACAGGGCTTAATTTCTCCATATTTAAAAATGGAAGATTGTCAGTAATCATAGCTAATAACATAATTACTGTTTGAGCCAATGAGATAAGACCGTTAAGTAATCCACATAAAAAAGCATTAATTTTTGCTACTTCCTGATTGATTTTTTCTCCTATAAACGCTCCAATCCCAGAAATGACATCTAAGACATCCTTAAAGAATGATTTGAGTTTATTATATATATTTTTAATGCTTTCAGGGATATTATCTTCTATGAAATTCTTTAAATAGAAGACTACAGCAAAGAAAATATCGTCCGCTATTGTTGGGGTTGCTTTAACAACAGTTGAAACTATTGCCAGGGAAATTTCATCAAAATAATCTACAAAGTCTTTGAGCTTGTTAAATCCGTCACTTGCTATTTCAGAAGCATTCTGCATAGTTTTGTATTCTCTGGCAGAAATAGGAACAGGAATGATGGGCTTATATTTTGCTTCTTGTTTTTGAAATCCGCTTGTACCTACTTTATTTTGATAAGTACTATACATCGGTAATACAAAATACTTCTCGTAATCATAATTTTCTTCCGTGAATTTCCAAGTTTCAACAGTTTCAATACCTCCTCTAAGCCAATCAGCCAATTGATTATTTAAAGAAAATACCTTTTTAAAGGCTTCGTTCAATTGGGTTTGTTCTGCAATTTCTAAATAGATTGCACCTTTCAAAAGAGTTTCGTTTATCTTTTTATCATCAGCAAGCTCTCTAACAAGATTGTCAAACCCACTTACAGTTATTGATTCTGTTGGAGTTACATATGTGGTATTTTGATTATTACTATAAATTCTGTTAAAGAAGTTTTTGGCATCTTTTCCCATTTTTACCCGACAGGCTGTGCCAAAAAAGTTACTTTTTTTAGGGTCATCTTCTTCATAGAAAACTTTAAATTGTTTCTCTTCTACACCCTCTTTTTCGTACCTATCAAACACTTCAACACCACTCTTACATAGTATGAAAGTATATTTTATGCGATCTGTTACTTTAGTTTCGGGGATTTTATCGAAATCTTCGGGAGGAACAACAAATGTTTCAAAAAACACACTGTTTTTTCCATAAGGGCTGTCAATGTCTCTGCTCAAGACGTAATTTAATCTTTGTATCATATCATTTGAATTTACTATGAGCCAAATGTAGATTCGGGTAACGACAGAACCTGACGTATTATATTTATTTTACTTGAGACTTCACCTCATAATATTGCTATTAGCAATATTTGTATTAAGAATTATTTGAAAAAAGCAATCCCTATATGTTATATGTCACAAAAGCATTATATTTGCAAAAAATTTATCCATAGTTGGTTCTACCAATAGGGTAACACTGATGAAAAATATTATTGATAAATCATTGTTTGTAGTTTTCTGCAGACCATCAAATTTTATATCATGCCGGATTTAAAAATACAAGAAGCGAAATTGCTTTTTAAGAAAATCCACTCTAACCCAAAAAGTTACGATTTACAAATCAATGAAGGCGGGATTACAGGCAGAGATGATAAAATCAGTTTCAGGCTTTACAGGACTGGAGAAAGGGTTGCTTTTGAAGTAACAATTGATGAACTTACTTTCACCAATACCACTGGAGAATGGAATAATGCACTGATCATGCTGGGAAATACGATCAAAAAATTAGAGAAAGAACAAGAAAATTTAAAAATAGAACAGGCAATAAATAAACTCAGAAAGTATCTATCAGAAGAAAATTAAAATTTTTAAAAATAAATTTGGTAGTTTAAAAAAAAGTTTATAGTTTTGCACTCACATTTAAACGATATGGCAAATCATAAATCAGCACTAAAGAGAATCAGACAAAACGAAACTAGAAGACTTCGTAACAGATATTACCACAAGACTGCTAGAACAGCTTTAAAAGCTTTAAGAAATGAAGAGAACAAAGCTGCTGCTACAGAACAATTGCCAAAAGTTATCGCTTTATTGGATAAATTAGCTAAGAAAAATATTATCCACAAGAACAAAGCAGCTAACTTGAAAAGCAAATTAACAAAGCACGTTAATAAATTAGCGTAACAATATAGCTGGCCCGTTCGTCTATCGGTTAGGACCTCAGATTTTCATTCTGGTAAGAGGGGTTCGATTCCCCTACGGGCTACTTACATCTTATAAGACCACTGTAACAACGGTGGTTTTATAAAGATTACTGTAGAAAAAGCTATATTAAAATAAATCTAACCGGCCCGTTCGTCTATCGGTTAGGACCTCAGATTTTCATTCTGGTAAGAGGGGTTCGATTCCCCTACGGGCTACAATAAGAGTTGACACTTATAAAAACAAAAGCTAACACATTACTTCGGTAATGAAAGATAGAGGGCCCGTTCGTCTATCGGTTAGGACCTCAGATTTTCATTCTGGTAAGAGGGGTTCGATTCCCCTACGGGCTACAAAAGGACTTTTTCGAAAGTCCTTTTTTTATTTCTATATACAGGATTCCGGCAATTTCTTTTCAACAAGATTAACAGATTTAAGCTTTCAACCGCACCTGGCTTTATCTAACTGAAACAATAATACATCAAACAAAAACATCTCACTGGTAAGATTTGTACATTATTTTCATTCCCAATGATGGAGTCATATTAAATTTCATCAAAAATATCACCATTTATGGAAATATTTTTTTTTACTTCTTCCATTAATCCTTACATTTGAATAAAACTATTCATTTTTAAAAAATATAACATGAAATTCAATTTATTTTCGGGAAGCCGATCCTCTTTAAAGGCCGGATTGATGGCTTTATTTTTATTTTCTACCAGCACAATGTCCTTGGCACAAAACAGAATTTATGCACACGCACAAAGCTCCGGAGTATTCGGAGTAGCCTGCCTGGGATGTCATATTGATAATCCCCTTAACGCTGTAGGAGATAATGAGGATGACTATTCAACAATGGTATTGGGAACAGTCCTGTTGGGAGGAATTCAGCAAACCCTAATTTTCCCTGACCTAAGATCTGACACAAGGCTGGTAGTAGGAATCGGAACAGACAACATACCATTATCTGTACAGTTGTTAAGCGGAGTAACGCTTGAAACAATGAATGGCGGTACATCCAATGATGACCGGAGAACAATTGATGTAAGCCTTCTTAAACTGGGCGCAACCCCAAACAGAGGTACAATAGAATTCAAACCTACAAAGCCTTATGATGGGATAAGAATCGGATTAACAGGCGGTGTTCTAAGCCTTGGCGGTGGTTTCAGAGTTTATTATGCTTACCAGGATCCCTTAATGAATATTATGGTTCACAGTCAGAACGGACAGGTTACTCTTGGTGGAAATGTGCCTGTAGAAGGTTCCGAAATTACTCTGTTCAATACTTCAGGAAAAGAAGTATTCCGTTCTACAATAAGATCAAATACATTTGAGCCGAAACAGCCGGAAGGTGTTTATATCATGAATGTACAAACGAAAGAAGGTAAAACCTATTCCAAAAAAATTCTAATCAAATAATTTAATGAATGATAGATTAAATGCGGTAGATTTTTTCAAGCCTGCCGTATTTTTCACATTCATTTTCAGTCAAGTACAAACAACAACTTCATTAAATAATAATAAATAACCAATTATAAATATCAATAAATTATTAACAAATCACATAATTATGAAATAAAATATGCAACATAATTATTTTATTTATAAATTTACAAAAAAACTAAAATCCAAAATTTTCTACATATGAAAACTTATTTATTATTGAGCCAACGCACGATGAAAGCTGCAGTTTTGGCATCATTCCTATTTTTAACCAGCACAATGTCTTTTGCTCAGATCGTAAAAACCTACGCAAGCAGCCAGACCAATCAGGTGCTAGGAGTATGCCTGGGTTGTGGTGTATTGAATCCTCAGAATGCTGTAGGGAGCAACGAGAATGACTATTCTACTCTACAGGTTTCTGTGGGGCTTCTTGCAAGAACAGAACAGACATTGATTTTCCCAACTACCAATATTGCGAACAATACCAATAAACTTGTTCTTGCGATAGGTTCAAACGGAACTCCTCTATCTGCACAGCTATTGGGCGGGGTATCTATTGAAACATTTAATGGAGATGTTTCCAATAACGATTACACAAGTCTTGCCACAAAACTGATCACTCTTGGAAGCGGAGATCCAAGCAAAGGGGAAATAGAGATGACGATGAACATCCCTTTTGACCGCATTAAAATAAATGTGAATTCCGGATTATTGAATATCGGTGGAGAGCTTAGAGTATACTATGCTTACCAGTACAAAGATCCTTTCATCAATTTCATGGCTCACAGCCAGGACGGGCAGTTCACTCTTGACAAAAATGTTTCTGCAGAAGGTTCCGAAGTTACTTTAACCAATACTTCAGGAAAAGAAGTATTCCGTTCCAAGCTGACATCAAATACTTTTGATACCAAACAGCCACAAGGGGTATATATTATGAAACTTCAGACAAAAGAAGGAAAAACATACTCTAAAAAAGTGATTATCAAATAAAGAAGATATACAACAGAATGAACCCGGCAAGCTTTTAAAGCTTGCCGGGTTTTTAATATCATCTCCTATTGATTGATCAATAAAAACCCCTGACCAAAATTGATCAGGGGTTAAAATAACAAGATTACTATCTGCAATAGTATTAGTTTTTGATTAATTTCTGCTGATATACCGCTTTATCGGTTATAGCTTTTACAATATAAATACCCTTTGGAAGTGCACTTACATTAATCTGACCATTGTTCAGCTGCACATTGATTATTCTGCCCGAAGCATCGTAAAGAGAAACATTCTGAATTTTCTCCTGAGTTTTAATCGTAAGAATATCAGTTACCGGATTCGGATAAATGCTGAATTCCAGTTTCTTCACCTCAGCAGTTGCTAAAGTGGAAGCCGTACTGTTTACTGTAAGTGTTTTTTCAACTAATTTACCGTTTGAGTTAAAGCTGATCACAATATCAGACGTGCCTGAAAAAAGTGGTGTCAGAACCAGCTCATCATTATTGTTAATCACTGCAGAAACCGTGGCAGGGTTGCTGTTTGATTTGATAGATTTCACAACAGATACCGTCATATTGTCTGCATCAGAAACTATTGATTTCAGATCAATTGCCGTTGTATTTCCTGCAGTAACCTGTGAAGGGAAAACATTACTTACAACAGGAACTGAGTTATTGGTAAATACCGTTAACGCAGGGAACCAATAGTAGTCGTTCAGAGTTTTTGTATTGATAAGGGCTCCGGTCATATCATAGGTATGAATCCAGTTTTTCTGGTAGTGTGCTCCATATCCGCTTTCTGTGGTATTCAGAACCAACTCTCCGGTAACAGGGTTTACACGAAGAGCCGCTCCGTACGGAATTTGTTTAAACTGACCTGTTTGTCCTGGAATTGCAGCAAAGTTTTCGTTAAATGTTTTCGTTGTAACATCAAATCTCACAATCTGTGTTCCTGAGCTCCAGCTGCTTATTGAATTGATCCAGTATAAAGCATTTTCTTTGTTACTTGCTGTGAATCTTCCGGCATTCCATGCTCCCCAGTCTCCGATATACTTTGTAGTTGGGATATTGTAGATCTGTGTTGCAAAAGTGGTAGGATTAATGCTGATCAGCTTCTGATCCTGAATTCCCCATACACTTCCGTCTTTAGCCTGAACCACCGAGTAGAACCCTCCTGCAATAGTACTCACTATCGTATCGGTATTAGGATTAATCACTAAAATTCCTACTCCCTGTTTTACGGCAAAAACATATTGAGAAGTACGGATCATATTTCCGATCTGCCCGTTTCCACCTGTTCCGGTAATTAAATTACCAACCTGTAAATTATCAATATTAAAAAGAACGATACCGGTGGAAGTACCGATATATCCTTTATGTTCGTTTACTCCCACAAATGACCTACCATCACCGCCTCCGATGTTATTAAAACCAGCAATTTTCTGCATGGTCTGCGCATTGGCTACAACCAGTCTTCCTCCGGGAGTATATTGAGTATCTCCTCCATCAGCAGCTTGTTTTGAAACAAAATAGAATTTATCTCCGTAGATGGCTCCGTATTGTGTAGTTGCCCCAAAAGCCTGGTTATTGTTTGCATTACTGTAGACACGGTAATTAATCTGGCCGTTATTATCAATGAAGTTTACAGAACCGTTGGTATGACCAAACCATTCTTCGTTCACCATAAAATATCCGTTGGTATAGTTTGTAGAAGCTACATAGGGAGAAACCGGAGTCATGGTAGAAGAAACAGGTGTTTCATTAAATCCTACATTGAAATTCCATAGATCCCAGGAACCATTTTGCAATGTCCGTGAGGAAGCTCCAACACTGGAATATCCGAAATCTGCATCCGCCGGATTCTTTACCCAGTACGCCCAATATCCGTTCACGGTCCAACCTGACTGCCAATGATCGTTCGCAGCATCTACAATGGTGTAGCTGTCGAAATCATAAGCTGTCGTATTGACAAAACCATTGACCGGATATAACGGATAAGTGGAATTTCCGCTTTTGATCAAGGCATTGGTCCCCTGGCCGTTCAGATCAAATCCAATCCCTCCGACTGCTGATCCAAATTGTGTTCCCTGATAAAGCAACGTATATAATCTGTGGTCTGCTTTAGCAATAGCTTTCAGCATGTCTTCTCCGGTAGCACTTCCGTTCCATTTGAATCCCCAAACCATCGCATCAGGATTTTTACCGTCGTTCCACTGTACTACAAAAGCAGCCTGATTGGTTCCCGACCCTACCCAATACTGAATATCAGAAAAACTGATGGCAGTGGTATTAAGATTACTGATCCCTGAAATATCATTTCTGGGCACACCCTGTACTTTTATCTGTGCATTGGATACGCATGCAAACAGAAAAAGCATCATAAAAAGATAAAACTTTTTCATTTTTTATTAATTTAAATAGATTGTATTATTGACTTATTATTTGAAGTGCAGATCGTAAGCTCCTGCTACTTCTGTAGAAACTTCACCAAGCCAGCCGGCTTCCTGATTGACTCCTGTATATATTTTCATAAAGTCTACGCCCGGAAGTTTTACATATTTTCCACTTCTGTCTACCGCCCATGAAATATCAATATTGGAAGCTTCATCATTATTCGGAGCATTATCTGCATATCCGAACTCATATGATTTTCCTACCCAATACGATCCGTCACCGTTCTGATCATAAAAATTATTGGCGAGTCTTGTTCCCGAAAATCCGTAAGAACTCTCAGTATACCATAAGGGATAATAGCTTTGTACGTGAAATGTATTTTTTGTTTTAAAGCCCTGATTCCCCAGATTGTCACTCCATTTTATATATTCCACATCGGTCTGCCAGAATTCAGTTCCGGCTACAGGTGTTTTATTTTCGTCAGGCTTAAAATAAGTTATGCTGTAATCTTTTACGGTAGCATTTTTAAAATATTCACTACCTGCAATTTCGTACCATTCATCATTATCCGGCTTTCCGTTTTTATTTCTGTCGTAGGCCACCATAATAATTCCCGGTTCACAGGATCCTGAACGTTGATCCGCGGCATCATTTCCAAAGAATGCATTTCCGAGTATTTTAAAATCACGTCCATTCAGATTGGGAATCGTATGATCAAAACCAAACACTACATATCCCCCATATCCTCCCAGACTGATCATGGTTGAATTACCTCCCACCAAAGATTCATTGGCTTTCTGAAGCATATTCGCGGCAGTATTCCCCGGTAAATATTCCGGAATTTCATTCATAAACTGTCCTACGGCAGGGCGGAACTCCAGTACTTTGGAAATGTATCTGCTATAAGGTGTTTTTTCTTTGGTTACAATTATTTTAGAATGAAAAACCTGCTCGTTTCCTTTATTCCTGATCTTTAAAGTCAGAGGATAAGCATCTGCATTTACACTGATAAATTCAAGTTCTGAGTTTTGGGAAATAATAGAATCGTTGATACTCCAAGTAACCGATCCTGATGCATTGGTAGGAATACTCAAAACCTTTAAACGCTCAATGGTATAGGAATCATCAAGGCCGTTAAAGGTAAATTCGTCTTCATCATCATGTTTACAGGCAATCGCTCCTAAAAGGAAAAAGGAAAAAAGCCCGGTTTTTAAATAAGTAAAGGTATTTCTGTTCATGTCTTAAGATTGGTTATTTGTATAAAAAAGCGAAGTGGGCAGGGATATTTCCGCCTTCCGTTTTCCATTTAAAGTGTCCGTTTTTATCGAAGCAATACACAAATCCCATGGATACATAATTTCTGGCATCTGTCATGTAGATATCTTCTGTGATGGGATTTACGGCAATGCCGTAAGGGGTTTTAATGGCATCTTCATATTCTTTGTCAAAAATTCTGTTGGCGATGATCTGTTCTGTTTTTACATCAATGATTCCAAATGTCTTTTTATAGCTGTGGGTATTGTAGTTGAATTCATTTCCATAGAAATAGAGTTTATCATTCACGATTGTCATTTCACTCACGGAGAGATGGAAATCTTTCTTGACCGTTCCTGTAGCTGCATCTATGAGATAAAGACTGGAAGGAACATTATAATAATCTCCTCTTGAGGTTACATAGAGATCACCGTAATTATCTTTTTTAATGTGATGAAGATTGATGGCAACATTTATTTTTTTGAGTTCTGTAAAAGTGTTCAGATCGATGACGGAAACTGTATTGTCGTAATCGGGAGCCTTATATCCTCCGGAATTAACAACAAATAAGGTATTTCCCACAATTTCCATTTCTTCGGGCTGATATCCTACCACTACCTCACGCTGGATGGAAAAAGAAGTCGTATCAATTTCTACTACTTTCCCTTTTGGTGCTTTCGGATTAATCGCTACAGGTCCGGCGTAGCTGCTGGCATAAGCTTTTCCGTTTTTGAAAGCAAGGTACCGGCAGTTTTGTAATGGAATAGAAGTAATACGTTTGGCCGTTTTGGCATCAAGAACTTCAATTTTATTGGAAACATTGACTACGATATAAAGTTTGCTTCCGTACACTTTGATATCATTTCCTACATCTCCCAACTCTTTTACCACATTGGGATTGATTTCTGCATAAATATTTCTAAAATAAGTTCCCTTGGTGTAATCAAAAAAATCAAGGGTACATTTATTACTCCCCATATTCCCTTCATTGAGCATGTAGAAGCCTTTTATTGCTGTATTTTCTGAAGGAAGCCCTTCTACCACTTCCTGGCGGACAATAATTTCATCTGTACGGCATGAAGTAATAAAAGCTAATACAAGAAATAAAAAATAAAAGTTTAATTTTCTCATAGGGTGAAGTTTAGAATAAGTTTAAAGTTTCTTCCAGGCATCGGATAATTGAGGACAACATCATAGTATTGATTGAAAATATTATTCATCTCAAGGCTTATTTTAAACTGATGATTCGCCCAGTTGAATTTTTTCTGAACAGAGAGATCATGAGTATACCAGGGCTGCACATAATTGTACTGGATATTGTCCTGATTCACATCGTATCTTTCTCCTACATACATCGCACTGTAATTAAAACTCCAGTCTTTATAATCCGCCATCAGACTGAAAGATCCACTATGCCATGGGGTATAAGGAATCTGATTGCGGTAGAAAGTATCTTCGGGATCACTGATATCTTTTGCACTTTGGTATGTATAAGAAAGCAAAGGTCGGAGGGTTACTTTTCCAAGCTGCATTTCAGTCTGCACATTCACATCTGCACCAATGATTTCAACCAATCCAAGGTTCATCATCAGCCAGCGGAACATGCTTCCGTTCGGAGCTGCCACAATTTTATCCTGTACTTTGTTGTAGTAACCATCTACTTTAGCGTAAAAGGTCTTAAAGAGACGGTTGGTATAATTCTTCTGATAGGTAAATCCTACATCATATTGATTGGTGAATTCAGGTTTCAGGTAAGTATTTCCGATATTCGTATAATACAGATCATTAAAGGTTGGAAGTCTGAAAATTCTTTTATAGAAAGCCCTTAGAGTAAGCTCCGGAATTTTTTCAGGCTGATAGCTCATAAAAACAGCAGGCGTCCACTCTCTGGCATCTCCCGGTCTTTTGTTTTTTCTTACTTCTTCAAAAGTAAAAGTTCCTAAAAGGCTTCCCAAAATTTTGAACCTGTTCCACTGATAGGTCGTTGCCAATGCTACCAAGGTAGTGTAACGGGTAGGATAAGAAAAGTTATCCAGATTCGCGTCCAGATTATTGTACTGAAAATCTCCACTCAGGCTGACATCCCAATTGGGAGTGATTGAGTAAATATTGGAAGAGGAAAGATAAAGTTCCCTTTGGATATAGGTGTTATCGGTATAAATAATAGACTGCGAACGAACTGTGTCCATGAAATGGGTATAATCGTAGGCAAATTTTGCCTTAAGCTGTGTTTCAAATTTCGGGAACAGTTTTTTTCTCAGATTAGCCTGTACAAAATAGTTCTCATCGGAAAGTCTCGCTCCTCTTCCGCCAAAGCGACCATTCACAATGGGAGTCGGCATTCCGCGGTTTGAAATATAACCATACCCTCTGATATTCCAGCTTCCGTTATTTAAAGTTCCGTTGAGAGAAGTTTCAAACCGTTTTGCTTTAATATCTGAGTCCTGTCTTTTAGCGATGGTATCGTACGCCTGCTGCCCATCAGGATATTTCTTCGCGTACCGGAACCTGTAAATTCCGTCACTCTGCATAAATTCTCCGCTGAAGCTGGCAGAAACCTTGTCTGAAATTTTCTGTTCCAACCGGAATGAAGGATTAAAGAGATCAATAGATGCACTTTTTGCTCTTATCACCAAATTGGTTTTTCTTGGTCCTTTAAATATGGGTGTTTTAGGCTGTAAATAGATAGACCCCGAAGAGCCAAAGTCCTTTGCTGGCTGAAAAATTTCACTTTTCTGTCCGTTATACAACGATATTTCTTCCAGATCATCCAAAGAGTACCTTCCCAGATCTACCAGTCCGTTTTGGGCATTCCCCAGTTGAATTCCATCATAAAAAACCCCTACATGCTGGCTTCCCATACTTCGGATATTAATGGTTTTCAAACCACCCAATCCGCCGTAGTCTTTAATCTGGACTCCCGAAAAATACCGCAGCGCATCTGCTACAGAATGACTGTTTAGTCTTTCCAGCTGTTCTCCCTGCAGGGTTTGTGCAGGAATAATTTCTTTAAAATTCTTTTTGTAAAGGTTGATTCCTTTAATCGTCTCTTCCTGAAGGGTGTCCTTCTTCTTGGTTTGAGAAGACAAAAGTTGAGATGTTAACACTAATATTGTGAAAACAGCTTTATGAATTGCAGAAGTAGTTAGTTTTGCCGCCATTAGCTCATTTAGGGTAATGAAGACGCTAATGGGTATAAGAATACAACGACAAAGCACAGCTGTCACTGCACAGAATCATTGATGTCCTAAGCTTTATTCCACGAAAGCGTCAAACGATTATTGTCTGGCAGGTCTTCTGACTTACTCCATTTTTGAAATCCTTCCCATTAAAAAAACAGTGGATATATTCTTCAAAAACTTTGGTGCGGAGCTTACAGCAGCGGGTCTGTTCCGGATTTTCACCGGATTCCCTTTTAAGAGCTTTTTACGGCTCACCAAATTCCGGCAAAGATAAATAATTATTCCTAATCCCCAACTAAAATCATGATTTATAAACAATTAAAGCTCCCGAAGGAGCTTTAACATGATTTCAACAAGCGTTTCTTTTTAAATTCCAATATTCAGAAAAATACTGAATCTTGATTTGGCTTCAATATCTCCTCCCGCCAGGCGCGTGTACATGGGAAGCATGACTTCACTTCCCAGGCTCAGCTTTTTATAAGAGGCTTCAAAACCTAATTTTCCATACAAAGCACTTCCTGCAGTGTTCGGCAATGCTTCATCAAACTGTTTATTCTGAGCATAAACTTCTCCCTGAACTCCAGTTTTTACAGAGAATATAGATTTTTCATTTCCTGCAACCTGATAAAAACCTGTTGCTGCATAGTTCCATTGGTTTCCAAAATGGTAATTTTTCCTGTTCTCTGTTTTAATGGTATAATCTGTATTCACCAGTACGGCTACTTTATTTTTCTGAAACTTATAATTCAAAGCGGCCTGATAATCCCAGCTGCCAGTTCCCAGCTGAAAGCTTGGGTTGACACCGGATGCTCCTTTTTCATCAAACTTGCCAAGTGGAATTTTCACGCCCAACCCTCCGCTCAGATGATGGAAATTATCTTTAGAGCTCATCAGCTGGTAAATTCCCATCAGATTTAAATCTCCTATTCCATTGATTCTGATATCTCCCTGCATGGTTTTCTTTTCATGAAAATGGAATGGCAGACTCGCATAAACACTCAGTTTTTTAGTCAGAGGAATTTTCCCCCAAAGTTGCAGCGTATTGAAATACTGATCCTGGGTAAGATCTTTTACAAATAAGTTCTCTTTCGCTTTATAATGCTGAGCAAAGTATTTGATTCCGATAAACTGCGGATTCAGTAAAGATTCAAAGCCGGAAGATCCGTTTCCTGCTGCACAGCCGCAAGCATCACAGTCATCATCAAAATCGAATCTGTTAAGCGTTTCGGGAGCAATATAAGCACTGTCTCTGATGGTTTTTGCCTGATACTGACTAAACACGATCAAACTTACTATCAATATAATCTTCTTCATGTTTTTTATAAATTATTCTGCAAATTTTGGATTGGATATAAAACTTTTATCCGATAATGTTTTCAGGAACGCAATGATCGATTGTTTTTCCTGGCTGTTCATAGCAATTCCTATGTGACCATTCTGTTTAAGCTGAGGATCAAGATTGGCATTATCTTCCACCTGATCCGAATAGAAATTAAGTACCGCTTCTAAGGTGTAAAATCTTCCGTCATGCATATAAGGTGCGGTATATTCCACATTTCTTAAACTGGGAACACGGAATTTCATCCAGTCGACCTGGTTAAGAGTAACTCTGTATCGTCCCGCATCTTTGAACTCCGTATTGTAATAGAGTCCTGTATTTCTGAAACTCTCATCGGTAAACAGTTCTCCGCTATGACAGGAAGCACATTTCTGCCCGAATAAGGCCATCCCTTGAGCTTCTGTTGAAGTCAACTGTTCTTTTCCCAGTCTGAATCTGTCATATTTTGAATCTGCAGAAATTAAAGAAGCCATAAACTGCGACAATGCTTTCAGAATTCTCTCTCCTGTAATGGTTTCGTCTCCATAAGCTTCTCTGAACAGTTTTTTATATTTCTGATCATCTTTTATTTTCGAAATAGCTTCCGGTATGGAACTGTCCATTTCATTTACGTCAGTAATCGGGCTGATGGGCTGCTCATTCAGATTGTGAATCACTCCGTCCCACATATATCTTTTCAAAAAAGCCATATTCTGGATGGGCGGTGCATTCCTGATTCCGATTCTGTCGTCTACCCCATGGCTCACCGTATGACCATGATGGGTAAAAGCATTTTCCTGGATATGACAGAAACCACATGAAATGGTATTATTTCTTGAAAGTCTGCCCTCATAGAATAATTTCCGTCCCAGCTCCACTCCGTTTTTGGTCACCGGATTGATGGATGTATCAAAAGTCATTTTCGGAAAATAAGAAGGAAACTGGAGATTATAGGCTTCATCCTTTTCCAGTGGCTGAATCACCTCATCAGAACATGAAATGAAGCTTAAGACCAATACAAGAAGAACGAGTATCGTTTTAATAAAAAAATTAATCATTGTGAACATGGTCTACTTTAAACATTTTTGTAAGATTGTTGGTAACGTCTACCAAGTGCTGGTTGGACCCCATCAGCATATCATTGGATGTGGTAAGAGTCAGTGCCTTATCTCCGCTCAGAAATTGGTTCAGGTCTGCAAGAATGTGAACAGAAGGACGGATTTGTCCTGTTACTCTGGCCGTTGTTGGAAGATTCAATGTAATTTCACGATAAAGATCAGGTGTATTGTTGGCTGCAGTATTTCCCATATTTCCGGTGTGATTCATAAATTCTTTTGAAGGTGTATCATTTCCATATTTTCCTTCCAGTTTTACAAATACATAACCAGCAGCCCATGACCAGGACATTCCCTTCTGCTTGGCTTTTGTCCAGAATTCAGCTTGTCCGTCCTGTCCCAGCAAATAGGCTTTCTGGCTGACACCCAATCCGAATCTTATTTTTTTGTAATTGTTTTTCGGAACGCCATCCAGATTAAGATAAACAATTCCGGCTACAGCATCTGCCTGATCTACGATAAAAGCTCCTTTGTCAGGATTATTTTCGTTGTATTTAAATTCGTTTCCGTTTTCATCTATCAATGTGATATTACTGATGACGTATTTCAAAGCAGAAAAGTTATGTTTCTGTCCGTTAGCAGAAGTCTGAAACGTCTGATTTAGAACGATATCTCCCACATTGTTAAATCCGTTTTCAAATTTGATCTGAAGTTTTCCAGGCGTAGTATCCTGTGGGTTATCATCATCCCTGCTGCTTTCGCAGGCTGTAAAAGAGAATACAGTAAAGGCAATAAAGAATAGTGATAAAAATTGAGAAATTTTCATTGTTGATTTTTTAAGTTAAATTAATTTGAATGGCTGTAACAGCATTGTTTTTTTACCACAAAAGGCACAAAAGCTCTTACACTTAAGTTTATTAAGTGATACATATTATGTTCAGAGGAGCACTTAAGCTTTTTAAAATCTTTGATTTTTAATTGAGTAAGCTTTTGTGACTTTTTTGGTTGAATAGTGATCGTTTAACTTAAAAAACAGGTGGTTTGAAAATATGGGTAAGAAACAGGAAAGAATAGGCTGTTTCGTAGGTAAAATTGAAATTGAAAAACGAAATTTTTCCAGTAGTGTTGATCTCTGTAGTCTCCGGCAGAATATAGGTATCCAGAACTTTCTGCCCAGAGTTTTTGAGTTTCTGAAAAGGTGAAGATTCTGAATCATTGGCTTTGGCGAGCTCTTTACTCAGGTAACATTTTCCGTTACAGTGAACCTCCGGCCTGGTTTTATTGATACAGAGAACTTTAACAATATAATCATAATTTACAGCATACTCTACCATAGGTACTAAAGGTCTTAGCACCATATAGAAGGTAAAAAGTATGCTGTACAATATTTTCATCAGATTATTTCTTGCTTATCGCTTCGTCATATCTTCTGCTGATTTCTTTCCAGTTGGTAACATTCCAGATGGCGGTAAGATAATCTGCTCTTTTATTCTGATATTTTAAATAATAAGCGTGCTCCCAAACATCAATGCCGAATATTGGAGTTCCCTTTTCTTCTACAACATCCATCAAAGGATTGTCCTGATTAGGAGTAGAGGAAACAAACAGTTTTCCATCTTTCCCTACAGAAAGCCAGGCCCATCCTGAACCAAAACGGTCTGCACCTGCCTTAGACATTTTTTCCTTAAAAGCATCCATACTTCCGAAAGTTTCAGTGATAGCTTTTGCTAATTTTGCTGAAGGCTGTGTATTTTTCTGAGGTGTAAGGACCGTCCAGAACAATTCGTGGTTGTAGTGTCCTCCTGCATTATTTCTTACTGCAGCAGGTAATTTTGAAACATTGGAAAGAATCTGAAACAAAGTTTCTTTTTCCTGTAGAGTTCCGGCAATCGCTTTATTCAAGTTAGCAGCATATGCTGCACCGTGTTTTGAATAATGAATTTCCATCGTTTGGGCATCAATATTTCCTTCCAAAGCATTATAAGCATACGGCAGAGGCGTCTGCTTAAACTGGGCCAGTGCAAACTGAGCTGCGAAAACTGCACTTAAAGCAGCTATTTTCATAATCTTCATAACTTTTTTGTTTATGGTTGAACAATGTTTTCTTGTTAAGCGGGAGGATGGGTGATGGAAGCTGGAAGTAATTAATGTTATAGCCTAACTTTTTCAACTTCTATCTCCTTTTACAGCCATCTCAAAAAACTGCTAGAGCTTCATCGTCTGGAATAACTTCCAGCTTCAGACATCCGGCCCCCATCTTCCCTATTTCAATAATTTCTTAATATCCTCAATAAGAATTTCTCTGTCCGGGTGATACTTTCCTGTCAGCATTGGTGTTTTACCTTCCGGATCTGCGTAATTCAATCCTGAGTAATACAGAATAGGCATATTTTCCTTGTTATATCTGCATCGGATATTTCCTTCCTGATCTACCAGCGCAATCATTCCGCTGTGGTTCAGGCTTTCTCCTTCATCTTCTTTGTCACCCACATAAATATTAAACTGATCAGCGAGATTTCCAATATAGGCACGATCTCCGGTCAGGAAATGCCAGTTGGGAGATTTTGCACCAATTCTTTGGGCATGTTCTTTCAAAGCTTCAGGCGTGTCATTTTCCGGATCAATACTGATGGAGATAATGCCGAAGTTGGGATCATTAATCTGGTTTTGGATTGCCTTCATATTGGTATTCATCACCGGGCATATCGTAGGACATTTGCTGAAGAAAAATTCTACGAGATATACCTTTCCCAGCATATCTTTATTGGTAACTTTTTTACTGTTCTGATCTGTAAGTTCAAAATCCGGAACTTTCATGACAGTATAAAGATTCTTTTTAAAATATCCCATTCCTACCCCGATTCCCAGAAAAAGCAATGCAAATACCGCAATGGGTATGATCACTTTACTTTTATTTGCGGTCTTTTTATTTTTGGGCATATTTCTCAGGATTTTTTTTGAATTCATCTTTGCAGTACACACTGCAAAAACCGTACGTTTTATTTTTATATACCGCAGTATCTTGAGTAGATCCGGCAGTTTTCATGTGGCAGATAGGGTCTTCTTCATTCACTACCTGTATATTTTCTATTTTCTTTCCGGAGGTATCCATGTGGCTTGCATGCTTTACCTTAGGCGTTTCTTTCGCACACGACAGCAATGATATCGACAGCATAGCAGCCGAAATAATGAGAGATTTCATTGTAATGTTAAATTGAATTAATACTATTAAATAAGTTATGGTACAATCTAAGTCGGAAAAGCACAACATTTCTTAAGAATAACTGATGCATCCTTTATACTTACAACAGTTAATTTTAACTGCAGAATGTTTCTTTAACGGCCTATTAATGAAGATTTTAAAAACCTCCATTTATTAAACTAAAAATATAGTTTAAAATAAAACTAAACTAACGGAGGATGGAATATCCTTGAAAAGTATTCTGAAGAATGAGAATTAAAGTAGCTTGAGTCCGGAGCTTTAGTAAATAATTCTGAGTTCAGCTGTGACGAAAATGAAAGAATATCATGAGAAATAAAAACATCTAATCCCGCAATCTTTATAGTTTGGGAACTATTGGACTGCTTTTCTGTTTTTGCCAGTTCTTTTTCCACATAGCATTTTCCCTTACAGGTGGATTGTGGTACATTCCTTTTCTCACAAAGGTTTTTTACAATATAATCATAGTTCACTGCATAGTTTGCCAATGGCAAAACAGGGCGTAATGCAATGGTAAAAATGACGAATATGGAAATAAATAACCTCAACGATTTTTTCTCTGTTACAAATATACTACTTCAAAACTGTTTTATATTCCATTTATGATGAATGTCATTGGAAAGTTGAGCTGTTACCGTTAAAATTTACAAAACTGTGGCTGTTGCTAACATCATATTATCCCGAAATTTGAATACAATTTAGTTCTTTATATACAATTTAATCTTGTTAATAAAAACTCTGCCGATGTATTTGGCAGAGTTTTTTATTTTTTTAATGTCTTGTTTTTGTTGGAAACGCAAAGACGCAAGTTTTTTCAATGTTTACTGTTTTTAAGGCGCCAGGATTTTATCTCCGATAAAATTTAATACGGCTAATAATAAGATTGAATAAAGCTGATCATTCAGAAGTAACTTTGCTGAAAATCTTTGATTTTCTTGCGTCCTAAAAAAACACTACAATTTTTATCTTCTTTGCACCTTTGCGTTTCTCCAACAAAAACCTATTCCCTCTTCTAAATTAAGTTTTGGCGTGATGCAATGTTGGAAGCGCAAAGACGCAAGTTTTTTTAAATGCTTACTATTTTAAGGCGCAAAGATTTTATGTCGGATAAAGTTTAAAAACAAAAGCCCTGCTGAAAAATTCAGCAGAGCTTTATTCAATATAATTGAGTTGTGTTTATTATTTGCTTGTTAAAATTTCATTCTTTGGATTCTCACCGCATTTAAAATAGCCAGCAATGCTACTCCTACATCGGCAAACACAGCTTCCCACATGGTTGCCAATCCACCGGCTCCCAGGATGAGAACAACAGCTTTTACAGCAAAGGCAAGGACAATATTCTGCCAAACGATCTTTTTAGTTTGTTTTCCGATATTGATGGCCATCGGGATTTTACTTGGTTTATCATCCTGAATCACTACATCTGCAGTTTCAATGGTGGCATCACTTCCCAAGCCTCCCATCGCAATTCCTACATCGCTTAAAGCCACTACAGGCGCATCATTCACTCCGTCTCCTACGAAAGCTACAGTCTGGTTTTTAGCTTTGATTTCTTTCACCTTGTTTACTTTGTCTTCAGGCAACAGATCTCCGAATGCATTGTCGATACCCAATTGATCTGCTACATATTTCACAACGGTACTTTTATCACCACTCAGCATCGTAGCCTTTACATTCATTTTATGCAGGTTGTCTACGGTTTCTTTAGCATCTTCTTTGATGCTGTCTGCAATCGTGATATAGCCTGCAAACTTTTTATCATAGGCCACCGCAATCACCGTGTAGACAATATTGGAGTGGTTAAGATCATAACGGATGTTGAACTTATCCATCAGCTTAAAGTTCCCAACCAGAAGTTCTTTTCCGTTAACCGTAGCTTTCAATCCGTGACCTGCAATTTCTTCTACATTTTCTAAGGGATTATTATGATTTATTTCTCCTACATAATTGTGGATTGCTGTTGCCACCGGATGAGTACTTTTACTTTCGAGAACATTGACCAGCTGAAGGATTTCTTCTTTGTTAAATTCAGGGCTTATGCTTACTTCCTGAACTTTGAATACGCCTTCTGTCATGGTCCCGGTTTTATCCATCACCACATTCTGAATCTCTGCAATACTGTCTAAGAAATTACTTCCTTTGAACAGAATTCCGTTTCTACTTGCTGCCCCAATTCCTCCGAAATACCCTAACGGAATTGAGATAACAAGGGCACAAGGGCAGGAAATCACAAGGAATATCAATGCTCTGTACAGCCAGTCTCTGAACTGGTAATCGCTCACAAAGAAATAAGGCAGTAAACAGATTCCAATGGCAAGAAATACCACGATGGGCGTGTATACTTTCGCAAATTTTCTGATGAACAATTCTGTAGGGGCTTTTTGGGCCGTAGCATTCTGAACAAGTTCCAGAATTTTGCTCAGTTTACTGTCTTCATATGCGGTATTTACTTTTACCAGAGCAATACTGTTCATATTGATCATTCCGGCAAGGACTATTTCTCCTTTATTTTTGGTATCGGGTTTACTTTCTCCCGTTAAAGCTGCGGTATTGAATGAAGCGGAATCTGAAAGCAATTCCCCATCCAGCGCCAGTTTTTCACCGGGTTTCAGCTGTATGATGTCTCCAATTTTAGCTTCTTTGGCCTTCATAGTCTTGGGCTGATTATTTTCCATAACCGTTACCTCATCAGGACGCTGATCCAATAATGCTTTTATATTTCCTTTGGCTCTGGTAACCGCCATAGACTGGAATACTTCTCCTACGGCATAAAACAGCATTACCGCTACTCCTTCAGGATATTCTCCTATGGCAAAAGCACCAATGGTTGCAATGCCCATCAGAAAGAATTCTGAGAACACATCTCCTTTGATGATGCTTTTATACGCATCTTTCAATACCGGAAATCCTACAGGAATATATGCAGCCAGGAACCATACCAACCGTACCCAGCCTGTAAACCATGCAGGTTTTATATAGTTATCAAAGGCAATTCCCAATAATAAGATGATAAAGGATATAATGGCAGGAAGAAACATCTGGAAAACCGTCTGATCTCCTGAGTCGTGAGAGTGATCATGCCCGTCATGGTCATGTCCGTCTCCTTCTGCGTGATGATGTTGGTGTCCTTTTGTATCTGGTTTTTCCGGGGTTGTACTACAGCATTTTTCCATAACTGAATATTTTTATACAAATGTAAACATGAGACTGATGCAATGCTATTGCAAACTTTCAAGACAGTTTTCGCAGATTCCTTTGGCAAAGAGTCTTATTTCGTCAATCCTGAAATTGGTCTGAATATTTTCAGGGAAAGAAATATCTTCTTTGCAGGTAGTCTGCTTGCATATTTTACAATAGAAATGCAGATGCCAGTCTTTATGTGTTTTTTCATCACAATCATCTTCGCACAGTTTGTATTTTGTGGTTGTATTTTCCTGAATGCTGTGAACAATTCCTTTTTCTTCAAAGGTTTTCAAGGTTCTGTAGATGGTGATTCTGTCAGCATTTTCAAAATGATTTTCTATTTCAGAAAGGGATAGAGCCGCTTCCTGAGAACTTAAGAAATCATATACCAAAATCCTCATACTGGTGGGTTTGGTATTTTTATCAATAAGTTTGTGTTCTATATCTTTTTTCATTGTACGCATTTAATGGTTACAGATGGGCTTCAGTTTCTTCATAGTCTTCTTCTTCGATCTGAAAAGTGGTATGACTGATTTTAAAATTAGCCATCGTTGTATCTGTCAATGTTTTTAATAATTGATTCTGGGAATATCCATTCTCTTTTACAACATGCGCGCTCATCGCATTGACACTGGATGTTAGCGACCAGACATGCAGATCATGAACATTTTCCACACCCGGAATTTGTTCTAATGATTGGCGAAGTTCCCGGATATCCACATCTTTTGGGGTTCCTTCCAGCAGAACATTAATGGCTTCTTTCAAAAGTCTCCATGTTCTTGGAAAGATTAATAATCCGATTGCTGCTGATATCAACGGGTCGGCATAGTACCAGCCTGTGGTCAGCATAATTACTCCGGCTATCATTACTCCTACTGAAGTAAGCATATCTGAAAGAACTTCAAAGTACGCACCTTTCATATTGAGACTGCCTTCTGAATCTTTTCTTAAAATCATCATTCCGATAATATTAACGATCAATCCGATTCCGGCTACAATCAGCATGGATTTACTTTGAACTTCCGGCGGGTTCTGAAAACGCTGATAGGCTTCAAACAAAACATAGATTGAAATTCCTAGTAAAACCACAGCATTCACTACTGCTGCCAGTATTTCTGTTCTATAATAACCGTATGTTCTGGATGGATCTGCTTTTCTTTCTCCTATTTTAATGGCAATAAATGCCAGCAATAATCCTACCACGTCGGTCAGCATATGGGCTGCATCCGCTAATAGTGCAAGACTATTGGTAATGATTCCTCCTATTACCTCAGCGATAAGATAGGTTCCGCTAAGGCAGAGAACAATCAGGAGGTTCTTTTTATGTCTGCTTCCTGCAGAAACGGTTTGTGTTGGTGTACTTTCCATATTGTGTATGGTTTAATTACATTTCATAATAAGATGTATTTTCTTTTTTTGGGGGAACATTCTGCTCACCAATCATCTGTCTGATATTGATTTCTATAGTCTGTGCCAGAGAGGTCATTGGAGTATCAACAGGACCATTTTCAAACGGATCCTGCATAATGATGGATGTTTTTTCAATAGCAATGAATGTCACCGGAACCAGGAAAGTGATTGCAATTTCTACCAACAGCTGTGAATCATCAAGCCCAAACGGAAGAATGGCTGCAAAAACATAGATCAGAATATGAACCAAAACACTGTAAGACCGTGGGAAAACGGTATTCTTCACTCTTTCGCATTTTCCCATACTGTCGCAGAGTCTTGTGTTGATATCATTCAGCTGCATTTGCTGGAAATCCGTCAATCCTTTGGATGCTGCCATTTCTTTCAGCTGTCTTGAATGTTCATCCAGAATAGCATTGGGAATATTGACAGCGTTGATCTGATGTTTATCCAGATACTGCTGAACTTTTTCAGAAAACGGAAGCTTTCTCAGAGATTCTCCAAGGGCATAGGTCCAGATGATCTGTCTTTCGGCAAAACCTTTTATTGCTTTATCATCTCCTGCAGGCATAAACTGAATGATCAGTCTCACAAAAGTCCGGGAATCATTTACGATAGCACCCCATACTGTTCTGCCCTCCCACCATCTTTCATAAGATTGGGAGGTACGGAATGCCAGCAGCAGAGATACGGCTGTTCCCAGCAATGCAGGGATATTTAAGGGCAGTGATATTTTGCGAAACCACGGCAATTCGTCCAGAAGACCAATAGCTATGGCAAATATTCCGATGAACAGAATTTGGGTTTTTATTTCACGGATGAAATACCAGACTGATATTTTTTTGTTTAGTAACATAATCAGGTCATTTATTAAAAATTCGGTGAGATACTCTTTACTTTTTTTCTGCCGTTTCTATTCAATAAAAATTCCGTAAACAGCTCTAATTTAAGGATTAAAATCGACATTTTACTGGTTCCGGCTGCTTTCATTAATGTTCGTGTTCTCCGGAATTCACCAGTTTTGCATTCACGAAAAAGGCTCCTTTCACTACTATTTTTGCATTGTCAGGAATATTTCCTACCGGAGTTATCGCAGTATATCCCATATCGGAAGTTCCTTTTACCACTTCTATTTTCTCAAAGTTTAAGGTTTTCGGATGTGGTTTTCCTTTTTCTTCATGTTCTTCTTCCGCTTTTTTATCGGTCTGAATAAACACATAGTATTTTCCATCTGCTTCTACAATGGCTTCTGTAGGCACTGCAGGAGTTGTACTTTTATCAAGACTTACAATTCCGGTGATATTCATTCCGTCAATCAGTCCGGATTTGTTTCCAATTACTTCGCAATGCATAGAGATGGTTTTACTTTCGTTTTCAAAAGAAGATCCTATGCTGTAAATTCTTGCATCATATTCGGTTTCCGGATTGTTCGTCAGTTTAAAATGAACAATCTGCCCTACCCTCATTTTAGGAAGATCTTTTTCAAATACCTGAAGATCGAGATGAATAGAACCGTTATCGATCACTGTAGCAACGGGAGAAGAAATATCTACATAACTTCCGATCTGTGCTGTAATACTGCTGATTGTTCCGCTGATGGGCGCTGTGATCACCAAACCGGATTTCATGTTTCCATTGCTTACTTTTCCCGGGCTTATTCCCATCATCTGAAGCTGTTTCAAAAGAGACGCTCTTTTTGTTCTTAAGGTTTTAAGCTCAGCATCAGCACTCTGAAGATTTTTCTTTGCGCCTGCATCATTATCAAAAAGCTCTCTCTGTCTTCTGTATTCCTGTTCTGCATAGGTAATTCGGCTATTGGTAGTCAGATAATCTTCCTGAAGCTGGATATATTCCGGATTGGCAATGGTGGCAATGACCTGCCCCTTTTTCACAATACTTCCTACCTGAATATTGATGGTTTTGATGATTCCTCCATACAGGGAAGTGATGGTTGCTTTATTACTATTGGGAACGCTCAGTAAACCGTTAGCTTTTATCGTTGATGTCAACTCTTTCATTTCTACAGTTCCCAAAGCAACGCCTACAGATTTCATCTGATCCTCCGTAAGAGAAGCTATGGTTTGAGGTTCCTCGTCATGTCCTTTTTCCGATTGTTCGGTTTTAACATCTGTCTTTTCCGTTGCCTTTTCCTGTTTTCCGCAGCTTATGATGGAAAGAGCCGTGACTGTAAGATATATGATATTGTGTTTTAGTTTCATGTTATTTATTGATGATTGAATTAATAGTAACGACAGATTGGTTCACCTGCTGGATGGATTCCAGATATTTCAACTGGATATTTGTGGCAGTCTGTAGGGCAAAAAGATATTCCACATAGGAAATTTCTCCTGTTTTATATCCTAGCTGAGCTGCTTTTACAATTTTCTCTGCGTTAGGCAATGCCTGGCTTGTATAGTAATCATACTGCTGTAAATCCTGCTGATACTGGCTGAAGGCATTTTCCAACTGAGCAGAAAGCTGTTTCTGCTGCATTTTAGCATTGGTTTCAGCGACCTGTTTTTCATATTCGAGCGCCTGAATTCTTGCTTTCGTCGCTCCAAATGTTAACGGTATTGCTACTCCTACTGTTGCTGACTGAAAACGTTTTCCTGAATTATAAAAATTCTCCTGTCCGTTAATGGTATGCAGACCTATCAAAGACTGGTTGGTATATCCTAAACTGAAATCTGGCAGCCCAAGTGATTTTTCAACTTTTTTATTTTTTTCGGCGATTTCCATTTCCTGATAAAAAGCTTTTACCGTAGGATTGTTGGCAACTACCGCACTATCGAGTACATTTTCTGCTTTCAAAGGAATATAGTCTTTATTAAACGGAACTTCAATATCTTCCGAAGTGTTCATAAGAGTTTTTAAATTCTTATAGGCATTATTCAGATAGACTTCATTTTGTCTGAGCAAAAGATCAATTTCCCCTTTCTGGGTTTCTGCAGTACTGATCTCAATTTTCTTGATATCACCTGCTTTAAATCTTACGGTTGCAATTCTGATGAATTCCTCATAATATTGATCCAGGCTGGTCAGCTGGGCCTTGTTATACTGAAGGTATTCAATCTGGTAATAGTAGGTACGCACCTGTTTTATCAACTCATTGACTGTAATCTCCTTATCAATCTGCTTGCTTTTAATATTTTCATTAATTAAATCTTTTCTTGCTTTAAAAAGTGTCGGAAAAGGAATACTCTGTGAGATCGCAAACGATTGGTCAAACTTTGGGCTGTTGTACTGACCAAGCTGTGCTTCAAAGCTCAATTTCGGAAGTTCTTTTGCAGTTGCCCTTAGTGCTTCGGCAGATTTAATACTTAGGTCTTTTGACTGCAGGGTTAAATTATTGTTCACTGCCTGCTCTACCGCCTGTTCTACGGAAATTGGTCTGGACTGTGCGTTAAAAGTCTGTCCCACCATCATAAATCCTACCACCAAAACGGCAGTAATAATTCCCGTATTATTATTCTTTCTTTTCAAAATCTTTGTGTTAAAAATAATGTACAGCATCGGCAAAACGAATAATGTTAGGAATGTTGCAGTTACCAAACCACCAATCACTACTGTCGCTAAAGGTTTCTGTACCTCAGCTCCGGCTCCGGTGGAAATAGCCATTGGTAAAAATCCTAGTGAAGCTACAGTAGCCGTCATCAATACAGGCCTTAATCTGGTTTTTGTTCCTTCAAATACTCTTTTCAGAATATCCGTTTCGCCTTCTTTTTCTAACTGATTGAATGTTCCGATCAAAACAATTCCGTTAAGAACTGCTACTCCAAAAAGGGCAATAAATCCAATTCCGGCACTGATACTGAAAGGCATATCTCTTACCAGAAGGGCAAATACACCACCAATCGCACTCATAGGAATAGCTGTAAAGATCAATGCAGCCTGCTTGAATGAGCGGAAAGTAAAATACAGAAGCATAAAAATCAGAAGTAATGATACCGGAACAGCGATCATCAGACGTTGGCTTGCTTCCTGCAGGTTTTCAAACTGACCTCCGTAGGTAAAGTAGTATCCTGAAGGCAGTTTCACTTTCTCCAGTTTTGCCTGAATATCTTTCACTACACTTTCCACGTCACGGTCTTTCACGTTGAAGCCAATAACGATTCTACGTTTTCCCTGTTCACGGCTGATCTGTGCCGGCCCTAATTTGTAGCTTATATTCGCCACCTGCGAGAGTGGAATCTGGGCTCCGGTAGCAGAAGTGATCATCAGATTATTCACATCTGAAATATCTGTTCTGTGAAGACTGTCCAGGCGGACAACCAGATCAAAACGTCTTTCATTTTCAAATACCTGTCCGGCAGCTTTTCCTGCAAAGGCTGTACTTACTGCATTGTTGACATCTTCGATATTCAATCCGTAATTGGCTATTCTTGTTCTGTCATACTGAACATTGATTTGTGGAAGACCACTTACTCTTTCAATCTGAGGCGTCGTAGCTCCATCTACCGTCTGAATGATTTTTCCTACTTTATCAGCATACACTGCCAAAGAATCCAGATTTTCTCCAAAAATCTTTACCGCCACATCCTGTCTGATCCCGGTCATCAACTCATTGAAACGCATCTGAATAGGCTGGTTTTTCTCAAAAAATACTCCTGGAATGGTTTCCAGTTTTTCACTGATCTCATCCGCGAGTTCGTTGTAGGATTTCTTGGTTTTCCATTCACTTTGCGGTTTTAATACTACGATCATATCGGTTGCTTCAGGAGGCATAGGATCTGTAGGAACCTCAGCAGAACCGGTTTTCCCAACGACCATTTTCACCTCATCAAACTGTTTGATAATTCTTGATGCCTGCATGGAGGTTTCTATACTCTGACTCAGTGAGCTCCCCTGCGGTAAAATACAATGGAATGCAAAGTCTCCTTCCTGCAGCTGCGGGATAAACTCCCCACCCATATTTTTAAAGATAAAAGCAGAGATAAGGAACACTACAGCTGTTGCAGAAACAATGATATACTTTACTTTGATTGCTTTTTGTAATAATGGCTGATAGATCTTTTGAAGACGGTTCATCATTTTATCAGAGAAGGTTTCTTTGTGGGATATTTTCTTAGATAAAAACAAAGCGCTCATCATAGGAATGTAGGTCAGTGACAGAATCAATGCTCCCAGAATGGCAAATCCTACTGTTTTGGCCATTGGAGTAAACATTTTTCCTTCTACACCTGCCAGGGTAAGGATCGGAATGTATACAATAAGGATGATGATTTCTCCGAAAGCCGCACTGCTTCTGATCTTTGAGGCAGAAAGGAATACTTCTTCATCCATTTCAGACTGTGTTAAAGCACAGGTCGATTTCCTTACGCTTAAATGATGCAGGGTTGCTTCTACAATAATCACGGCACCATCTACAATCAACCCGAAGTCTATGGCTCCAAGACTCATCAGATTGGCGCTTACCCCGAAAACATTCATCATTCCTAAAGCAAATAACAAGGAAAGCGGAATGGCCGAAGCCACGATAAGCCCGGCTCTCAGGTTTCCAAGAAAAATGACAAGAACGAAAATAACGATCAGTGCTCCTTCGATGAGGTTTTTCTGTACGGTATTGATGGCTCTGTCTACAAGGTCTGTTCTGTCGAGGAATGGTTCTATTACCACATCATCCGGAAGGGATTTCTGTATTGTCGGAATTTTTGCTTTGATATTGCTGACTACTTCATTACTATTGGCCCCTTTCAACATCATCACTACTCCTCCTACAGCGTCTACCTTTCCATCATAAGTTAAGGCTCCGTAGCGAACGGCACTTCCTAAACGAACATCAGCAACATCTTTTATAAAAATCGGAACGCTTCCTGTTTCATTTTTAACCGCAATGTTTTTAATGTCTTCCAAAGAGGTAACCAAACCAATTCCACGGATGAAATAGGCGTTGGGTTTTTTATCAATATAAGCTCCTCCTGTATTCTGATTGTTTTTTTCAAGCGCTGTAAAAATTTCAGTGATACTTGTTCCCATTGCCTTTAAGCGATTGGGATCAATAGCCACTTCATATTGTTTTAATTCTCCTCCGAAACTGTTGATTTCCGCTACTCCCGGTGTTCCGTTCAGTTGTCTGCGAACGATCCAGTCTTGCATGGTACGGAGCTCTTTGGCATTGTATTTCTTTTCGCTTCCTTTTTTAGGGTGAAGAATATACTGATAGACTTCTCCAAGACCCGTACTTACGGGAGCCAGCTCGGGAGTTCCTACACCTTTGGGAATTTCTTCTACTGCATTTTTAAGCTGTTCATTGATAAGCTGTCTCGCAAAGTAAACATTTACATTTTCTTTGAACACTACTGTAATCACAGAAAGCCCAAATCTTGAAATACTTCTTGTTTCCTGAATATCGGGAACATTGGCAATACTCTGTTCAATAGGAAAGGTCACCAGCTGTTCCACTTCCTGTCCTGCCAATGTAGGACATACGGTAATAATCTGTACCTGGTTATTGGTGATATCCGGTACAGCATCTATCGGTAATCTGGTGGCACTCCATGTTCCCCAGATGATCAGCACCAACGTCATCAATCCAATGATCACCTTGTTTTTGATACTGAATTTTATAATTTTATCTAACACGATTTGTATTTAATTTTTATTGAAAAGTGAATGCACACAGTATAAAATACTGCAGCAAAAATATCCTGAAAAACTCTGCAATGGTATTGCAAAGTTTCAAGCACGAATAAGTATTAGAAAGCATAACTTTCTGAAAATCAATAAAAATTAAATTTTAGGAGGCTGCCAGATAGGATCGTAAACCTGATAAGCAAAGTCGTTTTTGTGGAACAGGATCTTCTTTGAAAAGTATGCAGGAATCTGCTCGGGAATCTCCAGTAAAGGATTCATCTTAAATGCTGAAACTGTTATCTGACAACAGCTGCATGCACACAGCGGAGAACATATATCTCCTTTTTCTTTTGAATGGTTTTCCTGAACACTCAGGGAAACTATTTTATTCCCGGAATTCTGCGGATGAGACACATCAGCACATGGCATCAATGATAGCGCCATGAAATAAATTGCCAGTATCCATCTTAAGAGGTTCATGGTACAAAGGTAGAGATTTTTTGTAAAGTTGAAGCTTTCATTACATAATTGATTCATAAAAAGTATAATTTCTAGCTCCGGTTTATTTAATAGAAAAGATTTTGCCAAAAAAAAATTCATTATATGAACAATTATGACAACAAAAACGTCAACAAAACAGATTATTCATTAAATAAAAAATAAAATTAAATGATTTATATTAAAATATACTAATACATGAAATAAAAACCAAAATATTCTATCTATTTTTGTAAATTTGCAAAAACAATAACTCATCAATAGGTATTTACCAATTGTTGATAAAATTATTATTAAACACGACACCAATTGTGGCCTTGCAGTTATAGCTTTACAAAAAAATAAATTTTAATTATAATTATGAAAACACAATTATTTTCGATGGCCTTATTGGTTTCATCCCTGGCATTTTCACAACAGGCCCAAACATTTTCTGAAGTTACTGTACAGGCATATTCTCCAACTATATATTTAAAAAGAAGTGTAAACGATGGTGGCTTTATCAGAGGAATTCAGACTCAGTATCTTAATGGAGATAACGGATGGTTTTTTGGTGATCTTCATGGTTCTCAATGGGTCGTTTCCAAAGGAGATTATAATGACCGAAAGCTAGTAGTCAATGATAATGGAAATGTGGGAATCGGAACCGTAAGTCCTAACAGCAAACTACATATCGCTCAGGACAATATAAACAACCAAAATTTGTCTCTGGGCAAGTTTACATCTGTAGGACAAACCGGGGGTAGTGCTATAGTCAGTTTAGCATATAATAGTACTACGGCTAATCTGGAAGTAAATTCTACCTACTCAGGTAGTGGCTTCAGATATGGAACTTATGGTGACTTTAATATTGAAAATGAGATTACAACCCCGGATTTTGGAGCGATTAATTTTATTACAAACAAGAAAGTACAACTTGCCATTAAACCCAATGGAAATGCTTTATTACAGGGAAAATTTGAAGCCAAAGAAGTAAAAGTTACTCTAACTCCTACTGCCGATTTTGTATTTGATGAAAAATATGATCTTCCAAAATTAGAAGAAGTTGAAAAACATATCAAAGAAAAAAAGCACCTTCCTGAAATTGCTTCTGCTAAAGTAATGGAAAAAGAAGGTGTAAATGTAGGTGAATTCCAAATAAAATTATTGCAGAAAATTGAAGAGCTTACTCTTTATTCAATCGAGCAGAATAAACAAATAAAGCAACAGTCAGATCAACTGAAACATCTTAAGGATGAAAATGAAGCTTTGAAAGCCCAATCTGCGAAAATTGAAAAACTGGAACAGCAGGTTCAGCAACTCTTATCAACACAAAAATAACCACAAATGAAAAGAAAATTACTCTCACTATCATCCCTGATGATAGGATTCTTCGGCTTTTCCCAAACCGAAGTGTATTTCAAATATGATGAGGCCGGAAACCAGCGATACAGGGGAATCGACGCTACTGGTAAAAAGGCTGAAGAGATTGTTTCAAAAGAGTCAAAGGTAGCAGCTGTTACCAGACAAGCTCCTGTTATTGATGAAAAAACATTCCTGAAACAAATACGTCTGTACCCGGTTCCTGTTAATGACTATCTTACCATAGACTGGACAGAAGAAGTGGATGGGCTTATAGAATCCGTTTCATTGTATCAGCACAGTACAATTCACTGGAAATTCCAGCAACAGAATATCCCGGACTTAAACCGTCAGGTTAAAATCAATATGACAGGTTATGACTGGGGAGTGTATGTTTTGCGCTTTACGCTAAAAGATGGCAGAATTTTCAGTAAAAACATCACCAAACGATAAATAACCATGAAACTTTACGATAAGAAAATACAAGTATTTTCATCATTCATACTGTCATTATGGGCAGTAATGGGCTTTTCACAAACCATACTGTATCAGGCAGAGAGTACTTCGAGAACGGTTCAGGATCCACAAACAGTGGTGCTGGCACCAGGATTTCGAGCGTCTTCCAGCTCATCAAATCCATTCGTAGCTAAAATTGGTCCAGCAACGGAAAATCCGGGCGGTGGTCCTACCGATTCAAATGCGGGAGCAACTAATCCATCGGGCACGAAAGAGGATAGTATCAAATTTCACGATACAAAAGGAAGTATCGAAGTAAATGGTAGCGGTCAGCTACAGTTTACTTTACCGATTGCTTTACCTCCGGGAGTGAAAAGTGTGGCACCACAGATTAATCTATTGTATACAAGCGGTTCTCCCAATGGAATAGCTGGATATGGCTGGAACATTTCAGGTGTTACCTCTATCTCCAGAGTTGGAAAAAATATTGATAAGGATGGAGAAATAAAAGGAATACAATTGGATTATTCTGATTATTATAGCTTTAATGGTCAAAGATTAATTTTAAAATCAGGAGAATATGGTAAGGATGGCGCTGAATATGTGACGGAAAAATACTCTAACGTAAAAATTAAATCTGTTGGAAATAGTTTAAACATTTCAGGACCCAACTATTGGGAAGTGACTTTTGAAAATGGATCTCAAGCTAAATATGAAAAAACATTTTCATCAGGATTTATGGGAGATACGACCCCAGCATTGGAGTATAACATCACAAAATGGAAAGATCCTCAAGGGAACTTCATCACATACAGCTATGAATATGCACCACTTGGCTCCGCGGGCATAAATGGTGGAGTGTCCAGAATATCCACCATAACATGGGGAGGAAATGAAACATTAAACAAACCTCATTATAACAGCATTGAATTTACTTATATAGACAGAGATTTGATCGAACAGTCATATGTACAGGGATTAAGATATACTCAAAATAAACTTTTGTCCGAAATTAAGGTAAGTTACAATGGCAGTCAATTTAAAAAATATGGAATTGATTACATTAAAAATGGAACAAATTATCAATCAGTTGATAAGATAACTGAGTATAATACGGATAACAAAGCTGCTAATCCGGTCGCTTTTACTTATCCAGCTCCTACTCAGCCTGTTTTAGAGTTTTCAGATAATAATGTAGATAGCTTTGAAAACGTAAAGCTGACAGGTGATTTTAACGGTGATGGATATTTGGATTTCTCATTGAGCAATGGAGTAGTGAAGCTTGGAGGACTCAACAATACCTTTACTGATATTTCTACAGGTAAAACCTTTAATACAGAAGCAAAAGTTGTTAATACATTGCTTGATGAAGAAGGACAAATTTATAATGGCAATGGGATCGTCCAATATGAAGGCGGCAAAGTAGAAGGTTATATATTCAGAAGCAATACTTTTGTTAAAGTATTTGAAAAAGTAATATCTCCAACAGTATGTACAGTATGTGATGCCGCCTTGAATGAAGGTGATATTGACGGAGATGGGGTGTCTGATGTTTTCCTTAATTTAGCAAGCTCCGGTGCAGCCAATGGGTTTACTGATAAATTTATTATAGACTTGAAAAACCCAAACAATACTGTTTCTAATTATTCCCTGGAAAGAGGGCAATCTGAAAGTTTTTACACAAATCAGAAATATCTCGATATAAATGGGGACAGGAAAGTAGATATTATTGATGTTTCCAATACCGCTTATACTGTATTTGAGTTTATAAAAACAGCTCCTAATCAGTATCTGAAGAAAATTAAATTCACAGGTAATTTAGCAGAAACAAAAGCACCTGAATTTCCTGTTTTGTTTGGAGACTTTAACGGTGATGGAAACCTTGACTTTACGATCCCTACAACAGATAACCAAGAAAAAGATAACTGGAGGTTTTATATGGGTACGGGAAAAGGATTTTCCAATGTCTTAAAAACAGATTTTTTGAAATACAGAAAGCCAGATGACTTTCAAAATAGTAATTATCCTACGTTTAATATTTACAGGAATTTTTACACTACTTCAGATATTAATAGGGACGGAAAATCAGATATTGTACACATCAACTCTTTTAATAAAGCGGGTGTAGTAAATTCGAGCGGATTAATACTTAAAAGATATTATGGCTATACTATTGCTGCTTATACTGCTAATGGAGCTATGGCAAATGAAAGTCCTGATTTTTATACCAGTTATAATTATGGAGGATATAATTATGTTACCAGTTCCAGTGAATTTGCTTTATTCTCTCCCATCACCTCACAGGTAAAAGTCAACAACAACTATTATGATGTACTATTATTCTGGAAAGAAAGGATGCATAAACTTAAATCTCCTTCGCCTGTTGGAAGATTAGCCCAAATACAATCTATTACGCAAGGAGACATCGTTACATCAGCAGACTATCAGGAGGTGATTCCAAATGATCCAGCTCTTCCTAATTTTTATCAAAAAGTAAAAAAAGAATATTACCCTTATTTTTCATTAAGCAGAGCAGATCAGTCCTATGCAGTATCACAACTTAGGCAAGAAGGCAGAAAGCAGGATTTCCGATACAGAGGAATGACAGGACATCTACAGGGCAAAGGGATGATGGGATATCATCAGTCTGCCCGCAGCTCATGGTACGCTGATGGATTTGAAAACACTAAAATCTGGTCAGGAGTAGAGATTGATCCTGTTTTTGATGGTGCCCCTGTAAAAGAATGGAGCATCAGAACTATCAATGAAAACAACATTTTCCCAACAGATATTTCTGAGAACAACGCTCAGCTATTGAGCTTTAAATCCACCCTATATGATACTTATAAATTATTAGACGGACAGGTGGTAAGTACACCCGTTTCTGATACTGATAAACCAAAGGTTGTTACAGTTACTGTCCCAAAAAGTACTAAAACAAAAGATTTCCTTACTGGAACAATTATAAACAGTTCTATTATTTATGGAGATTACTATCTTCCGAAACAGACAGTGAGCAATGTAAACAATGGTTATGCTGTGACCACTTCTGATTTTGACTATATACATAACATATCAGGAATAGGTTCTGATTATTTTGTAGGACGTCCAAAAAACAAAACAGAAAAGTCACAGGCATATGGTGATACAAAATCTTCCAAAGAAGAATACACGTATGAAAACAATTTGTTAAAAACCTTAAAATCCTGGAATCGCGACAACACAGGATATTTACTTGAAACATATAATTATGATGGTTTTGGAAATATTATCGAGAAAATAATAAGCAATAGTGTAGACTCCCAAACCCAGACAAACGGAAACCTGTATGATCCTAAAGGAAGATTTGTTGTAAAGAAAACAGATCATTTAGGATTAGAAACAGGTATTGAGTATAACGATTGGGGACAGATAAAAAAACAAACTGATGCTTTAGGAAATACGCTTGTTAACACCTATGATGCCTGGGGAAAATTATTGACCTCAAAAACCAATCTTGGAGGTACAACAACCTATCAATATAACAGAGATAACAATTCTAATATCACTGTTACACAGTATCATCCAGATGGAGATATTTCAAAAAAATACACCAATAAGCTAGGACAGGAATATAAAGTTTCTACCAAAGCATTTGGACAGGGACAATTTGTCTCTAAGGAGACCGGATATGATGTACTGGGAAGAAAGACCAGAGACTCCGAGCTTTACTTTGACGGGCAAACTGCCAGCTTGTGGAATATAATTAGTTATGATGATACAGTTTTTCCTGCTAAACTAACTACTACATCATTGGCATCATTAGATACATCAGGAAATATAACTTCATTTTCAGGTAAAAAAACAGAAACATCTGTTACGGGATTAACCACAACTCTAACAGAAGTTAATAATTATAATAAAGTCACATCTAAAACATCTGATGCTTTAGGAAATATAGTTTCTACCACAGACAAAGGAGGAACTATACAGTTCTCTTACAATGCCGCCGGAGAACAAATTAAAGCACAATATGCTGAAAACATTGTAACTACCCAATATGATGTCTGGGGAAGAAAATCAGAATTTATTGATCCATCAAACGGATTGTATAAATATGAATATGACGGATTTGGACACCCCAAAAAGACCATAAGCCCAAAAGGAACGAAGGAATACACTTATAACGCTATGGGGCAAATGATTTCTCAAAAAGAGTTATCTACAGCCGATGGCGGGCAGGCAACCAATAAATTGATTTCTTATTCGTATGATAATAAGGGAAGAGTCATTTCAAGAACCGGAACATCTAAAGGGAAAGTTTACAGCTCTAATGTGGTATACGATCCGCAGGGAAGGCTCTTATCTTCATCTGAAAGCAGCAACGATAGATACTTTATTCAGAAAGGAATTACTTATGACGACAAAGGAAGGGTGATTTCTTATGAAAAGCAATTATACTCTTCCGGGGTTCTTACTAAAGTTCAAATCGAAAATGTATATAGTACATGGGACGGAGAACTTTATCAGGTAAAAAACAAAGTAACTGGTAAAAGTCTGTGGGAGCTGCAAGGAACCAATGCCAAAGGTCAGGTATTATCAGCAAAGCTTGGTGCATCGAATATTATTAATTTATATGATGATGCCACAGGGTTTTTAAAAGAAATTAAACACCTGTCCCCTTCGCAGCAAAGTATTTTAAACATTCAATACACTTTCAATGCTGTAAAAAATGAATTAAACCTTAGAAAAACATTGGGAGATTTTAACATTATTGAAACATTTAATTATGATGATAATAATAGATTAATTAGCTGGACAAACCCTAAAACAGGACAGCTTTCACAAAATACTTATGACGCTAAAGGTAGAATCATGGAGAATGACCAGGTGGGAATCATCAAATATGAGAACCCTGCAAAGATTTACCAACCAACAGGAATGACCTTAAATGCTGCAGGGACTCAGAATTACAATAATGATCTGATTCAGAGTATCGCCTACAACGAAAATAATGACCCTGTGTTCATTGATGGAATGAAAGGTGATGCAGCCTTCCAGTATGGTTTAACTTCAATGAGACAGAGAGTCACTTATGGAGGTAATTTCAGTGCCGATAGTGATGGTAAGTTCACTAAATTTTACAGTGAAGACGGAAGCTATGAAGTAATAAAAGATAATACAACCGGAAAGGAAAAGCATATTCTTTATATTGGTGGAACACCATATGAATCAAATATTGTATATTTAAAGAACTTCGCGGAGAGCAGTGGTTCTTATAAATTTTTGCATAAAGATTATATCGGAAGTATTTTAGCCATCAGTGATGAAGCAGGAAATAAACTGGAGCAGAGGCATTTTGATGCGTGGGGTAATTTCACCCATTTAAAAATCGGAAACGGATCCATCATTACAGACAAAAATGTCATCCTGAGCTTGTCGAAGGATCTCATTATTGATCGCGGTTACACTAGCCATGAACATTTTGGAGAAGTAGGCATCATTCACATGAATGGTAGATTATATGATCCGTTATTAAGAAGATTCCTGAACGCGGATGAAAATATCCAGGATCCTTACAATACCCAAAACTATAACAAGTATGGGTATGTATTGAATAATCCTCTGATGTTTAATGATCCTAGTGGAGAGTTTGCCTGGGTAGCCGGATTTTTCTTAACGTATGTTGCTCCGGTAATTTGGGGAGCAGTAGTAGGAACACTGATCAGTGCAGGGATGTATGCAATACAATCACTGGTCATGAACAGCTGGTCATGGAATGGTTTTGCAAATGCACTCTTAATGGGTGCAGTCACAGGAGGCGTCTCCGGTGGATTGGGACAAGTCTTCAGTGCCAGTGGTTTCTGGGGATCTGTGGGAAGCAGTGCCTTCACTGGAGCAGGAACAGGTGGTGTTACAGCCTTACTTACCGGACAAAACTTCCTTGAAGGGGTACTGAAAGGTGCTGTTATTGGTGGAGCTGTAGCAGCGGTGAGCTGGGGAATTGACAAAATGGTAACTGCGGCTAATATTACAAAAGGAAATCATGAATATAGAATATCTGATAGTCCAATTAGTGATTCAGCAAATTCAACAGATAATTTAAAATATTCATATGGTACTGTACATGAATTTCAAGAAGCGTATGGAGGATTGGGAAATTATGGTGTGGAGAATGTATACCTTAAAGCTCCTGAAGGATATGGCATTGCACAAAACGGAGGCTTCTATAAGAAATCTTGGTGGGAAAATTTATGGGGAATAGATAGAAAAGTTGCTGAGGCCGACCTTCTTGGAGTAACTACACCTTCAAATAATATCTATCTTGCAAAAAGAGCATTTGCCTCCAAGTCGCAGTTTGTTGATACAATAACTCATGAGGTAGGGCATGTAGTTTTAAACAACTCAAAGTATGCATTATTAGCACAAACAGTTACCAAAAATATGGGTGTGTTTCAGGGAATTTTAGACTACGAAGGTCATGTTTCGATAAGAAAAATGACAATAGATTTATTTAATAAAAATTCATGGTTAGATAAAGCCGATTGGATGAAATCTCTTTATTTTCAAAGATTTTTACAAAATTCTAATCCTAATTTAGATAAATTGCTTTTGCCTCTAATAAAATCATTTAAATTTTAACAATGAAAAAGAAATTAAAATATTTTGGAATTATTTTCCTAATTGCATCATTTTGTACGGTGTTTTTATTTATTTATAAACTTGATGATGTAAAAATTGATAAGAGAATAAAAGCAGAAGTGATACAAGAGTTAAAAACAAAAAAATATTTGTCATTTTCACATTTTGGTAAAAAGCAAGTTTCTACAGATCTTTCTCTGGTAGAAAACGATACAGACACAGTCTATTGGCAATGTAACATTAGAGAATGGGAAAAATTAAAGTCAATACAAGAAATTAATTTTCATATTGGTGATGGATATAGCGGAACGAATATCAATATAATTAGACTATCTACCAAATATAAGGTCTTTATAAAAGATTATAATGACGATCATCACGTTCCTCAAAAAAAATATTGTATTGAGAATCCAAACTTGATTTTAGATAAGAAAAATTATATAAAAGGAGATAGTATTTATGGTAAAATTGATTTCACAATAAAAGAAGAAATTGATAGAGAAAGTTCTGTTTATCATGTTAGAGGACATTTTAAAAGTAAAATAAATTGAATAGGACTTACAATATCCATAATTTAACAAATATGAGAATCAGGATAATAATCTCTTGATTTTAACGATCTAAACGGAGAGTCTTGGGTTTCTGGATTCTTTTTAACCTATTTAGCTCCAGTAAATTGGGGAGTAGCAGTAGGAACACTGATCAGTGTAGGGATGTATGCGATACAGGCACTAGTAATGAACAGCTGGTCATGGAATGGTTTTGCCAATGCGCTGTTAATGGGTGCGGTCACAGGAGGAGTCTCCGGGGGACTGGGACAGTCTTCAGTGCCAGTGGTTTCTGGGGAACGGTAGGAAATGGTGCACTGGCAGGTGCAGGAACAGGAGGAGTAACAGCCTTGCTTAACGGGGATAATTTCTTAAAAGGATTAGCAACAGGGGCAGTAATTGGTGGAGCTGTAGCTGCTGTAAGTTATACCGTAAATTATTATGCTCAAGGATATAATAAGACTAACTATAAAACCGCTTCTTCAGAGATTAAAAGTAATGATACTCCAACATATGATATAAATATTAGTCGTGATACCATGCAGAATGATATAGATATTATGCGAAGCAAAAACTTTACATTATCAGAAATGGATCAATTTGGAGTAGGAAAGGACACCTTAGGATATGGGGGATTTGATGGATATATATATCCTGGGGATGGAAGTAAAGTTTATGCATATACCACCCCAAAAAATTTCTGGACGGGTAAATCTGATATTGTATACGCACCTATAACAGCACAAAACAAAAAGCTTTTAGCAGCAACGATGGTACATGAGACAGGGCATGCATATTCTCAAAAAATAGGATTGCTTGATGTGCAGCTAAAATCAGATAGCAGCGAACATTTAGGGATGGCTAAATTAGAGCACTTATACGCAGACAGAAATTTTGTAACACCGACAGAAAGATTAAACAGCGGCTTTTACTGGAGACCATCCGTTATTAGTAGACTATATAATAATTTAGACCAAATCTCCCGAAGTATAGTTGACAACGCATATAATAAGCTTATGCCAGTATTCAACCGATTTATGTTTTATACAAAATAAATGTCATATGAAAAATTATAAAATAATCACTTTAGTTTTACTTATCTTAAGTACACAAAGTTGTTTCACCCAAAAAAAAGATAAACTTCATTTATTCTACAAGGATATTTTGTATTATAATAAAGTCATTGATGAAATTAAATCTTATGATAGTAAAACTGCAATTTATCAAGTAAAACAATTATATCCTGATGGGAACTATAAGACAAAAGCAGTCAAGGTAAACCTGACACAACAAAATCTTCAAGACATTTATGATTTATATTTAAAGCTTAAACCTAAAAATTTACGCAATTGTATATTTGCTGATAATAACGAACTCTTATCAAGCTCAACAATCAGTTTTAATAAGGATAAAAATATTGAGAATTTCCCATGCAATGAAAGCTTTACTGATAAGGAGAAATATGTCCAGATTGAAGCAAAACTATATGAATTCATTTTACCTACGTATAGGTTGCAATTTCCGGATGAATTTATACAAAAATAAATAGCAATGTTTTACATGTGCTAGCAAAACAAAACTATTATATAAATCAATCCCCCGAAAATTGGGGGATTTTTATTTAATAAAAATCATTAAAAAACCACCGCAAAAGCAGTGGCTTAAAAATCAATCTAATTATGGACTATATCTTATAAATTCGGGTTATTCTCAAACTCTCTCTGAGGAATACTGAATAAATAATAATTACTATTTGGTACAAAAGCAGATTTATCCGGTAAATTAAGAACAGAATATTCTTTATGATCCCGATTTTGCCTATGGTTAAATAGGGAGCGCAATCGACAAATATTTTAATGGAGGAAAATCTTTAGGAAAAGCCATGTACAAGAGTATCAAAAATACCATTAAACCCTTAATTAGTAATCAAAAGTTTAATTTTGCACACTAAATGAAATACTTTTTATTTATACCTTTCATGATCTATCAGTTTTTGAAAAAACGAAATAAAACTGATAGTGATGCTTATATGAATAGCATTCTCATTTTTTTTATATATACATTCCTCTATACTTTTTTTTTAATTCCTCAAAGTGTAGATTTTGTATTTATTATAATCAATAAAATTTCTACTGTTCTGGGATTTTCAACGAATAACAAGTTGGTGAAATATGCCTTTTTCATTATATTAACAATACCCTTTTTTGCTTTAATCAGAAAAAAAAGATTGGATACTATAAAATTTAATGACTTTGAATATAAAATAGCTTACGTGCTCACAGGTTTTATCCTCTGGTTTCCTATAGCTTTGTTTATTTTTTTACTTATCAAGCTTTTACTCGTTGAATAGAATGTACTATAAATTTGTAATCTATAAGTTACATCCCAGTGATCAGCTTATTGATAACTCAAACATACTTAAATCAGAGTAGGAATTTTCCTATTCTGATTTTGTTTTTTTGATACGTTTTAAAAATAAAAAACCACCGCAAAAGCAGTGGCTTAAAAAATCAATCTAATTATGGACTATATCTTATAAATTCGGGTTATTCTCAAATTCTCTTTGTGGAATACTGAATAAATAATAATTACTATTTGGTACAAAAGCAGATTTATCCGGTAAATCAAGAACAGAATGTCCTTTACCGTCTACAGTTTTCACGGTACCGTCCGGTGTAGTTACCTGAACTTTTATCGGTTTTCCATCTGCATCTACAAACGGTTTTCTCACTACTGTCCCTTGCGTTCTGATAATATCTGAAAGGGAAAATCCTTCTCCGAATAATTCTTTTCTTCTTTCAATCAGAACGGCATCTACTACTGCATTCTGTGTTAATGAACCATTATAAATATTAGCATTTCTGGCAGATTTCAACTGATTCAATACTACTACCGCTTGAGAAACATTTCCGTTTCTGGCTTCCGATTCCGCTTCGATCAGATACATTTCTGCAGCTCTCATGTAGACAATGTCTGCAATAAGAGTTGGCTTAAATTTAAACTTGGCATACCTCAGCAATCCTTCTCTACCTTTCTGTCCGTCCCATGAAAACAATTGAGATCTGATATCATTAGTATCAAAAAGGTCTTTAAAATAAGGATCCGCCATAAAGCTGTAATAATAACTTCCTGAGGAAGATACATCCAGATAATGGAAGGCATAACTTTCATCAGACTGTTCCTGGGTCTGTGCATGTCCCCAGATCCATTCTGCGTTGTTGATATCATTGAAACCTTCTTTATACTTTTCCGGAGCCATCAGCGGGAAACCTTCCCTTGCAATTTTTGCTGATGCTGAAGCTTTGCTCCATTCTCCTGTATTCAGGTAAGTTCTTGCTAAAAGTCCGTTTACCACAGAACGATTGATCTTATCCTTATTATTTCTTGTATAATTTTTCAATAGGTTATCGGCGTCGGTAAGATCACTTTTAATCAATGTATAGATTTCTTCAAGGCTTGCTCTCTTCTTCCCTACTGTGCTTGTTGTGGAAGGTTCTGTATAAATCGGGGCTGTCAATGCTGATTTGTCTTTAAGATAGCTGAACTGATAAAAGCTTGCCAGATTCAGGTAACAGAAAGCACGTAAGGCTTTTGCCTGGCCTTTCACCTGATCCTTTTTCTCCTGGCTGCCTTCTGTGCCATCAATTCTTGTAATCACATTATTCATATTATTGATAGTGGAATACAACATCGTCCAGATAAACAGCGGGCGGCTTGCTGTACTGTTAACCATTTCTGTAAAGGCATAGGTAGAAGCGAAACCATACTTGTTGGTCAATACTGCCACATCACTTCCCATAGCATCACTGGCTCTCAACACAGTGGAATACCCGATATTGGCATAGGTTGTTCCGTCATTATTAAACTTTGCCCAGGTACCGTTCACTACCGTCTCAGCACTTTCGGCTGTTTTGAAAACTTCTACACTGCTGGCCTGATCAGTAGGAGCTGTATCCAGCTCGCTTTCGCAGCTTGCCAACGACAAAAATCCGATAAGAGCAAATGATATATATTTTAATTGTTTCATTGTTTCAATTTTAAAAGGTTAAAGAGTTGCCTGAAGACCAAAAGTGATCGTTCTCATGGCAGGATATCTGTAATACGTGGTTCCGTCCAAAGCCTGCTCAGGATCCATTCCTTTATGTTTATAGAATGTGAGAAAGTTTTCTGCCTGGATATAAATTCTGAATTTTTTCAATCCTATTTTCTCAAAATAATCTTCAGGAAGTGTATATCCCAAGCTTACATTTTTAAGTCTTGCATAAGTACCTGAATACAGGAATCTTGAAGACGTTGATGTCCAGTTATTTGTTGTTGTGCTCAATGCGGGAACATCTGTATATGGATTATCCGGTGTCCATCTGTTCAGAATTTCAGAACTCCACGCACGTCCTCCGGCACTTCCGTTATGCATAATGGAAGTATAATCGGTATCCAGAATTTTCCCTCCGATTTTGAAGGTCAATAATCCTGAAAAATCAAAATTCTTATAGGTGATACTTGTGCTGATTCCACCTGTCAGTTTAGGCAATGCAGAACCTTGCAATAGTTTTGTCGCTTTTGAGTATTCTGAAGTCGTTCCTTCCACTGAATTTCCACTGGCATCGGTAGAAACTGTTTTCCACAATGGCTTTCCATTGCTTGGATCTACACCTACCCATTCCGGAATAAAGAAATCGTACACAGAACCTCCTACCGTTAACAGCTTGGTTCCTACTACAAGAGAACCGCCAGGTAATTTTGTGACTTTATTGTTTAAAGTACTTAAGTTCACATCCACATTCCACTGGAAATCAACATTCTTAACCGGTGTTGTAAATAATGAAAATTCAAACCCTGTATTCTGAATGGTTCCGATATTAGCAGGGTAATCACTGATTCCCAATGATGGTGCCACCGGCATGTTAAACAGAAGATCCTGGCTTTTTCTTTTGAAGTATTCAATATTTCCTTTAACTCTGTTATTCAAAATAGCGAATTCCAATCCTACGTTTAAGTTAAGGTTGGTTTCCCATTTCACATTATTGGTAGATGTTTTCTCCAATGTTGTTCCCGGTTCTCCACCAAGACTGATAAATCTGTACAGCTCCTGATAAGCGTAATAAAGCGGTTGTCCGTTGGGTCTAAGTAATTTATCATTCCCCTGACCTCCGTAACTGGCACGCAATGTCAACTGATTGAAAACATTCAGGCTTTTAATAAATTCCTCATTCGAAATTTTCCACGAACCTCCCACTGACCAAAACCTGCCCCATCTGTTATCTTTCGCAAATCTTGAAGAACTGTCTGCTCTTCCCGATGCAGATAAAAAGTAAGTATTATTGTAGTCATACTCTACTTTTCCAAGGAAACTCAATAAGCTTAATTTATTACTGTTTCCACTGAAACTTCCCAGCAGAGAAGCAGCATCCGGCTCATAGTAATAAGGCAGTGAAAACTGACTTCTCGTTCCTGAAATCGTCTGATAATCGTATTTGTAGAATTCATGACCTGCTAATGCATTAACGTGATGCTTTCCAAACTTTTTATCATACGTCAGAATATTGCTGGTTGTATAGGAAAGTGTTCTGGTATTGGTCTTCGTCACCGAACCTCCAATTTCAGCACCTTGCCCAAGTAATGGATTTGAATAATAATGTCCGTTATAATTCACCAGATCAACAGAGAAGCTTGTTTTGAATTTTAACTCCGGCAAGAAAGTGAATTCCATGAATCCTTTCCCTGAAAAGTTATCTTCTTTATTTTCGTTTTTGTCCAATGGCAACGTTGCAGCCGCATTTTGGTTCTGAAGTGCATTCGTAGGCCTGTATTTTCCAAAATCATAGATCGGATTTCCGTCGGCATCCAAAACGTAAGTGCCGTCTGCATTTCTTTCATAATAAGGATAGAATGAAGGAATGAATCTTGCCGCATTGATGATATTACTCGCTTTTGAATCCGAAGAAGTAGGCGCCTGCTGAATACTGTTCGTATAGCTTAAATTTACTCCAACATTCAGCCATTTTTTAACTTCGGAATTAATTTTCAGCCTGGTATTATATCTTTTAAAACCAGATTCAATGGCCATACCTTTGTCGTCCAGATAACCAAGGGAAAAGAAGTAATTACTTTTCTCACTTCCTCCGCTGATATCAAGATCCATCTGGTTTCTTGAGGCCACTCTCTGTAAAATATCTCTCCAGTCGTCATTCCAGAGTGGTGATGCTCCCGGTAATAGTTTTCCATCTGTTCCTACCGGTTTTGGATAAGCAGTTCCATAGGGATTGATCCCAAGGGTAGAAACAAGATTATCTGTTGCCATCTGAGCGGCCTGCTGAGAAGAAACTTTACCAGACTGATATCCGTTTCGTAATGCTTCCCAATATAATTGAAAGTACTGATCTGTGTTTACCTGTTCATAATCTTTGACAGCTCTTCCTGAGAATCCCTGGTTGATATTAAAATTAACTTTTGCGTCTCCTTTTTTTCCTGATTTTGTAGTGATGATGATAATTCCGTTTGCCCCTCTTGAGCCATACAAAGCACTTGCTGTAGCGTCTTTCAAAACACTGATGGATTCAATATCACTTGGGCTGATAGAGTTAATATTTCCGTCAAAAGGAATTCCATCCACTACATATAAAGGATCACTGGAAGCACTGATAGAACCGATTCCTCTGATTCTGATAGTAGAAACCGCACCCGGCTGCCCTGAGGCACTGGTCGTCTGAATCCCTGCAACCTGCCCTTCCAATGCTTTGGTAATATTGGTTACAGGTCTGTTATTGATTTTATCACTGGAAATGGTGGCTACAGAACCGGTATAGCTGTTTCTTTTTGCTTTTCCATAAGCTACCACAACTACTTCATCAAGCTCCTTTTCATGAAGACTATCTTTTTTCGCCCTGGAATTCTGTGCACTTACACTGGTGACTCCAAGAAAAAAAGCAGCAACCGGAGGTATCCAGGCTTTAGAATTGAATAAATTTTTGCTAATCATAATCAATTTTAGTTATCATATATTAAAATTTAGCCCTTTGCAGAAAAATCAGCAAAGGGCATCGATAAATACGATAAACCAAATGCTTATTTTTCCTTAAAAGGCTGAACGTAACACCTTGCCCCACGGGTAGGTTGTCAAGACTTCATAGGGTCAGTTCCCTCCATCTTTCTTTATAAGCCGATCGAAATATGGTTGCAAAGCTAAAAACTTTTAGTCTACAAAACAAGTAGACTTATTTATTTTTCATGATAAATTTTCAAAAATTAACTTAATTTTTTAATAAAATCCATCACAGTAAAGAGTTACAAGCTTTACTACTTTCTTAAACATGACAAATATCATTATCAATAATTCAATACAACAAATTAAATCTGTCCAGAAATTTTTGATCTTTAATTGAAAAAAGTTTTTAATTTTATGGTATGAAAGTTTTGATCATTAACGGCCCTAACCTCAATCTGTTGGGCACAAGAGAACCGGAAATCTATGGAAATGTTTCTATGGAAAGTTATTTGGAAAATTTAAGATCCGAGTTTCAGACTCATGAATTAAAATATTATCAGTCTAATATTGAGGGAGAACTTATCAACAGGCTTCAGGAAGATGACTTCGATGCAGTAGTGATCAATCCCGGGGCTTATACTCACTATTCATATGCGATTGCAGACTGTTTAAAAAATATCAGAAAACCTAAAGTAGAAGTTCATATCAGCAATATCTATAAAAGAGAGGAATTCAGACAGAAATCTGTAACAGCAGCTAATACGGATGCAGTCTTATCAGGCTTTGGAATGGATGGGTATCGGTTGGCCTTATTAAGTTTAAAATAACTTATACTTTTTTATTTAACCACGGATTTCACAGATTTTCACAGATGATTATGAAAAATAATTTATGAAGATAAAGGATAAGATTTACTGTAAAAGCATTGGGGTAAATTCCAGACAATTAACAAAAAGAAAATCTTATATCGTTGAAGAAATAAATGCTGAAAATATAAGAATCTGGAATGATGAAGGAAAGCTCAGATGGTATTCTAAGTTTTATTTCTGCTTGGAGAAAGAACCGGAAATTATTTCCATTCATATTGATGATGAAATAGTAGAGGATACTGAATCTGCAATAGAAGTCACCATTGAATTTTCTGACAAAACAAAATATTGGATGACCTTCACTACCCCAAAGTATTTAAATAAAATATTGGACGGAAAGTCTTACTTTTCTTCAAAGCATTTTATGATTATAAAATATCTGACTGAAGAATCAATCAAATCAACAGTCCTGAAACTGGATGAACAGAATGAATTGATTGAAAGTTGTAAAAAATACTAATAAGAAAGCCTCATCAGTGATGAGGCTTTTTGTATGTTGATTGGTAACTATTAGATAGTCTGTTCCTGCAATTGAGGTCCTGAAGCAACTAATTTCTTACCTTCTTCAGTATTACAGTACTGCTCAAAATTCTTGATATATCTTGAAGCAAGATCTTTTGCTTTTTCTTCCCATTCTGAAGCACTTTCATAGGTATCTCTAGGATCTAAAATACCTGTAGAAACATTTGGTAATTCAGTAGGAATTTCAAGGTTCATGATCGGAACCTGAGTTTTAGGAGCATTATCAATAGAACCGTCAATGATGGCATCAATGATTGCTCTGGTATCTTTAAGAGAAATTCTCTTTCCGGTACCATTCCAACCTGTGTTTACCAAATAAGCCTTAGCTCCGTGCTCTTTCATTTTGCCGATTAATGTTTTAGAATACATTGTCGGGTGTAAGGTAAGGAATGCTTCACCAAATGCAGGTGAGAAAGATGGTTGAGGTTCTGTAATTCCTCTTTCAGTTCCTGCCAATTTTGAGGTATAACCGCAAAGGAAGTGGTACTGCGCCTGATCTTCATTCAGGATAGAAACCGGAGGAAGTACTCCGAATGCATCTGCTGAAAGATAAACAATCTTTTTCGCATGACCTGCTTTAGACGGCAAAACAATTTTGTTGATATGATAGATTGGATAAGAAACTCTTGTGTTCTCAGTGATAGATCCGTCTGTATAATCTGCTACTCCATTGTTAACAACAACGTTTTCAAGAAGTGCATCTCTCTTGATGGCAGCGAAGATATCCGGTTCTTTTTCTGCGGATAAGTCGATAACTTTAGCGTAGCATCCGCCTTCATAGTTGAATACTCCGTTGTTATCCCATCCGTGCTCATCGTCACCGATAAGGTATCTTTTAGGATCTGCCGATAAAGTTGTTTTACCAGTTCCTGAAAGACCAAAGAATAAAGCTACATCACCTTTTTCTCCTACGTTAGCAGAACAGTGCATAGAAGCCATACCTTTTAATGGAAGATAGTAATTCATCATAGCAAACATTCCTTTCTTCATTTCACCTCCGTACCATGTACCTCCGATAATCTGTAGTTTTTCAGTAAGGTTGAACATGATGAAGTTTTCAGAGTTTAATCCCTGAGCTTCCCAGTTCGGGTTGGTAGTCTTTGATCCGTTGATAACTGTGAAATCCGGCTCGCCAAAGTTTTCAAGCTCATAGTGAGAAGGACGAATGAACATATTAGTAACAAAATGTGCCTGCCATGCTACTTCAACGATAAATCTTACTTTAAGTCTCGTATCCGCATTCGTTCCGCAGAATGTATCTACTACATAAATCTTTTTAGATCCGGCAAGCTGGTTCAGCACTAGTTCTTTACAAGACCCGAAAATTTCTGCTGTTGTAGGTAAGTTTACTTTACCATCCCAGAAAATTGTATCTCTTGTAACATCATCCTGAACAATATATCTGTCTTTAGGTGAACGACCTGTGAAAATTCCTGTTTTTACTGATACTGCGCCTGATTCTGTAAGCTCAGCTTTCTCAAACCCCTGATTTTCAGGAGAAACTTCAGCCTGATATAATTCTTCATAAGAAGGATTATACACTACTTCATAGTTTCCTTTAATCCCTAATTTCTCTAAATCCTGGATGATTTTAGTGTTTTTCATTTTACTTATATTTTCTATTTCTTTATTGCTTTCAACAAAAATAATATTAATTATTTGTTAAAGGTGGTTTAAATATACTGATATAAGTCAGAATGGCAAATAAAAAAACAGGATTGTAATATATTGATTATAAACCAATTATATTATCCCATTCAAAAACGGTCGTAAAACCTTTCTCCCAAAAATAGTTCTTATAGTCCCCAAATTTCGCACTCATCACAAAATCTCCACCCCATGCACCTAAACTTTTGACAAATGAAGGGCAATCTGAGAAAAATTTTTCTCTAACTGTGAGAATTTCAAGAAAATCGGCAATTTTTCGCTCATGAATCATCATTAATGCAGAAAAATTTTCCAATTCATCGCATAACATAATTTTCTTTGTGATATCCGAAAATTCATCAACCAATTCCGGGGACTTCTTTTTTGATTTGTAAAAATTGATTCCTTCTCTACTATCCTGCTTCTGATTTAAATGAATAAAAATCAGTTCATTTTTAAAGGACGGATTAAAATCTACTTTCTCATATTTTATCTCAGGTTTACTTTGGAAAAGCACTGCGGACTTTTCTTTTGCAACTGCAATGTCATATCCACTGCCTCCCAAACTGATGGTGTTAAGATGAAAAGGATCTATTTCAGCCCATTCCGCCAGGTTATTCATCAGGGTGGAACTGCTCCCAAGCCCATAATCCGCAGGAAACTGAAGATTTGTTTTTAAATAATAAGTAAGGTCTGTTTTGAATTTACTGTCAGAAAGCAGCTGAACATTTTGTAATGTTTTGGTAATAAACTCAGCGCTTGATGGAATATTGGTTTCTAAGATCTGCCAGTTTTTATAATCAATGACAGCTTTTAACCATAATGTATTCTGATGATAGGCTTCCCAAAGAATAAGAGATTTTCCATCTTCTTTTTCTTCAAAGAAAAACTCTTGTCCCAGCCTGGTAGGTACCGCTAAGACAAGAGCTCCATCGATTGCGAAATATTCTGAAGTAAGCATAAGCTTGCCCGGTGAAAAGATCGCGCTCATATTTTTTTATTTAGATTGCAGAAGTTGCTTCTACAGATCCGTCAATTTTTTTGATCAATCCCTGAAGGGTTTTTCCTGGTCCTACTTCCACGAAGTTAGAGGCACCATCTTTAATCATATTCTGAACAGACTGTGTCCATTTTACTGGACCGGTAAGCTGAGCGATCAGGTTTTGTTTGATCTCATCAGGATTGGTTACCGCTGTTGTCGCGATATTCTGGTATACAGGAATAGTTGCTTTTCTGAATTTTGTCTTTTCGATAGCTGCTGCCAGTCTCTCCTGTGCAGGCTGCATCAATGGTGAGTGGAAAGCTCCGTTTACCGGTAACAGCAATGCTCTTTTAGCGCCTGCTTCTTTCAGCTTTATACAAGCTTCTTCTACTGCAGGAGTTTCCCCTGAAATAACCAATTGTCCCGGACAGTTATAGTTAGCAGGAACAACAACCCCGCTAATCTGTGCACAGATTTCTTCAACCTTGGCATCATCCAATCCTAAGATTGCCGCCATAGAACTTGGATTGGCGTCACAAGCTTCCTGCATTGCTTTCGCTCTTTCAGAAACTAATTTCAAACCGTCATCAAAGGATAAAACTCCGTTGGCAACCAAAGCTGAAAACTCTCCCAAAGAGTGTCCTGCTACCATTTCAGCACCAAGACCATTTACGGCTTTTAATGCTGCTACTGAATGTATAAATATTGAAGGCTGGGTAACCTCTGTTTTCTTAAGATCCGCATCCGTACCGTTAAACATAATGGAAAGAATGTCGAAACCTAAAATTTCATTGGCAGATTCCATCAGATCTTTAATATCTTTTCTAGAATCATACAATTCTTTTCCCATTCCTACGAACTGAGAACCCTGCCCTGGAAATACAAGTGCTTTCATGTATTGAATTAAATATTATGCAAATATAACTATAATGTTAACAATATTCGTTTTAAGTGCTATAAATCATTTATTGTACTAACCTGATTACTCTGTAACCTGTATTTACATAAGCACCGTTAGCTTTAGATTTTACAAACTCAAATTTGGTCGCAAGCTGAGTCTGAACTTTATTCATTTGTTTAAAGATCTCTCCTTTTTTATTCTCTCTGGTTAACATGTCATTTACCACATCAAAACCTACGATAGCATATTTCGGTGGCGTTTTGCAGTATTTGCTTTTATAAGCAGCCAGAATTTCTTTCTCAAAGCTTCCGTCTGTATTGATCTTTCTATCCATCAGATATACAAGACTTGCCTGGCTCAGCTCATCCACTTTCTTCTCAAAAACAGGAGAATAGAACATACTGAAGGCTTTTATTCCCTGAACTTCTTTAGACATCGCAATCATTCTGTTGGCAAAAGCATCTCCTGCAGTATTATCATCATTTGCTAAAATGGCAATAACCGGTGCAGACTGTCCTGTCATCATATTCTGATCCGGCTGAATATCTGCCGACGAATTAACAATAATGATATTAGGATTTTTCACCGCTTTTTCAAGTCCGGCTTTGATATAGTTGGCATCTTCTTTTTTAGCATCTGCCACTATATATATTTTCTGATCTGAATACACTGCTTTTACTTCTTCTACAATCTTATCAGCATACGTCTGATTATTGGTTTCTACAATAATAAGGTTACTGTAGTTATAGAGTTCCGGAGAGTTGGCAAATGGTGCTACAATCGGGATTTTTTGATTTTTGGTGAAATCAAGAACATCAATGACATTGGATTTGAAGAAAGGTCCGATAATAAGATCTGTATTATCAGGATTAATCTGTGTCAAAGAGTTTTTGAACGAAGCTTCATTCCCTGAGTCTACTACTTTAATATCTAATTTTTGTCCTCCCCTTGCATTTCTTTCAATAGCAAGTTTAGCTCCTGTCAAAAAGTCAAGTGCCATTCCTCTGTACTGAGTTTCATTGGTACTGTACCCGAAAGGAAGCATCAGGATAACGCTTAAAGCATCACCATTTTTCTTTATATAAGCTGCATCCTGCTTTTTGATCTTTAGAACCATTCCGGTTTTCAAACCGTGTGAAAGATCCGGGTTGAGAGCGATAAGCTCATCAATAGAAACACCGAATTTATTAACGATAGAGAATACTGTATCTCCCTGCTGAACCGTGTAGGTAACATAATCATCACCTGCAACAACAGTGGAAGCAGCGGTTGATTTTTCGTTCCCTGAATCCATTTTTGCTTTTGGATTTGAAGTTTCAGCAACAGTATCAGTATTATTGTTATTGGATCTTTTTATTGTTATGGTATCACCAGGTTTCAGTCCTTTTTCTTCCAATCCCGGATTTAAAGCATAAAGGTCCTGCTGGCTGATGCCAAACTGTTTTGTAATTCTGTAATAATTATCTTTTGCCTGAATCACATAAGATTCTCCTTCTGCAGCAGTAGTAGCAGATGTAGCAGCAGTTGCTGTTACTTTTTCTACAGGAGTTTCAACGTGCTTTTCTGCTGTTACAGCCTGTTGCTCGCCACCATATTTTTTTATACTGGCAAGAGGTAATGTGATTTCGTCTCCGATTTTCATGTGAGAATCCAGTTCAGGATTCAGTTTTCTTAAATCAGTTTCAGAAATTCTGTATTGTTTTGTAATACCATAGATGGTTTGCTTTGGCATTAAAACAATTTTACCCAGAGAAGAAGCACCTGTATTTGAAGTTACTTTTCCTGCCGGAGCTGTTTTTGTTACAGCTGGAGTGGCTGCTTTTTCTGATTTTATCGTTAAAACATCTCCGATCGCCAGTTTGCCATCTTTATGTTTTGGGTTTAGCTTCAGCAATTCATCTACAGTCATTCCATACTTTTTTGCAATGTTGTAAGGATTGTCACCTTGCACAACCGTATGTGATTTCTGGGCTGAAACTCCCAAAACCATACATAAACTGGATAGAATAAAAAACCTCTTTATCATATTCGATAATTATAATTTACAAAAATACTTCTTTAAAATTAAATGGCAACAATTATTAATTTTGAATCTTGAACCACCATTTCTTCCAAACAATTTTCAAGCCACGCATAGCCATAATCTGAAAAGAATACACTAAAATTATATACCCTCTCCTGCCATGTTTTTGCGGGATGAACATCTAAAAACAGATTTTCAAGCCTTTCCAGCAATTCATTCTGTTTTATTTTTTCGGCGTGAAGCAGACGTTTTTTCATTCTTTTAAATGATTTTAATTGTCGTACTTCTTCTGCCTTCACCATATTCCCGAAAGATTTTTCAGTTGTTTCTGCTGAAGTTTTCAATGTAGAAAAACTATTGATGAGTAATTCTTCTTTCTCGTCAAGCAATTGTAAAATCGGATTATCTTTTAAAATCTTCTGATTGGTAAGTACTGAAAAGTTCTTGAAAAAATCTTCAATCTTAAGATCAAGTTTCTCTATTTTCCCCAATGTTTTTTCTTTCAGGAAAAGCATAGAATTTCTTGGAATCAGGATAGGAAAAGGAATATTGATTTTTGAGAAATAATCCTTCAGTTCCAGCCAGTACATGATTTCGGCATTTCCACCGATATAAGCCAGATTGGGAAGCACGTTTTCCTGATAAACAGGACGCATTAATGCATTCGGACTGAATTTTTCAGGATGATTTTCCAGTTCAGCCAGAATCTCTTCTTCTGTAAACTGGATGGTCTTATCCACAATGATATACTTCTGACCATTAAATTCAATTCTGTCTCTGGTGTCAGAAAGATAGAAAAGGTTAATTTCACGAGGGTTTACCTGAACCTTTCCATATTTCTCAGTAAGAAAATCTACTTTGTCTTTGGAAGTTTTCTGTAAACTGAAGTTCAGAAGCTCATCTTTAAAAATCGTTTTCATCTGATTCTTAAGTTCTACAGAATCTCCATCCAGAATCAAAAGTCCGAATTCTGAAAAAAGACGGTTGACAAGAATCTTAATGGCTTCCGTTAAGGTGTTTCCTGCTTTATAAGCTTCCTTCATCATTAAAATCAGCTCTGTCCCGAAAACAGAATCTTTAAATTCTTTTTCAAATTCAGAAATAAAATATGTATCACTGATTTCAATTCGTCCTACCGGGCCGCCGGATTTTCCGTTAGTTTCGTAATAGTTATTTTCAGTTTTAAAATGGTTGATCTCGGCAAAATCATGATCCTCCGAAGCCATCCAATATACCGGAACAAAATTAAAATCCGGAAAATTTTCTTTCAGATAGGTACATGTCTTTATCGTCTGAAGAATTTTATACACGAAGAAAACAGGACCGGAAAAAAGGTTCAGCTGATGTCCGGTTGTAATGGTAAATGTATTGGGCAGTTTAAGATTCTCAAGATTTTCTTTCTGCTTCGAAGAAAGAGAAAGATTTTCTAACTGACCTTCTAACACGTCAGCTACAATACTTCTTTTTTCTGATGCGAAAGAATCCTTTTTCAGATGAATCTGCTGTCTGAAATGATCTAAGGAAAATGTATTATTTTCAAAACCCTCAATATTCTGATTTAAAAAATCTTTTACCAGCTGAGGAATGCTTTCTATATCGTTAAATGATATTTTATTAATTGTTTTCAACCTGTACCGTTTTTAGTTGAACAAATACCACACGATTCCGATATTCAATCTGAAATCATACACCGGGTAATGTGGAAATGCATATGCTTTGTTGTTGGAGATCACCGTTCCTATCTGCTGTCCTTCTATGAAAAAGAACATTTTCTTCACCTTCATATTAATATAAACATCGGCGATAGGCTGTCCTCCAATTGAAAATGAATCTGCTCTTGGAAGAATATATTCATTAAGAACAGGGAAATATTCTCTTGATGCGAATTTAGAGAAATAATATACTTTAACCCCTGCCTGAATTTCCGCTGCTTTTTTAAAGGCCTGTGTCTGATAGAAGAAGTTGGCTCTACCGATAAAACCTGGTAAAGGAAGCAGTTCTTTATTGGTTAAAGTATTCTGGAAATGCACTCTTGTATTCAGGTGGAATTTATTGAAGCTGAATGTGGCATCTCCTCCGATCTGAGAAATATTCACAGAATTATCACTTTGTTTTGGACTTCCATTGCTGTCAAAGTACGTATAGTTATCGATTCTGAAATAATTGGCGAAAATCTCTGTTTTAAACCATTTCAGATTGATGCTACCTCCTACTTCCATTACAGACTGGTTCTTCGCATCTTCAAGATAATAATTGAAATTATTATAAACGGAAGTATTCAATAAGTAATTGAATGAAGGATATGCACTTTGGAAGTTTACTTTAGCATTAACGAAATAATCTTTGATAGGTTCGAACTTCAGATTATTGGTTGTCTTCAGGTAACTTTTAAACTGGCTTCCGTTTGAAAATTCCAGGAATGAATTCAATTGAATTTTATCCCAAAGTTTTACCTGCAGGTTTCCTACAGCTCCGATTCTGTTTTCCTTTAGTTCGCCAGGAAAAGGAACATTATTGAGTGCCACAACATCTCTTATCCCGAATTTAATCATCTGATAACGCACACCCGCATCCAGCTTGAATTTTTCATTATTAAAGATTAAGCTTACGGTATTGCTGAAATTCTCGGAATATTTCTTAGTTGTCAGTGGAAAGCCATTCACTAATTCTGTAGGAGCATCATACCAATAAGACTCCAAAGCAGTTTGATTATAGTAATATTTATTTCCCTGATGAGAAATAATATGTCTTATGCTAAAAGGAAATTTCCCGGAATTGAATGGAGTAAACTGATGGCTCAGATAATATCTTCTGTAAGAAAACTGAGAGCTTGAAGAGGCCAGATTTACCTGCGCATTTTGTCTGTTGCTATAATTACTGTCACCATTTTGAAACAGATTATCCTCTGTAATACCTCCACTCTCCTGATTATTTACATTCTGATGAAGATAATGGGCAAAAAGCTCATAATTTCCGCTTTTCGAAACATAGTGACCTGAGAATAGTGTATTGTTATTTGCTGACAATGAGTTTCTGTAAAGTCCCTGAGAACGAAGTCCCATATATTCAAGAGCAAAGTTGAATCTTTTTCCGATGTTCTGAGTATAGGTTGATTTCAGAGCAGCACCGTTTCGCATGGCATTATGATAAATAAATGATGCGGTAGGTGTTTTTACGTCGTAGTATTTCACATCATTGGCTCCAATGATCATGTAAGATTTATTGGAAGGCAGTAATGAAAGATTTTCTTCAGGATTTATTTCAAATACAAGTGGATTGAATCCTGCACCAATGTTGGCAGGCTGAACTTTTCCAAAATTATCTTTATTATTTTGCTGTGAAAAGATATAGGTTTTATCAAAAGTCATTACGGTATCAAAAACTTTCTTTTCAGAAAACTGAGTCTGATACTGGTAGTCATTAATGGTAGGTTTAAAAATTTTCAGGGAATCTTTTTTCCCGGAATCTATCACAAGGGTGTCTTCTTTTTTGGACTGAGGCTTTGTCTCTGCTTTATTCACGACCTGAGCCTTGGCTATAAAACCTAAAGAGAAGAGTATGAAAAGGATGTACTTCATTATTCATTATTGTACAGCAAAAATAAGAAATAAAAGGACATAAAAAACCCCTGCTTTGAGCAGGGGTTGTATATCAAATGATTATTGTATGATTAATAACCAGGGTTTTGCTGACAATTTGGATTGGCAGAAGTCTCTTGCACAGGTATAGGTAATGTATACTTATAACTATCATTTGGTAAGTTAAGAGATGGTAACGTGATAAAGTCATCTTTAATGTTTCTATCCATTGTTACTCCTGCAACTGTAGCAAGTCTTTTTAAGTCAATATATCTGTGTCCTTCTAAAGCAAGTTCGATTCTACGCTCTTTCAAGATATCAGCGTAAGCAAATTGAGCATTAGTATACACAGGAGTTGTTGCAGTACCTAAATAGTTTCTTGCAACTCTCACCTGTTGAATAAGTGCCTGAGCGGAAGCTAAGTTACCTGCCGCTACTTCTGCTTCTGCTAAAATAAAGTACATTTCTGACAATCTGAATACCTTAAGGTCATTTCTCGTTGCTGTACTTGTTTTACCAGGATACTTATCAATAACCAATCTATCATTTCTAGAATCAACATTTTGGTAATTTGCCGAAATAATTGATGTTGGATCTATATAAGTGTATCTTCTAATATCTCCTTTATCAGGTTGTCCGGCAGGAGTATAAATCAAATTGAATAAGTTTCTACCTAAGAACCACATTGGTACTCCACTTACTGTAGATTGGTTTGTATTCCATCTAGATCCAATTGTTGCACCAGCACCTAAAGGAAGTCTGTTCAAAGAGAAAATAATTTCACCTCTTGAAGAATCATTCCATAAGTTTCTGTATGGGTTGAAAGATGATGCCGTAGCATAAAAAGCTGAATTCCATGGAGCACTTCCAATAGGCTGAAATCCTAATTCAGGCTTGGTAGGGTCAATAAGAATAGAGCTAGGATTTGCTACAGTTAACTTAGAACCTGTTGCTGCATCCAAAATAGGAGAATTATTAATCACATCCTGAGCATATTGCTTTGCTAATGTAGTATTCCCTCTATATAAATTGAAACGAGCAGAAAGAGCGTTAACGAATCCTTTACCAACAGTGTATCTTGCAGCTGCAGTATTAGAATATGTTAAAATACTTCTGGCATAATCTAAATCTGCATTAATAAGGTCGTAAACATCCTGATTCTTAGCTCTTGGTAATTTAGCATCAGTTGCTGGAACATCTTTTATAAGAATAACACCTAATCCGTTAGGGTCTTTCATATTAGGAGCAAAATAAGTTTCCAATTGAACATAACAAAATGCTCTGATCGCTCTCGCCTGTGCAATGATACTGTTATATTGAGCAACTTCACCAGAACTAGGAGTGATATTTTTAGCTCCTTCCAATAATCTGTTAACTCTGTTAATTACTTTGTAATTGTTAAGCCAGATTCCATCACTTGAACCAGTACTTACTGATCCCCCTCCAACTACTTGAGTAGATGGATCTAGGAAAAATCTGTGTAGCTCGTACTCCTGACCACCACTACCGCTTCCAGGCTTAACTTCATCTGTGAAAACTGCAGTAAAATATATTTCATCGATTGGATCAAACACAGCATATACCGACCCATTTAAAGCTTCGTTCAAATTTGATACATTAGTAAATACTTCTTCAGGCTTCAATTCCCCAGCCTGTTTAATATCTAGTGCATCCTGGCAACTATTTAAAGCAAATCCTGTTGCTGATAAAGTTGCTAAAATTAAAACTGTATTTATAATTCTTTTCATAATTCTTTTTTATTAAAAATCAACATTTAACCCAACTGAAACTGTTTTAGGGTTAGGATATACATTTAATGAGTACGTAGTAACCGGCTCAGGGTCAAATCCTTTCCAGCTGCTCCATGTATATAGGTTTTCAGCCTGAACAAACACTTTAATACCTTTAACAGGTAATTTTCCTAACTGATCTTTAGTAAATGAATATCCTAAAGAAACATTCTTAAGTCTTATGAAATCTGATTTATATAAGAATCTATCTGAAGAACCATCTGTACCAGCGTTATCAGCAAATAAGTTAGGTACATCAGATCCAGTATTTTCCGGAGTCCAAGCGTTTAATAAATTAGCAGATACGTTAATGTTAGCAGCTGCATAATCAGGATTCATTACCCAAGAGTATAAATTGTCATAAATATATCCTCCTTGTTGGTATGAGAATAATGTATCAAGGAACCATCCTTTGTATTGGAAGTTAAATCCAAAACCTCCTGTAAATTTAGCATATGGAGATTTCCCTGTCAATCTTCTGTCTGAAGGTTGTGGGTTCTCTGTAATATTTCCATTGATATCAAGGAATTGCATATTTCCATTTGCCGCGTTTACTCCTACGTATGGATATAGCTGATACTGGCTAGCAGGACCTCCAATAGCATTAACAACATCTCCTGACAAATCTTCGTTACTCATAGAAACGATTTTGTTAGAGTTGTAAGCTCCGTTAACAAAGATAGATAGTTTTGTGTTCTCTGTTCTTATAGCATTAACCCTGATTAGACCTTCAACCCCTTTATTATCAAGGATTCCGTCATTCCCTCTAATACCGTAAGTACCTGTAACAGCTGATCTCTGCAACGTATTGAACATTCTTGTTGTTCTTTTTTGATAGTAGTCAAAGCTACCTTCTACAAGACCTTTATAGTTGAAATCAACCCCAACATTTGTTTGTTTTACCTGCTCCCATTTCAAATAAGGGTTAGATAAATTCACAAAATTATATCCCAATAAGTTTTGATATCCAGAGATTCCTGAATATAAATCAAGGAAGTTATTCGGAAGTAATGCTAAAGGGTTTTGGTTATTAGCTGCAACTCCTAAATTCTGGTTACCTGTAGTACCAATAGAAGCTCTTAATTTAAGCAATCTGAATCCAGACTCAGCCATGAAATCTTCTTTGTCAATATTCCATCTTACGGCAGCTGACCAGAAAGTTTCCCATCTGTTAGTAGGTAAGAAACGGTATGATCCATCTCTTCTGATAACTCCACTTACTCCATATTTATCTTTGTAATCATAGTCTACAGTACCGAAATAGGCCAAAGTACCTGCGGTTACTTTTGAAGCTCCTACAGTAGGTCTGTAAATATTCGGTGTATCAGGATTAAATGGAATATATCCTGTTCCAGCACCAAACTGCCATTGTAATGGGTTTAATCCATTTTGAGTTTGTGTATTTGTATTTACATGAGCTTTAATATAATCCATGTAAGCAGCAACTGAAATAGTATGGTCACCGAATGTTTTATTGAAAGTAATGTTTGTGATACTGTTAAATGTCAGATCCTGAGTTGTCGTAAAACTTTCTGATCCTCCATATTTAGCACCAGCTCCCGCTGCTACAGCTGTAGATAAATACCCTTGAGCACCTCTTGCAAAGATTCTTTCGTATTCTTTATATTCTATACCAGTTCTGTTACCTACACTTAGGTAATCAGTAATCTTATAATTTACATTTGCATTAGCAGAAATACTTAATTCAGTAAATCTGTTTCTAACTCCTCCATTAATATTATCCTGAAGGATCCAAGCTCTGTTTCCTGCACTGTTTTGTCCAATAGCATTGAATAGTTCTACTCCATTAGAATATGGATTAGGAGCCACATATGAAGGGGAAAGTACACTACCAAATAATGCATTCTGAATTACGTTGGAGCTGATTCCTGTATTCTCTTCATCGTCTAACTGATTTCTTTTGGAATATCCTAAACCTAGAATTGTACCGAAGGTTAATCTGCCATCTTTAGACTTACCACTTAAGTTGTTTCTTAATGTAAATCTCTTGAAATCGGTAGATTTTACAGTACCTTCACTGTCTAAATAACCTAAAGATAAGAAGTTGTTTATATTTTCACCACCTCCTGTAATCGCTAAATTATGTTGCTGAGAAATACCTACACGAGTAAATTGCTTTCTCCAGTCAGTATCTATTGCCCAGTTATCAATATCTTCCTGAGATAGGCCTTGATCTGCCGCAAAACCACCTCCGTAAATTTTTTGTATCTGTAACTGCTGTTTAGCACTAGACATATTATAGTCAGGCTTAGGTATCATTGAGAAAGAAGTCAGGGCATCATAAGAAATCTTCAATCCTGAATTAAATTTCCCTCCTTTTGTTGTAATTACAACAACTCCGTTTGCAGCTCTGTTACCATAAATTGCTGTAGCTTGTGCATCTTTCAGAATACTGAATGTCTCAATATCATAAGAGTTTAAGTTTCTGAACTGTGAACCTGAAGTGATAACACCATCTACTACGTATAATGGATCTCTTGAACCATTCAAAGAACTCATACCTCTAATCAAGATATTGAATTTACCAGAACCAGGAGAACCAGATCCAGAGTTAATCACAATACCTGGTGCTGTTCCCTGAATTGAATTCAGAACAGAAATGTTAGGTCTGTTTTCTAAGGTTTCAGCACCTACAGTTACTGAAGAAGTTGTAGATTTTGCTTTTGTAGCGGTCTTACTATATCCTAAGACAACTACTTCCTCAATTTTTGTCTCCTTGTCTTTTTTATCCTTGGAGTCTTTTTCCTGAGCAAATACAGCCTGTCCTGTAAAAAACAAAACACCAGCCGTTAATACACGTAATTTAACATTCATATTAACAAATTTTAATATATTTTAGGAGCAAATATGTTAATAAATATTAACACTAGCAAATTTTTCAGATTCACAAATCATAGATATATTCATGATAAATCAATCTAAGCCCACTACATACATTATAATTCATAATATTAGATGTAAAAAATTATTATAATTTAAATTACAAACTCAAATTATTCACTTTTTAACACTTTTAAATCAATAGAAAAATAATTATTTATAATGAATCTAAATTAAAACAATACTAATATTCAAGCTTATAGGTATTTTTTTTTAATTAACAACATCATTAATTTCAATCTTTTCAACACAACTACTTTCTCTGATTAAAAAAACAAAAAAGCACTGGTTTCTTTTAAAAAGTAATATATTTATAACTTTAAAAAAAATTAAACATGAAAAAAATAGTTTTAACAGCATTAGCCATATTTAGCTTCAGTTTTAGCTTTGCACAAAATACACTATCAGTGAACGGTGCTACAGGAGCACAAGCTGTATTTGACGGCATCAACTCGACTACAGGTAAAACATTTAAATATGATGAGATTTCAGGGGATTCACCATATATTGGTAAAGAATTTTCTGATGCAAAGATTGCTGTTAATTATGAACAGCTTCCCGTACGTTATAACAGCTACACTGATGAAATCGAATTTAAGAAAAACGGACAAGTTCAGGTTCTTCCAAAAACCACTGATTTTTCAAGAATTGAAGTTCTGTCTCCTAAGCAAGTATTAGTTTTAGTTGACACATCAGATGATCTCAACGGCTATTTTTTTGAATTGGCCAACGGAAAAAACACTCTGTACAAAAAAGTCAAAACTAAATTTACAGATGTTGTACCAGCGCCAAATTCTTATGCTAGTGAAAGACCTGCTAATTTCAGGAAATTACCTCCTGTATATTACATCAAAACACAAAACGGCTTTATCAAAAAGCCTAAAAACCAAAAGGATATTATCAACCAATTTCCAGATAAAAAAGACAGCTTAGCCAGTTTCTTTAAATCCAATAAAATAAAGTTTGATAAGGATGAAGATTTAATAAAGCTTGTGACTTTTTTGAACCAGAATTAGATTATTAATAACTATTATATTAATAAAAAAGCAGGCATCTGAGATGCCTGCTTTCTTTATCTTAAATTATTACTTCAGTTTTTTCTTAACTGCTACTTCTTCGTAAACTTCAAGAATATCTCCGATTTCAATATCATTATAACCTTTAAGGTTCAGACCACATTCGTAACCTTTTGTTACTTCCTTAACATCATCTTTGAAACGTTTCAAACTTTCAAGTTCACCATCAAATTTAACAATACCATCTCTTAGCAAACGTACTTTTGACTGTCTTGTTACTTTTCCGGTAAGAACCATACAACCTGCAATTGTTCCTACTTTAGAAATCTTGAATACTTCACGGATTTCAACATTACCAATCACCTGTTCCTGAATTTCCGGAGAAAGCATTCCCTCCATCGCTTCTTTTACTTCATCGATTGCTTTATAGATTACAGAGTAAGTTCTGATCTCAATTTCCTCACGATCGGCAAGTTCTTTTGCATTGGCACCTGCTCTTACATTGAATCCAATGATAATGGCATCTGATGCTGCTGCTAAGTTGATATCAGATTCAGTGATCTGCCCAACACCTGAGTGAAGAATCTTCACACTGATTTCCTCTGTTGATAATCTTTGTAACTGATCAGAAAGCGCTTCTACAGAACCATCCACGTCTCCTTTAAGGATAATGTTCAATTCTTTGAATTCTCCTAAAGCAATACGTCTACCCAATTCTTCAAGGGTTGTATGCTTCTTGGTTCTGATTGATAATTCTCTCTGCAGCTGCTCTCTCTTATTGGCAATTGCTTTACCTTCACTTTCATCAGCATATACACGGAATTTATCACCTGCAGTAGGCGCTCCGTCCAAACCTAAGATTGTTGCAGGAATTGATGGCCCTGCTTCTTTTAGATTTTTACCTCTTTCATCAAGCAAAGCTTTTACTTTACCGTGATTTTTACCTGCTACTACATAATCACCTACTCTTAAAGTTCCGGTCTGTACCAACATTGTTGCTACATAACCTCTACCTTTATCTAAAGATGCTTCAATAACAACTCCGTTTGCTGCACGGTCAGGATTCGCTTTCAACTCAAGCATTTCAGCCTGTAGTAAAACTTTTTCCAACAATACATCTACGTTATTACCGAATTTAGCTGAGATCTCCTGTGCCTGAACATTCCCACCCCATTCTTCTACTAAAACCGGTGGATTTAATCCTGATAACTGCTGACGGATGTTGTCCGGGTTTGCATTCGGCTTATCCACTTTGTTGATAGCAATAATCATTGGTACTCCTGCAGCCTGTGCGTGAGCAATTGCTTCTTTTGTTTGTGGCATTACATCATCATCGGCCGCAATTACGATAATTGCAATATCCGTGATCTGCGCCCCTCTTGCTCTCATCGCTGTAAAGGCTTCGTGACCTGGTGTATCTAAGAAAGTAATTCTCTGACCATTTTCCAGCTTCACATTATAAGCACCGATGTGCTGAGTAATTCCTCCTGATTCACCAGCAATTACGTTGGTTTTTCTGATGTAATCCAATAATGAAGTTTTACCGTGGTCAACGTGTCCCATTACAGTAACTACAGGAGCTCTCTGCAATAAGCTTTCTTCAGTATCCACTTCATCTTCAGCATCTGTATCTTCAAGATCAGCATCTGAGAATTCGATTTTATAACCGAATTCATCTGCTACTAATAATAAGGTATCCGCTTCAAGTCTCTGGTTCATGGTAACCATTACCCCTAATGAGAAACAAGCAGAGATTACTTCAGTTGGAGAAACATTCATCAAACTTGCCAATTCACCTACTGTGATGAATTCTGTTACTTTAAGAGTTCTGTCTTGTGCTTCAAGCTCCTGCTGGCGCTCATCCTGCTCTCTACGGAAAGTTCTTTTATCTTTTCTGTGTTTTGCAGATTTAGATTTTCCTCCTTTATTAGTAAGTTTTTCTAATGTTTCTTTGATCTGGTTTTTAACCTGCTCATCGGTTAATTCAACTGGCATAACTCTTTGCCCTGGTCTGTTGTTCTGACCTCCTTTTTTGAAGCCACCACCTTGACCCTGACGGTTTCCACCACCCTGGTTATTTCCAAAACGGTTTCCACCCTGGCCACCCTGACCTTGAGGACGGTTTCCTTGTCCTCCCTGACCCTGTCGGTTTCCGCCTTGTCCACCGTTATTATTCTGACGATTTCCCTGGCCCTGACCACCTTGGTTATTATTTCCTGAGTTTTGATTATTCCCCTGACCTTGTTGGTTATTCTGACCAGGTTTTTCAATTCTCTTTCTTTTCTTTTTTGCTCCGGCACCCGGCTTCGGCGCAAACTGAGTCAAGTCGATCTTTTCCCCAACGATTTTAGGACCGTCAAGCTTCTGATATACTGTCTCAATTTTCTGTGGTTCCTGAGATTCAGGTTCAGCCTCTGTTTTTGGAGTTTCCACTTTTTTCTCCTCTGCAACCACTGGTTTTGGAGTTTCTTTTACTGTTTCCACAGGTTTAACTTCTTCTTTTTTCTCCTCCATTTTTGGTTTGTCTTTTTTCACAGGTCTGTTTCTAGATTCTATTTGAGACAAATCAATTTTATCCAAAACTTTAAATTCCTGCTTTTCAGGCGCTGCTTTAACTTCCGGTTGTTCTTCTTTCACGATTTCTTCTTTCTTTTCTTCAACCGGTGTCGCAACAGGAGCCACAGGAACTGCAGGAGCTGCAGGAGCCTCTTCAGCTTCAGGCTTCTTAGGTTCCAAATCTATTTTACCTAAAATTCTAGTTTCTGGTTTATTTGCTTTAGCTCTTATCACTTCAGGGGTTTTCTTTTCTTCAATTTCCAGTTTTTCTTCCGGAACTTTAGTGATCACCACCTCATGGGAAGCCTTTCTTTGTTCGCCGTCTTTAGCAAACTCAGCCTCCAATGCAGAATATGCCGCTTCTTCCAATTGAGCGTTAGGATTGCTTTCAACCTCGAAACCCCTTGACTGTAAAAACTCTACTAATCTGGACATCGAAATGTTGAATTCCTTAACCGCTTTATTTAATCTAATTTTTGGCATTTATATTATTTACTGTTTTTAATTTTTAAAATTAAAGTATTTCTTTTTTACTGTTTATTAAAATTTATTTAAAATCTTAATCTTCAAATTCTTCTCTCAGAATACGTTTCACCTCTTCAATAGTTTCTTCTTCAAGGTCAACCATATTTAAAAGACTTTCAGTTTCTTTATCCAATACTGATTTTGCAGTCGTAAGTCCTACTTTCTTAAACTCATCCAAAATCCACTGCTCGATATCATCGTTAAATTCTTTCAATTCAACATCATCATCCTCGCTGGACTCTCTGTATACATCAATCTCATATCCTGTCAACCAAGAAGCCAGTCTGATATTCTGACCTTGTTTTCCGATCACTTTAGAAATTTCTTCAACAGGAGTATACACCAACGCGTAGTTCGTCTCCTCATTGATTTCAATTTTGTTAATAGTAACATTTCCTAATGCTCTCTTCACCAAGATCTCAGGGTTTTTAGACCACTGAATAACATCGATGTTTTCATTTCTCAACTCTCTTACAACGCCATGAATTCTGGATCCTTTTACTCCAACACAAGCTCCTACCGGATCAATTCTGTCATCATAAGCATCTACTGCAATCTTCGCCTTTTCACCAGGAATTCTCACTACCTTTTTCAGGATAATTGTTCCGTCCTGGATCTCAGGAATTTCCAGCTCTAATAACTTCTCAAGGAATTTAGGTGCAGTTCTGGAAATAATAATCTGTGGTTTAGAACCTTTAAAATCTACTGTCTCAACAATAGCTCTGATATTCTCACCCTTTTTAAAGAAATCGGATGGGATCTGGTTTTCTTTTGGTAAAATAAATTCATTTCCTTCATCATCCAGCAGAATCACGTGCTTATGACGGATGTGGTGTATTTCCCCTACAACAATTTCACCAATTTTATCTCTGAACTGTTCGTACAGCATTGCATTATTGTGTTCCTGAAGTTTTGTAGCAAGGATTTGCTTAAGGGTAAGAATATTTCTTCTTCCCAACTGTGCAACAGGAATTTCCATTGTAAAGTCTTCACCTACTTCGAAGGTAGGATCAATCTTCTTTGCTTCAGAAATTTCAATTTCCAAATCATCATCTTCAGACATTTCATCCTCTACAATTGTTTTATTTAAAAATATCTGAAAATCTCCTTTATCCGGGTTTACAATCACATCAAAATGATCATCTGAATCGAATCTCTTTCTTAAAAGAGTTTTCAGTGAATCTTCAATAATTGCCATAAGATCAATCTTACTGATCCCTTTTTCGTCTTTAAAATCACCAAAGGATTCAATCAACGCTATATTATCCATCTATTCTTTTTTCTTTTTAAAATTTAATTACTACTAATGCTTTTTTGATCTCAGGATAAGAAATTTCTTTCTCCTCCTCCACATCTACTTTTCCTTTTCCGATATCTTTCGGTTTCCGGTAACGTAGAACAAGTGTGATCTTCTCATCGTCTACTTTTGACAATTCCCCTTCAATTTTAGAAGAATCCTCCAGCATCACCTCAATCTCTCTTCCAATGTTTTTACTGAACTGTCTTGGTGTGGATAATGGCTCGCTCAGTCCTGCAGACATCACCTGAAGGCTGAAGTCATGCTCTTCACGATCCATATTGAATTCAATTGCACGGCTTGCATCAAGACAATCCTGCAAAGAAACTCCGTTATCACCATCCAAAATCACTGTAATATCATCCCCTGCAGAAATTTTAAGATCAATAAGAAACAGATCTTTTCTGGTGTCAAGGAATTCATTTAATAATTCTTCAATTCTTTTTCTAAACTCCATATATTTTTATCTTGATTTACAGTACGAAAAAAGGCTTTCTTCCGAAGCCTTCCCATTTTTTCCGTAAATCCATTGCAAATATAAGCTTTTTTTCTAAAAAAGCAAAATAATCTTAAGTATCAGGTAAATAGCGTAAGATTCATTTACAATAAATTAAAAGAATATGTCAGAAGATTTTTATTACTTTTGTCTTAGAATTTAAAAACAGACATTTTGAATATAACGATTGTAGGAACAGGTTATGTAGGTCTGGTTACAGGAACCACTCTGGCAGAACTTGGCAATTCAGTATACTGTGTTGATATTGATGAAAAAAAAGTAGAAGGTATGAAAAACGGCATTGTTCCCATCTATGAGCCGAACCTTGAAGAAATGTTTTTAAGAAACATTCAGTCTGAAAGATTATTTTTCACTACCAACCTTAAGGAAGCTTTAGACAAAAGCGAAGTGATTTATCTGGCATTACCTACTCCTCCGGGAGAAGATGGATCTGCAGATCTGTCTTATGTACTTCAGGTAGCTGATAATATTGGCGAAATGATGACAGAATACAAAGTCATTGTCAATAAAAGTACGGTTCCTGTAGGAACTGCAGACAGAGTAAGAGAAACCATCTCAGCAAAAACAAATATCCCTTTTGATGTTGTTTCAAATCCCGAATTTTTAAGAGAAGGATTTGCGGTTGAAGATTCAATGAATCCCTCAAGAGTAGTGGTTGGTTCAAGTTCGGAAAGAGCCAAAGACATCATGTCTAAAATATACCAGCCTTTTACCAACACCGGAATTCCCATCATTTTCATGGATGAGAAATCCTCAGAACTTACAAAATATGCTGCGAATTCATTTCTGGCAGTAAAAATTACCTTTATGAATGAGATCGCGAACTATTGTGAAAAAGTGGGCGCAGATGTAGATAAGGTAAGACTTGGGATGGGTAGTGATGACAGAATCGGACACAGATTCTTATTCCCGGGGATCGGATATGGAGGTAGCTGCTTTCCTAAAGACGTAAAAGCGCTTATAAAGTCCGGAAAGCAGGAAGATTTTAATTTTCAGATCCTTGAAGCTACGGAAAATGTAAATACAGCCCAGAAGGTGATCTTAGTGTCTGAAATTGAAAAATATTTCGGAGGAAGTATTGAAGGAAAGAAAATTGCTATGTGGGGGCTTGCCTTCAAAGCCAATACAGATGACATCAGAGAAGCTTCATCTTTAGATAATATTGCTCTTTTATTGGAAAAAGGTGCAAAAATTGTAGCATATGATGCTGTTGCAGAAAATAATGTTCAGAAGCTTTTAGGTGATAAAATACAATACGCCAAAGGAATGTATGATGCACTCGAAGATGTAGACGCACTGTTTATTGCTACAGAATGGCCGGAATTCAAAAATCCTAATTTTGACCTTATGGCCAGAAAAATGAAAAACAAAGTCATTTTTGACGGCAGAAATATGTACCCACTGGAAATCCCTGAACAGAATGGATTTCATTATAAAAGTATAGGAAGAAAGACCATTACAAAATAAATCAATGAAAAATATTATCATTACAGGAGGTGCCGGATTTATCGGCTCCCATGTTGTAAGAGAGTTTGTAAAAAACAATCCGGATACTACGATCATCAATCTTGATGCTCTTACCTACGCCGGAAATCTCGAAAACTTAAAGGACATTGAAAATGAACCGAACTATGTTTTCGAAAAAGCAGATATTACAAAACCGGAAGAGCTTAGAAAAGTTTTCGAAAAATATAACCCGGATGCTGTTGTACATTTAGCAGCAGAAAGCCATGTAGACAGAAGTATTACAGATCCTATGGCATTCATCAATACGAATGTGAACGGAACCGCTAATCTTCTGAATCTTTGTAAAGAATTCTGGACATTAAATCCCGATCACACCCACGGCAGATTCCCGGATGAAAAAAGAAACAATCTTTTCTATCATATTTCCACGGATGAAGTATATGGAAGCTTAGGGGAAACAGGTTTCTTTCTGGAGACCACATCATACGACCCTCAATCTCCGTATTCAGCTTCAAAAGCAGCCTCTGACCATTTGGTAAGAGCTTACGGAAATACCTATGGAATGCCTTTCATTGTATCGAACTGTTCCAACAACTACGGTCCGAATCATTTCCCTGAAAAATTGATTCCTCTTTGTATTTCGAATATTATCAACGAGAAACCACTTCCTATTTACGGTGATGGAAAATATACCAGAGACTGGTTGTTTGTCATTGACCATGCCAAGGCGATTCATCAGATCTTTAAAGAAGCAAAAACCGGTGAGACTTACAATATCGGAGGATTCAACGAGTGGCAGAATATTGATCTTGTCAAAGAACTGATCAAACAAATGGATGCCAAACTGGAAAGACCGGAAGGTTATTCAGAAAAGCTGATCACTTTTGTAAAAGACAGACCGGGTCACGACAAACGTTACGCTATTGATGCCACAAAACTGAATAAAGATTTAGGCTGGAAACCTTCAGTTACCTTTGAAGAAGGACTGGCAAAAACCATCGACTGGTATCTGGAAAATAAGGAATGGCTGGAAAATGTAACTTCTGGAAATTACCAGGATTATTACAATAAACAATACAGCTAAATATATTATTGAGATAACAGAGCAATAGAACTCTTTATCTTCACAGAAATTCAACTCACAACACAAAAGAAATAAGCGTATTACGCACCAAAACATGAAAGGAATAATATTAGCCGGAGGTTCCGGAACAAGACTTTACCCTCTAACCATTGCAGTAAGCAAGCAGCTGATGCCCGTTTACGACAAACCTATGATCTACTATCCGCTTTCCACACTACTTTTAGCAGGAATCAAGGATATTCTTATCATCACCACTCCACATGACCAGGAAGGTTTCATCAAACTTTTGGGCGACGGCTCACAAATCGGCTGTAATATAGAATATGTTGTACAGCCCAGTCCAGATGGTTTAGCGCAAGCTTTTATTCTGGGCGAGCAATTTATTGGTAACGACCCCGCAGCGCTGGTATTGGGAGATAATATTTTCTATGGTTCCGAAATGGGAACTTTATTGAAAAACAAAACCAATCCGCAGGGAGGAGTTGTTTTTGCTTACCACGTAGCAGACCCTGAAAGATATGGTGTAGTAGAATTCGACAAAAACCTGAAAGCTGTTTCTATTGAAGAAAAGCCTTTAAACCCTAAGTCAAACTACGCTGTTCCCGGCCTTTATTTTTATGATAACAATGTTGTTGAAATTGCTAAAAACATCAAGCCCTCTGCAAGAGGTGAGCTGGAAATCACAGACATCAACAATGTTTACTTAAGCAATGGAAAACTTGAAGTAGCTGTTCTTAACAGAGGAACGGCATGGCTGGATACAGGAACCTTTGATTCTCTTCATGACGCTTCAGAATTTGTAAGTGTTATTGAAAAAAGACAAGGATTTAAAATCGGCTGTATTGAAGAAATTGCATTCAGAAACAAATTCATTGATGAGGAGAAACTGCTTGAAACGGCTACCAAATATGGTAAAAGCGGATACGGTGAATACCTGAAACAACTTATCAGAAAATAACAATTATAATTTATAAAATTCATAGACTATTGGCTTTATGGCCAATAGTTTTTGCTCATGCCGACAAATATCAATATATTAGTTGTTGATTTTTAGTTTTATGGACTATGAAAATTTATAAACTAATACATACGGTAAGAATTAATTATTATAAATTTGCAAAAACTTACACAGATGAATGAACCACAACAAAAGTGGACAGAAACGATTGATGCTGATCATTCGTTATTTGACTTGAAGCTAAAAGAAGTCTGGAGATACAAAGATCTTGTTTATATGTTTGTAAAAAGAGATTTTGTATCCAGCTTTAAGCAGACTATTTTAGGCCCGATCTGGTTTTTTATCAATCCAATTCTAACGACAATTGTTTATTTAATTGTTTTCGGAAGAATTGCCAACCTTCCAACTGACGGAGCACCACCATTACTTTTCTACCTTGCAGGAGTTACTCTCTGGAATTATTTTTCAGCTTGTTTACTAGGAACATCTTCAACGTTTGTTGGTAATGCAAATATTTTCGGCAAAGTATATTTTCCAAGACTGGTTTCTCCTTTATCCATTGTAATTTCCAACCTAATGCGTTTTGGAGTACAGTTTCTCCTATTTATTATCGGCTGGGGTTATTATTTATCAAAAGGACAAATTCATCCTAATATCTGGATCTTAGCAACTCCCTTTTTAATTTTACTAATGGCATTATTTGCATTGGGAGTAGGAATGATATTTTCTGCGTTAACCACAAAATATAAAGATTTAAGTATGTTGTTGGGGTTTGGAGTGAGTCTGTATATGTATGCAACACCAGTTATTTATCCAACCTCAGCTTTACCAGGATTCTTTAAAAGCATTTCATTTTACAATCCTTTAACAGGGATTTTCGAATGTTTTAAATATGCCTGGCTTGGTGTTGGGGACTTTTCTCCAATAATGCTCACTATCAGTACATTTATCATCCTTATTTTATTGGTAACAGGTACTTTCATTTTCAACAAGGTGGAAAAATCCTTCATGGACACAGTTTAAAAATTTATTAACTTCCCCTAAACAATTTAAAAATGCTAGCTTTAAAAGCAGAAAATATATCAAAACAATACCGTCTCGGACAAGTCGGAACGGGCACCTTATCTCATGACTTAAACCGATTCTGGCACAAAGTAAGAGGAAAAGAAGATCCATATCTTAAAATTGGTGAGGTAAATGACAGAACAACCAAGGGAACTTCTGAGTACGTTTGGTCACTTCGGAATATTAATTTTGAGATTGAACAAGGAACTGCAGTAGGGATTATAGGGCGAAACGGGGCCGGAAAATCTACCCTGTTAAAACTTTTAAGCAAGGTAACAAAACCTACAACCGGTAAAATATACACCAACGGAAGAATTGCATCTTTATTGGAAGTCGGAACCGGGTTTCATCCTGAAATGACAGGACGCGAAAATGTTTTTTTAAATGGAGCAATTCTTGGAATGACCCGTAAGGAAATTTCAAGAAAATTTGATGAGATCGTAGCTTTTTCAGGAGTAGAAAGATATATTGACACTCCGGTAAAAAGATATTCATCGGGAATGTATGTTCGTCTGGCCTTCGCTGTAGCAGCTCACTTGGAATCTGAAATTCTAATTGTAGATGAAGTATTGGCTGTGGGTGATGCAGATTTTCAAAAAAAATGCCTTGGAAAAATGAACGATGTAGCAAAAGGAGAAGGAAGAACCATTCTTTTTGTAAGTCATAATATGACTGCCGTAAAAGAACTTTGCAACAAAGGAATCCTTTTAAACCAAGGAACTTTAGCCTATGAAGGAGATATGCTAAATACAATTATAGAATATCAAAAAAGCAGTACAACAGCAAGTTCTTATTATTACAATGGAAATATTAATGAAGCTCTAGGAAATAATAACATCAGAATAAAAGAATTTTCTGTAAATCCTATTCATGGAGATCTCATCGATATTGATTCTGGAATTCATGTAAAGCTTGTTTTCCAGAATAATTGTGCTAATATCAATCTGGATGCTACTTTTGAACTAAGAAATTATGAAGAGCTTATTATCTTCCATGTAGGAAAACTTATTACTGAAAATAATAATTCTGAAATTGGGGATTATACAGTAGAATTTGATATTCCGGCAGGTTTAATTAATGCAGGAAATTACTATTTTAAATTAATTTTCGGAAAAAATCAAACCGAAGTATTATTTGCAGTCGACAGTATTGTAGGCTTTGAGGTTGAAAATGTAAAAGTGGGCAGCAAACTTCATTTGTATCCGGGAATTACAAGACCGAATTTTGATTATAAAGTACAGACTCCATGATTCCAAAAATAATAGAACTTCCAAAAATTTATGACAAAAGAGGAAATCTTTCCTTTTTTGAGCACCCCAATCAACTACCCTTTGAAATTAAACGAACGTATTGGATTTATGATGTTCCGGGAGGGGAAACAAGGGGAAGTCACGCTTTTAAAGAACAGCAGGAGTATATTATTGCTCTTTCAGGAAGTTTTGATGTAGTGATTCATAATGGTAAAGAAGAGCAGCGGTTTTCCTTAAACAGATCCTATTATGGATTATATATTCCGAAAATGTTTTGGCGGAAACTAGAGAATTTCTCTACCAATTCACTTGCTCTTATTGTTTCTGATCATACTTATAATCAGGATGATTATATCAGAGATTTTGAAGAATTTAAAAAGCTGGCAAATGAAAAATAAGCTTTCAGTATTTGATTGTAGTGTTATAGACCTTGGAAAAATAAGTTTTGATGAGGGTAATCTTACAGTGGTTGAAAACAATTCAACCTTCCCATTTGATGTTAAAAGAATATTTTATTTATACGACATTGCGGGTGGAGAAAGCCGTGGTGCACATTCTCATAAAGAATGTCATCAGTTTTTGATTGCAGCTAGCGGAAGTTTCGAGGTTTCACTGGATGATGGAAAGTTTAAAAGACAGGTTTTTCTGAACCGCCCGGATATTGGGCTTCATATTCCACCGGGAATTTGGGCTTCAGAAATTAATTTTTCATCAGGTGCAATTTGTCTGGTTCTGGCATCTCATCATTATAATGAAGAAGACTATGTCAGAGATTATGATACATTTTTAAAAATACAGAATGAAAAATAAAATTCATCCATTAGCCGATGTCCAAAGTGAAAGCATAGGAGAAGACACCATGATTTGGCAATTCTGCGTTGTTTTAAAAGGTGCTGAAATTGGTAAAAATTGCAATATAAACTGCAATGTTTTTATTGAAAATGACGTGAAAATAGGTGATAATGTAACCATTAAACCCGGCGTACAGGTTTGGGACGGAGTAACATTGGAGGACAATGTATTTATCGGTCCAAATGTAACTTTTACGAATGATCTTATTCCGCGTTCAAAACAATATCCTTTAGAATTCAGTAAAACACTTGTGAAAAAAGGTGCTTCAATTGGGGCCAACTCTACAATTATTGCCGGGAATATAATCGGAGAAAATGCTTTGATCGGTGCCGGAAGTGTCATTACGAAAAATGTGCCTTCAAATACAGTTTGGTATGGAAATCCTGCCAGACAAACTGGTTTTATAACTTTAGACGGAAAGATTTTAGACATGAATATGAGAGACAAGGAAGGAAATTCCTATCAAATTCAAAATGATGAATTTTTGAAAAAATGATTAAGCCATTAACCTCTTTAAGATTCTTTTTTGCATTTTGTGTCTTTTTAAGCCATTTATCTTATTTAAAAGATGATGAGCGCTATAAAGACATTTTCAATAATGTTTTTTCTGAAGGTTTTTTAGGGGTAAGCTTCTTTTTCATACTAAGTGGATTCATACTTGCTCTCAACTACAGAGATAAATTTAAAAATAAAGCTATTACATTAAAGAAGTTTTATATTGCACGGTTTGCAAGAATCTATCCGTTATATTTTATCACAACATTGGTTTCTATTCCGGTTTTGTACAGTAGTTTTAAAATACTTCTTTACAATATTTTTTTAGTTCAAAGCTACATACCGGATCAAAAATACTTTTTCTCATACAATGCGCCCTCATGGAGTATTTCAGATGAAATGTTTTTTTATGCTTTGTTCCCGATTTTAATTGGGATAAGTTATAAATTCAAGACAATATTTAAAATAGGATTATTAATTGTTTTTGTCTCATTTCTATTTTTTTTAAACAGCTTTCTTTTTGAGCATGAAGCTCATTATTGGCTGTATATATCGCCTTTTATCAGAGTTTTTGATTTTATTCTAGGTATTCTGTTATTCGATTTAGCTCTTTATCTAAAGACCCAAAACACAATTTTACACAAAGGCATATTCAAGTTCTCCGAAATCGGAGCACTAGCTGTTTTGGTCCTATTTTTCATTTTTCACAGCAGCTTACCTATCAGTTTCAGATTTTCAATTTATTATTGGTTGCCAATGTGCCTTATTATTTTGACCTCTGCAAATTCTTTTATTTCAGCAAAAAATGTTACCTGGATTACAAAGTTCCTGTCATGGAAATGGTTCGTATATTTGGGTGAAATAAGTTTCGGATTTTATCTGATTCATTATTTAGTTATAACTTACACACATAAAAATAATGGTTTAAGAGGTATTCATCTTGATGGTATTCCCTTGGCATTACTAATGTTTCTCATTACGTTCATTGCAAGTATTTTCACGTATGAAGTAATAGAAAAACCGTTCAACAAAAAAATAAAAAATTTATTCTCATGATTAAGTTCCTCGATCTACAAAAAATTAATCTACAGCACCAAGAAGAAATTGAGGCGAAGCTCTTGCAGGTTTTCCGTTCCGGATGGTATCTTATGGGCAATGAACTGAATCTATTTGAGAAAAATCTTTCTCAATATATCGGAACAAAATACGCAATCGGTGTTGCCAATGGTTTAGACGCTCTTCGTCTTATCCTTAGAGGATATATCGAAATGGGATTAATGAAAGAAGGAGACGAAATTTTAGTTCCATCCAACACTTATATTGCTTCTATTTTAGCCATTTCCGATAATGGACTCGTACCCGTTTTGGTAGAACCAGATATTGCCAACTATAATATTGACATCTCAAAAATTGAAGAAAAAATCACTCCAAAAACAAAAGGTATTTTAATTGTGCATCTTTACGGAAGAGTTATTTTCTCTGAAGAATTGCAGCAATTGACTCAAAAATATAATGTAAAAATCATTGAAGATAATGCTCAGGCTATTGGAGCAGAATGGAAAGGAAAAAAAACAGGAAATCTTGGTGATGCCTCTGGTTTTAGTTTCTATCCCGGAAAAAATTTAGGTGCTTTGGGCGATGCCGGTGCAATTACGACTAATGATGAAGAATTGGCAAAAACCATAAGAGCCTTGGCAAATTATGGTTCAAATAAAAAATATGTAAATATTTATCAAGGATTAAATTCCAGACTAGACGAAATTCAGGCTGCTGTTTTAGATATTAAGCTAAAATACATTGATGAAGAAAATGAGGTGAGAAGAAAGATCGCAAGACAATATATCAGCGAAATTTCAAATTCCAACATTATTCTTCCGGAAAACCCTGAAAATGAGAACGAGCATGTTTGGCATATTTTCCTTATCAGAACAGAAAAAAGAGACGAGCTTCAGGCTTACCTTACAGAAAACGGTGTCCAAACTTTGATTCATTATCCGATTCCTCCCCACAAACAGGAAGCTTATAAAGACTGGAATTCACAATCTTTTCCGATCAGTGAAAAGATTCATCAAGAAGTTTTGAGCCTGCCTATTTCTCCGGTAATGGAAAACGAGGAAATAGCTAAAGTTATTGAATTATTAAACAAATTCTAATGGAGAATCCGTTGGTAAGTTTTATTGTTGTTTCATACAAACACTCAGAATTTATCCCTGAGTGTTTAAATAGTATTAAAAATCAAACTTATAAAAACTGGGAACTCATTATTGCTGATGATGCTTCACCAGACAATTCTGTGGAGATCACAAAAAACTGGCTGAACGAAAACAACATTTCTGCAAAAACCAATTTTCATGAAACAAACATAGGATTCGCTGCAACACTTAATGAATGTATTGAGATGACTGAGGGAAAATATGTAAATATTATAGCTGCCGATGACTACCTTCATCCTTCATTTCTTGAAAAATGCGTAGCCAATTTAGAAAAAAAGGGGAATGATTTCGGAATGATTTTTTCAAGCTGCTTTATCATCCAAGAAGATAAAACGTTAATTAATTATCTTGATGATCTGAGTTTTTATAAAGATGAAAATCAATTTAAAAGTACTTTGAAAAAGATGAACCTTATCCCTGCTCTTGCTACGTTGGTTAAAAGAACGGTTTTAATTGAGACAGGTCCGTACGATAAAAATATTCTTATCGAAGATTACGACAGATGGTTGAGAATTAATGAAAATTATTTTATTGATTTTATTCCTGAAAATCTTGCATATCATAGAAAGCATGGTGAAAACATTTCTAAAATAAAAGAAAGGATTGTTTTTGTAGAAGAAATACTTTTAAGGTTAAAATATGATCATAATCTTGAAAATAAGACAAAAATAAATAACGACATCAAAAAGATCTACATAACATCTACAGATAAAAAGGAAATCCTGAAAGTGTCTGAACAATATTCTCAATATAAAGGAAAAGAACGTTGGCTGAATCTATGCCTGAAATATAACCTGCCTGTAAAATTATATTATCTGAAATATAAATTTTTCTAAAATGCTTACAAACATAAAAAAAAATATCGCACAAAAAATCATTACTCTTGTCGAGAACAATGATAAAAGAAAAAAACAGGAAAAATGGAATATTTTCATGTCCAAACCTAATATAAATATTCATCCAAGTTTTTCTCCAAAAGATGCAGATATTTTTAAAGGTGAAAATAATCAAATAGGAAATATTACAATTAGTGAAAATTTTTTATTGAGAAAATACTGCAATATTGTAGTTTTTCCGAATGCTGAGCTTAGAATCGGAAAAGGTGTTTTTTTCAACAATTATTGTTCTATCAATTGTTTAGATAAAATTGAAATTGGTAATGATACCATTTTTGGTGAAGGTGTAAGGCTATACGATCATAATCATCTTATCGAAAAAGGTGAAAAACTTTTTGTAGAAAAAGAAAAATATATGACGTCTCCTATTAAAATTGGTAAAAATTGCTGGATTGGAAGCAATACTGTAATATTAAAAGGGGTTACGATCGGAGACAATTCTATTATTGGAGCCGGCTGTGTAATACACAAATCTGTTCCCGAAAACACAATTATGAAAAATAGTCAAAATTTAATTTCTCAAACCCTCTAAAATGAGTACAAAAAAAATATTATTTATTTCGCACGAAGCTTCTTTATCCGGTGCTCCCATTCTTGTTTTAGATTTAATAAAAAGATTAAAAAAAGAAAAAGAAAATTATCAGATCGATATTTTATTGATCAGAGGAGGAGAATTGTATGAAGAATTTGCAAAAGTGGCTAACAATATTGTTGTTGCTCATTATCATTTACAGTCTTTTTCATTTTTAAAAAGAAATTTAAAAAGAGTTCAATCAATTGTTTTCAGAAAAAAAGAGACTCAACAAGACAAAATTGATAAAATTACCATCTCTCTTCTTGAAAACAAATACGATCTGGTATATGGAAACACAATGGAATCATTGATTTGGACGCTTCCTTTCTATAAAAAAAACATTCCTACAATTGTTGCTATTCATGAGCTTAGTTTTGGGATTGAAAGTACTTACTCTAAAGAGTTTGTTTTAGAAAACATTTCAAATATCACCCAAATTATAGCAGGTTCGCAAGCTGTTGCCGACAATCTTATCAACAAGTACAATGCAGCCCCACAAAAAGTAACAGCAATACATTCTTTCGTAGACAATGTTCTCAACCTACAGAAGGATAAAGAATTATTGAAAAAGGAATTGAATATTAAAAATGAAGAATTGATCGTTGGAATTGCGAGTTCTCAGGAACTAAGAAAAGGTACGGAGATGGTTCCTGTTTTGGTTCAGAAAATAAAACAGAAAACTGATCTTAATTTTAAATTCATCAATCTTGGAGGAACATCCAAAAGTGCTGCTGTAAGATGTGCCAAACTGGATGCTGAAAAATTAGGGGTAGAAAAGGACATCATTTTTATCGATCATAACAAAACGCCAAATGATTATATAAATATTTTTGATGTTTTTCTTTTAATGTCCCGTGAAGATCCTTTCCCATTAGTTATGCTGACTGCTGCAAAACTAAAAAAACCCATCGTAGCTTTTGAAAAAAGCGGTGGTGCTGTTGAATTTCTGGAAAACAATCATGGAGTACTTGTTCCCTATCTGGATATTGATACTATGGCTGAAGAGACCGTTAAGCTTATGCAGGATGCCAATCTAAGAGAAAGTTATGGCGAAAATATTTATCAGAGATTGGAAAACGAATATTCTGACAAGAAATTGGCAGGTAAAATTTTTACAATAATTGATAACTTACTTTAAGATGATCTCCATCATAATCTCATCATACCTTCCCGGCTATTTTTCTGCACTTGAAAAGAATATTGCAGAAACAATTGGGGTGTCTTATGAAATCATTAAAATAGACAATCCTGGATTGATGGGAATTTGTGAAGCTTATAACAAAGGCGCGGAAAAAGCTGGTTTTGATTATTTGCTTTTCATCCATGAAGACATCTTATTTAAAAATGAAGATTGGGGGAATACACTCATAAATCATTTAAACCAGGAAAATACAGGAATTATAGGGCTTGCAGGATCATCCTACGTTCCTTCTGCTCCATCAAGCTGGACCGTTACTGAGAAATATAATTTCGTAAATATTTTACAGGGAAATAAAGAGAATACCCTGTATTTTCCCATTCAAACAACGAAGGAAAACAGAAATAAAGTCTTTGCTGTTGACGGTGTTTTTCTTGGAATTAAAAAAGAAATATTTAATCAGTTTAAATTCAACGAAAATCTATTGAAAGGTTTCCATGGCTATGATCTTGATTTTAGTTTAAGAGTTTCTACAAAAAAACAGAATTATGTGGTTAACGATATACTGATTCAACATTTCTCTGGTGGAAATCCGGATAAAACTTGGTTAGATGCCAATATCAAAGTAAGGGAAAGTATAGGATCTGACTTTCAAAAAGAAATCGACACCGAAGCTGAAAAGAAAATATTTCTAGGGTTTTTGCACAATTTTTTTAAATACTACCCTGTTAATAAAAAAAACCTATTTCTGACATTAAAATTTTATCCCAAAAAACTTAATTTTAATGAGCATTTGGAAATAGCAAAAAAGTATTACGGCTATATAAGATACGCTGGAAGTATCAATAAAAAACACAACTCAAAGAATTAAAATTTATCTAAAACTGTTTAATAAGATATGATCATAGGAAACGGACTTATTGCCAATTCATTAAAAAATATAGACTCAGAGGAAAATCTATTTTTCGCTTCTGGCGTTTCGAATTCTCTGGAAACAACAAGTTCAGAGTTTGAAAGAGAATTTACTCTTTTGAATAAATGTATTGAGAGTAATCGCAATCACAAATTAATTTATTTTTCTACTCTAAGCATTCATGATCAGTCAAAACAAGACAGTCTTTACGTTTTACATAAAAAGGAAATTGAAAATTATATCAAAAATAAGTGTAAAAACTACCTTATTCTCAGAATTGGAAATATTGTAGGAAACGGAGGAAACCCAAATACATTATTCAATTTTCTTAAAAATCAGATTAAAAATTCACACCAGTTTACAGTTCATACAAAGGCAAGGAGACTATTGCTGGATATAGATGATATTTCTAAATTTTTAGAGTCTTACTGTCTGCATCTTCCTAATAAAGTTATTAATTTTTCTTTCCCCTATAATTTTGATTTAAAAGAAATTATAGGTGCTATTGAAAAAGAAACCCATCAAAAAGCTTATTATTCAGAAGTGAACGAAGGAGACTTTTACAGAGTAGATTTTGATAAAGAAATTCACGACTTCTTCTCAGGTATCAGTCCTGAAAGTTATCTTGAAACGTTAACCCGAAAGTATATTTAAGATGGTGGCTATTCACGTAATCATTGTTACTTATAATGCCATGAAGTGGGCAGAAAGATGTTTTTCAAGCTTAAGAACCTCTTCAGTTCCTGTAAAATGTATTGTAATAGATAACGGATCAACAGACGGCACTCAGGAATATATCAAAAAGTATTTTCCTGAAGTAGACTTCATTCAATCTCCACAAAATCTAGGTTTTGGAAAAGCGAATAATGCAGGGATAGAAAAAGCGTATAAAGAAGGAGCAGATTTTTTCTACCTGATGAATCAGGATGCATGGATTTATCCGGATAGTTTTCAAAAGCTATTGGATGTGTACAACGCATCCCCCGACAAAAATCAACTGGGGATTTTAAGTCCGATACACATGGATGGCAGCGAGAAAAAGCTCGATATTTTTTTCGAACGCTACCTGGCAAGAAATACTCCGGATAACAGAATATTTTCAGACAGCTTTAACAATAGTCTTAAAGATTATTATGAAATCGATTTTGTGAATGCCGCTCACTGGCTGCTTCCCAAAGCAACCATTGAAGAAATCGGGGGCTTTAATCCTTACTTCTTCCATTATTCCGAAGATTATGAATACGTACAACGTATTTCTTTTTTCAGGAAAAAAATCATCGTATGCCCGCCCAGCAGAGTTGTACATGATGGCAAACAGGATTTCCATAAAACCAGCCACATCAATGCTCTGAGAGTACAGCGGGAACAACGCTATCTGAATCCGGCACTCCCGTTTGATTCCAAAGTACTTAACAGAGATTTCATTCCTAAAATGATAAAGCAAGCTCTCCAGCTGCAGTTTTCTGCTGCTTCCGATACTTTGAAAGAATATCAATATCTGAAGACCCGGTTTAATGAAATTATGAACGCAAGAACCATCATTAAAAATAAAGGGGCTGCATTTCTTAATTTAAAACAAGTATAATTCAGAATAAATCTAAACCCAACATTAAAAATGAATAGAATTCGTCTTATCAACAGTATCATCCAGAAAGCTAATTTTAAAAAATATCTTGAAATTGGTACCCGAAGTGGCACATCGCTATATGCCATAAGCTGTAAAAACAAAATTGCAATAGACCCCAACTTCATAATACCCAAAATGGAAAAACTCAAAAGAAGAGTCTTTGACATTAAAAATAATAGAAAAACGCATTATTTTGAAATGACCAGTGATGATTTTTTTGAGCAAAAAAAGGAGTTTCTTAAAAATTTCGGCAGTATTGAAATATCTCTGGTTGATGGTATGCATACATACCACCAGGCACTTAAAGATGTTCTGAATATCCTCCCTTTCATGGATGAAAAATCAATTATTGTCATGCATGACTGTTTTCCTGTGAGTGAGCCAGCCTCAACAGCGTACAACTCAGAAGAATTTTTTACGAAAGAAAAACATCCGGAATGGACTGGTGAGTGGAACGGTGATACCTGGAAATCTATCCTTTATCTGCTAAAAAAATATCCGAACGATCTTGAGGTTTTTGTTATTGACACAGATTATGGTCTCGGAATTATTCAGAAAAAACATAATCTTCCTATGAATTTTGAGCTGGATACTGAATTTTTCAGGCAGTTTATTTCCTACACGTTTCAGGATCTCAAAAAGAATCCGCAAGAATTGATCAATTTAAAATCGAAAGATATTATTCCATCCCTCCTTAACAGATTTCACTATTAGCAATGGAACCTAAAATATCGGTCATCATGCTCACCTATAATCACGCCCCCTATTTAAAGGAGGCTATTGAAGGTGTTCTATCCCAAAAAACAGACTTTCCGTTTGAGTTGATTATTTGCAATGATAATTCACCGGATAATTCTGACAGTATTATTTCAGAATTTGCAACGCAATATCCGGATATCATCCGATATTTTAATCATAAGACCAATATCGGTTTTGTTGAAAACCAAAGATTTGCATTCGCACAAGCTCAAGGAAAATACTTAGCCTACTGTGAAGGGGATGATTACTGGACTGACCCGCAAAAGCTACAGTTTCAGTATGATTTTCTTGAGAACAATTCAGAATATGTCATGGTGACCGCCAGAAATTTACTGTTTCATCAGGATGAAAATAAACTGACAGAAGATGGAAAAGACTCCATGTTCAACGAACAGAAATATATTGATTATACACAGGACAGCTTTTTTGTACAGCGCCCTACCCAAACTTTTACTTATCTGATCAGAAAAGACTGTATTGATGAGAAGTGGATTGACATTTATCCCAATTACAGGGATCTTTACTATTTTTATCATGCCCTTGAATTTGGAAAAGGCAGAAGCTTTAATAAAGTAGTGGGCGTTTACCGGCTTCATAGCGGCGGCGTTTACAGCTCATTAGAAACAGAAAAACAATACCGCACTTCTATTGATATCTTTAAAAATATTAAGAGGATTAATAATGATCAGAGAGCAGACCAGCAGATCGTAAAAACCCTGGATCAGCTCATCAATAAATATTATTACGAAAAGGAGTTTGTTTCTCCTGTATGGAACAGAAAGCTTTATGCAGCCATCTTTGAACGCTTTTCCATTTCCAAAAATATCGGAACGGGAATAAGCCAGCTACTAAAAATTATAAAATATACTTTCACCAGATAATCAATATCTACAATGGCTGATATTGATGAATATCCGTCAAAAATAAAATCATAGTTATCAGACCCTTGTACACAGATGATTCAGAACACAGCCGATTCAAATAGTTTGAGGCAACAGCTGATCTAAACCGATCGAACTTTCCTTAATTTATTGTAATTTAGCTTTACAAAATGATAAAATTAATGATGAAAAATAAAAGCATATGTGCGGAATAGCCGGAATTATAAGCAATAATGCAACAAATTATCAGGAGGAAATCAAAAAAATGACAGACTCTCTGATTCATCGTGGACCCGATTCTTCAGACTTTGAATTCTATGATAATGCAATATTAGGCCACCGCAGACTTTCCATTATAGACTTGTCCGAAAACGGGAAGCAGCCTATGTTCTCCAATACAAAAAATGAATGTATTGTCCTTAATGGTGAAATCTATGGATACCAGGATATTAAGAGACAATATGCAGAATATCCTTACCATGGAAGTTCCGACACGGAAGTCATTCTTGCGATGTATCAGAAAAAGCAGCAGAACCTCATCCATGATCTTCCGGGAATGTTTGCTTTTGCCATCTGGGATGACCGTGAACAGCAATTGTTCTGTGCAAGAGACCGTTTTGGTGAAAAGCCATTCTACTACGCCATCGGAAATAATAATGAATTTATTTTTGCTTCAGAGATCAAAGCGATTCTTGCATCCGGATTAATCCATCCTAAGGTAAATCCTGAAGCCATTTCTAACTATCTCCAATATGGGTATGTAAGCACCTATCAGAGCATTTATAGCAATATATATACTTTACCGCCCGCTCATCAGCTGATCTGGAAAGAGGGAAAGGTCATTGTTTCACGGTATTACAGCCTGCCGTCAAAAGACAGGGTGATCAGCCTCTCCGATGCTAAGGAGGAGTTTCGGTACCTTCTGAAAAATGCTGTTAAAAAACAACTTATTGCGGATGTGCAGGTTGGTAGTTTTCTGAGTGGCGGCCTGGATTCTTCATCTATAGTTGCTCTTGTGGATGAGTTCTTACCTCATCAGACGACAATCAGTTTCGGTTATGACCATAAAGACAGCGAGCTCAAATATGCCAAAGAAATCGCAGATAAATACAACACCAATCATATAGAAGTTCATGAGCAAAAAAAAGATCTGGCTGAATCATTACTGTATGTTTCTCCTTTCTTTGACGAACCTTTTGCTGATACCTCTTACCTTCCGCATTATGAGATCTGTAAAAATGCAAGAAAAAATCTGACTGTAGCCCTTTCAGGCGATGTTGGAGACGAGCTGTTCGGCGGATATCATTTTTATACGGTAGAAAATATGATGAAAAATCATTTCAGTTATAAAAATCTAATCGCCAGATTCGGACTTAACCTTTACAAAAAAGCAAAGACGGTTTCGTTCGTAACCCAACAGAATTTAAAGTACGACTCCATTCTGGATTTTCATCTGAATTCCGTCAGAAATGTTTTTAATAAATCGGAACGTGCCCTTTTGGGATGTTCACAGGATTATCAGCAGGGATACAGCTTTACTCCGAATCCTGATTCGTTGAATGACATTATGAGAGTGGATCTGGAAAATTATGTCCCTGGAAATATGATGGTCAAATCAGACAGAATGGCGATGGCTAATTCATTAGAAGTAAGAACTCCTTTTCTTGATATTGATTTTGCAGAATTCTGTATTCAGCTTCCTGATCAGCTGAAAATTACCGGTGAAAATGATAAAATTATCCTTCGTGAATCCATGAACAATTATTGGACCGATACAATCAGAAAACGTCACAAACAAGGTTTCGGACACAGTGTTAAGAACTGGTTTGATGAAGAAAACCTTATTAAGCTCTCCGACGATCTTCTGAGAGATTCATCTCAAAAGGTTTTTAACTATATTGATTTTGATACTACCAAAAAATTTCTGAACAAAGACTATAAGCACTGGAATTTATTGCAGCTTGCTCTTTGGGCCCATAATAATAAATATGTTCTCTGATGCTTGATATTTCTGTCATTATCCCTGTATATAATGCTGCTGATTTTCTAAAAAAATCAGTACAGTCAGCCCTGCAATTTGAAGAAGTGAAAGAAGTTATTTTAGTTGAGGATAAATCTTCCGATCACTCATTGGAAATTTGTAAAGAATTAGCTGACGAAGATCAAAGAGTTCATTTGCTCCAGCACCCTGACAAAGGAAACCATGGTGCTGCTGCTTCAAGAAATCTGGGTATTGAAAAGGCCGCCTCAAGCTTCATTACATTCCTGGATGCTGATGATTATTATCTTCCCAATAGGTTTGATGCGGAGAAAGAGCTTTTTAAAGAGCCGCAGGTAGACGGGATCTTCAATGCCATAGGGGTTGAATATCTCACTGAAAAAGGGAAAAAGGAATTTCAGTCTAAATTCAGTGACAATACATTGACAACAGTAAACTATCCGGCAGAAGGAAAAGAAGTATTCAGAGGGCTTCTTGGGCTTACACCGAAAACTTTCGGTACATTCTTTCATTTGAATGGACTAACCGTCAGAAAATCTGCCCTGGATCAGAATAAGCTAAGGTTTAATAATATTCTCCGCGTACATCAGGATTCTGATTTTATCATTAAACTGGCTTATCACTGCTATCTGAAATCGGGTAATATAGACCAGGCTGTTGCGATAAGGGGAATACATGATGATAACAGAATTACTAAGATTATCCGATACTCGCCACAGTATAACAGCAGACAATTCCTTTTCTGGAATTCCTTATACGAGTGGTCCCGATCTGTGCCCCTGGATAAAGATGCTGCAAATCAACTTTATTTACGGAAAAAAGCATTTGAACTTTCGGAGAAAAAAGGAATTTCCAAAATGATGAGTCTATTGGCTGCTATTCTAAAAAATCCAGATATTCTGAAAACGCAATACCGCTTTACGTACATGCGCTCATGAAGTTTAATAACCTGCAGAAATATTTTTCATAAAATTCAAAGCAGAAGGATATTCAATATTCCTTTTATATTTAAAATACTTGTGGTGACCGCATTTCTAAATAATTTGCAGAAAAAAGATAATCCATTACTAAAAATAAAATTAAAAGCTTAAATTCTCCTGGTAAGAAGATAACGCATAAACACAATATAATTTCTAATTGAAAAATGAAAATCTCAGTCATCATTCCCGTTTATAATGCAGAAAAATATGTCTCCCAAGCAGTAGAATCTGCGCTTCAATTTGATGAAGTTCATGAGGTTATTCTAGTGGAAGACAAGTCTCCTGACAACGCTTTGCAGGTCTGTCAGCAACTCGCTGAAAAATACAGCAGAGTTCGGCTTTATCAGCACCCCGACAAAGGCAATCATGGTGCAGGCCCTACCAGAAATCTTGGGATAGAAAAGGCTACCGGTGATTTCATTGCCTTTCTGGACGCTGATGACTATTACCTTCCCAACAGATTTGATGCTGAAAGGGAATTATTTAAAAATCCCGAAGTAGAAGGCGTTTATGGTGCATTGGGTGTACATTATTACTCGGAAAAGGCAAAAGAACAATATTATAGAATTTTTCAGGATCGCTTAACTACAGTGTATAAAATTCATGAGCCTCAGGAGGTATTTCCGGGGCAAATGAATATGTTGGGCAGCTTTGGTTTATTTAGTATTGATACTTTAACGATCAGGAAAGAATCTTTACTTCGCAAGATGAATCCTTTATTCAAAACAAGTTTAAGATTGCATCAGGATACTGAATTTTTATTCCGTTTATCCTATTATCTTGATCTTTATCCGGGTATTTTAGACAAAGCGGTTGCAGTAAGAGGTGTGCATGAAGACAACAGGATCACAAAGGTAGATTCTAAGAAAATAAAACCTGCTACAACAAGAGTTTTGCTTTGGAAAGAGGTGAAAGACTGGTCGGAAAACGAAAGTACGATTCCCGCTCATATGAAACTTCATATTAAAAGAATGCACCGTAGTTTTGAAATTGCCAATGCTCCCCTCCTCAAAAAGTGGAATATGATTTTAAAGTATCTTGTCACAGATTATCCAAGCATCCGTTCCGGCTTGTATAATATTAATTTCAGGAAATACTTATTCTGATCCGGATCTGGGAGATTCTACTGCGCTACATTCAGGACATTGTACTTATCTTTTTGTTTTAAACAGAATAGAATCCGCTATTTGTGAGGTAAATACTTTTCCGGATTCTTTATACATATGATTTCCATCTGTATATTGATATTCCCTGGCTTTGGAAGAGAAATCAAAGAAATAAACGCCATATTTTTTAGAGATATCTTTCATTTTTTCATTAAAATTGGGTGAATAAGACTGTTCCAGTGCTACCAATTTTTCTGAAGCAGGAATTCTTACCAGATAAACAGTTCCCTTACTTTTAAGAAATTTGATAATATCTTCTAAGGAATTAATCCTGGCTTGGGAAATATTCTGTTTCTGAGCTAATTGTTTGTAGAAATTTACTTTCTCAATTTCCCTTTTCGCTACAGAATCTTTCTGCATGTTTACCGTTACTTCCATCCAACCGTCTTTATGCAGATAGGTGCTTGATCTCCCTGCTTCTTCTCTCTCCGTGTAAATCTTAAACCAACTCCGAACGTAATTTCTCAGCAGATATTCATAATTCGGAGAGAGATCATAAAAATACATATTCTTTAACGGAGAATGATTTTCCGGAAAGTCTTCTTCTTTTTTCACATTCTTATCTAAGGATAGGTTCCATGGATCTACGGTGATAATAAATAATCCATTTCGAGTTTCAGGATCCAGTTTTCTTTGTAACGCCTTATAATAGATTGCTCCGTACGGAGACTGAACAACGTTCAATGCAAAATTATCAAAGTCTCTTCCCAGTTTTTGATTTAAAAGCCGGGGAAGAACTGCCTGAGCTCCTCTTGAATCTCCCAGAATAATATTCTGTGGTTTTTTTACTGCGAAATGCATATAATTATTATCTGTATTTCCATCCGCAAACCACCCCAAAACTCCGAATACGAGCAGAATTCCGATGATATAAAATGATATTTTAAATAAAAACTTTTTCATATTAAAACTGAAAATAAATAAATTCATTATTCCCGAAATTGGCATACCGGAGAATGATATAGATGATGATTCCGTAAAGAATACGGCGTACCCAAGGATTGAATCTTCTTATCTGAAGCCCGTGGAATTGTTCCCTGTTAATCCATTCTATAATCAGCATACAGGCAGTCAAAGCAAAAACTTTCACCGGCATCTGCGCCGGTAAGGAAAACAGTTCCAGGCTGAAGATACGTTTGATATACTCAAATGCCTGAAGTACAGATTCTGACCTGAAAAATATCCAGGCGATACAGGTAGCAGAAAAGGTAATCAGTATCTGCAGGATTTCCTTAAAAGATGGAAACCATTTTCCCTGCGCTGCAACTTCTATATTGGTTCTGTTTTTCTCCATAATCAGCAGTGGCATAAAGAATAAGGCATTAAGGCCGCCCCAGATTATAAACGTCCAGTTGGCACCATGCCAGAATCCGGAGACAAGAAAAATGATAAAGGTATTTCTTATTTTCATGCCCAGTCCTCCTTTACTACCCCCTAATGGAATATAAAGATAATCCCTGAACCAGGAAGACAATGAAATATGCCATCTTCTCCAAAACTCAGCAATATCCCTTGAGAAATAAGGGAAAGCAAAATTCTTGAGAAGTTCTATTCCAAACAGTCTTGAAACCCCTAACGCAATATCTGAATACCCTGAAAAATCCCCATAAATCTGGAAAGCAAACAAAACAGCTCCGATTAAAAGATTGGCAGGGCTTTCTGTTTGGTAATGGGTAAAAATCTCGTTCACTAATGGTGCACAATTATCAGCAATCACCATTTTTTTGAAGAAACCCCAAAGAATCTGACGCATCCCGTCTGCGGCCTGCTCGTAGCTGAATGTTCTTTTTTTCTGAATCTGGGGCAACAGATGAGTTGCCCTTTCTATAGGTCCTGCCACCAGTAAGGGAAAATAACTTACAAAAACTGCATAGTCAATAAAACTGCGTTCAGCACGGATCCTCTTCTTATAAACATCAATTACATAAGAGAGCCCGTGAAAAGTGTAAAATGAAATCCCCACCGGCAGAATCACATTCAGCAGCCAGATATTCACCTTAAATCCCATACCACCGAGTAAGTCTGCAAAACTTTCAATAAAAAAATTATAGTATTTAAAAAATCCCAGAAATCCCAGGTTGATCACAATACTTAAAGTAAGCCAGAATTTTGCTTCACGTTTATTCTTGCTATTTTCGATCTTAATTCCTGAAAAATAATCCAAACCAATGGAAAACATCAGTAAAAAAAGAAATCTCCAATCCCAGCACGCATAGAAATAAAAGCTTGCCAATAGCAAAAGCTTATTTTGATTCTGATATTTCTTATTAAAAACAAACCAGTATAAACAGAATACTATAGGTAAAAAAATAAGAAATCCTATTGAATTGAATAACATAATGTGTTTTTAAAAGTTATGAGATACAGGCTCCTGAAACTATGGATTTCTTCCGGAAATAAATATACATTTCTTTTTCATATAGCTGCCTGACGGTTTTTAGAGAAATGCACTTATTTCTGCTTGTCCGGAAAATATACGGAATGGTAAATTTTGATTTCATAATTGTGTGTAGGTATATTGATGTAAATTAGTATATTTTTATCTTATTCGTATCTTTTTCAAAGAATTTCTCAAAGGTTTTTCAATAAACTGATAAAACAAAACCGAAGTACAGGTTAAAACAATAATATAGATCCCAAATACCTTATCGATACCTATGTTACGGCCGCTCCATTGTATGGCTTCCCTCAGTATATATAATACAGGAATATGGGTAATATAAACGGCATAACTCGCTTCTCCCAGATATTCAAGTTGTTTTAAAGAGAACAATCTGGTAATCAATCCATTATTTTTAGATATAAGAATAATAAAAGGGATAAACAATATAGCCATTAAGCCATTGTGAAAGAAAAGAGGAATAAAAATAAGTGACAATATGATAAGCATAAAAATGATCATCACAGGTACATCATAATTCTTACGTTGATGATGATTCACAAAAAATATTCCCGCCAGATTTCCTGCTAAAAATTCGTTGATATGCATTAAAGGAAAATAGTAAAGCAGTTCATGACTTTGTGTATGCGGGCCTTCATAATAAGATGATTCCACATACAGCCCCGAAAATATCTGTGTTATAATCCATAGCATGAAGGTAATTACCCAAATACTTTTATTCCCTTTGACATAGACATAATTATAAAGGACAGGAAAAATCAAATAGAATAAAAATTCTACAGAAATAGACCAACCTGGAAAATTCAGGATCATTGCTTCTCCCGGAATCCAGCTCTGAAGACCAAACAGATATAAAAAAAGTTTATAAAAGCTGAAATTGGAATACCTTGTTACCAGATAAAGCAAAAGTCCCAATACATACAGCGGATAAATTCTTGCGAACCTGTTTTTGTAATAATCGAAATAATCTATCCTTTCTTTCTTATGATAGGCTACCACCATGATAAATCCCGAAAGTATAAAGAAATAACTTACTCCAACATTTGCCTTCAGAAAAACATTTGAAATGTAATCTATATTGTAGAGGAACATATCTTTGTTAAAATGGGAAATGACAATAGCCATTGCCGCAATAAACCGCGTAAATGTAATCTGAGGTATTTTCATAAGAACGGTCTAAACAGTCATATTATAAGTATATTTAAACTTTCCATGTTCCAGAATTAAATGATTTCCAACAACAGATTTATGCGGTTTACTTGATAAAAATTCCGATGTATTTTCCCTCGTATTCTACTACTGTTGTTTCTATATTCTTCTTGTCACAGAAATCCTGATAGGCAGAATTATCACCAATATCATCACTGATAAAAACCCCGCCTTTTTTTAAATGCGCATAAAGTTCATCATAGGCCCACATTCTCCCGTCATAGCTTTTATCGGAATCATAGTGAAGAACATCAAATACAGCATTTTCAGTAAAAATCTTAGGAAGCGATTCTCTATCAGCAAAACGGAACAGCTTCCAGTTGCTTTTCAGGTTTTCAGGAACAATGCATCCTACATACTGATCCCCATTCTGAGCTAAATAAGGCATATCCGAACTATAAAGGGTTCCTCCTCTCTTTGCAAGAGATAAGAGAGATGCCAATGAAGACCATCCGTAGGCAACGCCTGTCTCCACCACATTCTGTGCATGGGTAAATTCGCAGGCATAGTAAATAAGTTCCAGCGCTCCCGGCCCTCCCATTTTCACAGGGCAATTTTTTTCTTTCTGTGCAGCTTCGTCTAAAACCACCTGATATTCATTACGGAACGCCTTGATTTCAAGTCCGAAAAGCTTGGAAACCGCATCTCCCTGTGAAATGCATCTTCCTGCAGCCCAGGAGTTTGTTTTATCCTTCCCTTTAAAGGCATTTCCTCGACTGACTGTATTTTTAATAATTTTCCGGCATAATTCAGGATAAAGATCGGGTCGTCTTAAAAACCCTATAAAAGTTTTGAGAACTCTACCTATTTCAATCACTGTGTTGTTTTTATTGAGGCAAAAATAAAGTTTTTTTTTTATTTTCATTGTAAAACCTACCACGTTGTCACAATTAGACAGCATACCTTGTACAGACAGACTTATAAACCTTTCTTAATATTAATTTCAAAGTCTAAATTTTTGCTATATTTACAGCATACACAACGAAAAAAATTTAAAACATGTCTGAAAATCCTTTTGAGCTTACCGAAAGTAAATTATTCTTTGATAAAAATCGTTAAACGTATACCAATTCAGCAACTCAAATGAGTTACTATAGAATAATCTGCTCAATTTAAATTACCTAAGATGAAATTTTCGATATTAGTTGCCCACTTCAATAATGCAGTCTATTTCAAAGATTGTTATGAAAGTATTATTCAACAGACATACACCGATTGGGAAGTTATTATTGTAGATGACTGCTCAGAGAAGCAGGAAAAAGATGCCTTAAGGGAACTTATCCGCAACGATAAGCGTTTTTTTTTATATGAAAATGAAAAGAACCGGGGGGTAGGATATACCAAGAACAAATGCATAAAACTGGCAACCGGTGATGTATGCGGCTTTGTAGACCCTGATGATGCACTTACCCATGATGCCCTCGAAAAAAGTATAAAAGCCTATTCTAATCAGAATATTATAGGGACTTATTCAAGATTTTATATATGTGATGAGCATCTCACTGTCCAGAAGCTGTTTCCCCACTCGGGAAGGATAAAGAACGGAAGCAAGAACTTTTTTAATATCAATTTTGAAATTGCCCATTTTTTTACTTTTAAAAGAGATCAATTTATCAATTGGAATACGATTGATGAAACCCTGTCCTCTTCTGTAGATCAGGACCTTTACCTGAAACTTTATGAGAGGGGGGAATTTGTCTTTATCAACAAAAGCCTGTATTTATATAGAATTCATTCACAGGGGGTTTCTCAAAATAAAGGTAAAAAAGAAAAGCTTTACAAAAACTGGCATCAGGTATTATATAACACCCTTAAAAGGAGAGGAATTAAAGTTCTTTATAACACAGATATTCAACAGATTTCGAGACTTCCCGATTTTATTTTTAAAAAGCAAAATACATTAATATCCAGGTTTTTTAGAAAAATAACCAGAACAATAGATAACTTTTATAGGGAAGTATAATGCATTACCCTCTGTTTATTTTAATCCGGATGACTTCTGCAAACGGATGTTTATAACAGAAACATGGCTTTTACATTAGATAAAAAAGGTATATTTGTATAACCCAAATGATCAAAAGATAGTATATGTTCTATGATTTTTTTGAAAAAATAAACAGGAAAAAACAACTGTTTCTGCTGAAAAAACATCCTAATGTTTTTTTTGAAAACCTCAGATTAGGTGTTGGTAACCGCTTTATTTTGGATAACAACTTAAAAAAGCTAAGCATTGGCTCAGCTGCAGACTTCAGAAATTACACCTGTATCCTGATCAATAAAAATGCTGTCCTGGAAATAGGAAACCACTTTTTTATGAACAATTTCTGTTCTATAAACTGTTTAGAACATATATCAATAGGCAACAATACTTTATTCGGTGAAAATGTGAAACTCTATGATCATAATCATGCCTATGAGACGTCCCCTGCCATAAAAATATACCCTTCCGAATTTTCAAAAGCTCCCATAAAAATAGGAAACAATTGCTGGCTTGGAAGTAATGTAACCGTACTGAAAGGGGTGACAATAGGTGATAATTGTATTATTGGTGCCGGATGCACTATTTATAAAGACATCCCTGCTAACACACGTGTCATCAACAAACAGGATCTGGTTTTCGACTCTCTTTAAATCGGATGAAGTTTCCAGGACTTAGAAATTCTTATAACATTGAAGCTTTATACAGGAATTACTATAATTATTTGTTTAAACCTGTCCGCCGGGATTACGGAACTGATTTTCCGGATGATCTTTTGCAGGACAAGAAAAAGCATCATAGAGATTTTGTGCTTCCGGAATATCAAAAACGAAATTTTATAAACAAATAAAAAACTCTTTACTTTACAAAAAATTTTCAGATAATGTCGGAAAACAGGAAAATAAAAATTCTTTTCAGGCACCGCTCAATGGAAATGGGTGGTGTAGAAAAAGTGATGTTAAGTATTCTCAATAATCTTAACCCTGATAAATTTGATATCACCGTATGTCTCACTCTTAATCAGGGGAAACTGCGTGATGAACTTCCGAAGCATATCAGAAAAATATACCTTACCGATGGAAAAGAAGATTTTTCCAACAATTCTATTTTACAGAAACTTCAGCTCGTTAAAAGAAGAATAAGGCTGAGAAAACTGAAAAATACCCCTGCCATTGCAGACCGTCTTATCAATGATACTTTTGACATTGAGATCGGGATGGATTACAGAGACTATGATGCCATTCTGAATTCAACCAATAAGAATTCAAAAAAAATCGGATGGTTTCACTCTGAAATTAATGTCCCTAAATTCCAGCCTCTGGTTCCGGATATTTTAAAGAGCTTTCCGCAGTTCGACCATATGGTATACTGCTCCCACAAGATAAAAGATATGATGCACCAGCGTTACCCGAATCTCAAATATCCCGCTGAAAGCGTTATCATTAATCCTATTCCTATTGAAGAAATTAAATATAAGGCAGAAGAAAAGCTTGACAATTTTCCCGAAGGCCCTGTTTTTGCGTCTATTGGAAGACTTCATTCAAGAAAGGGATATCACAAGCTTATTGACGCTCATAAAAAGCTCATGGATGAAGGGTTTCATCACAACATCATTGTCATCGGTGATGGTGATGAAATGAACAATCTCAGGGCACAGGCAGCCAAAAATAATGTTGAAAAAACGTTTATTCTGGTTGGAAACCAAATGAATCCTTATCCTTATATCAAAAAAGCGGATTATTTTATTCTTCCTTCAGAATCTGAAGCATGGCCGCTGGTCATTGCTGAAGCCTTAATCCTGCAGAAGCCCATTATTGCAACAGAAGTAGGAGATGTAGGATTGATGATCAAAGACCGTGAGACAGGATACCTCATCAGTTATGAAGTAGATGAAATGTATTCAGCCATGAAAACATTCCTTACCAATCCCGACCTTGTTCTCCACATCAGAGAGAACCTTAAAACAATTGAAAGTCAGTTTGACAATAAGAAAATATTTGACAGCGTAGAAAATATTATAGAAACTCTACACAAAAAGTAAGTTACTGTGCTGAATATCCTCCGTCTATCACAAGGTTGCTGCCTGTGACCCATTTTGAGGCATCAGACAACAGAAAAATACAGGCATTCGCTACATCTTTAGGTTCACCTATTCCAAGCGGATGTTTTTTTATGATTTCTGATGAAGCTTCTTCTCCGATATTTTCAAACATTTTCTCTAAAATCGGAGTGTTTACCATTGCCGGACTTATACTGTTGACCCGAATATTACTTCGTGAAAGTTCCATAGCCAAGGAACGTGCTCCGGAAATGACTGCACCTTTACTGGCAGAATAAGCCGCTTTTCCCGCCTCTCCTATCATTCCTGCAACGGAGGAAATAAATACGAAGCTGGAGTTTTCATCTTTGTATTTTTTTAATGATAAAATTTTAGCAATTTCAAATCCTGCAATGACATTGACAGCAAATATATCCTGATACAGCTGAGGATTGTGTTTTTTTAATGGTAACGTTTTTTCGATACCGGCACAGTGAATAAATCCTGATATTTTACCTAAAATAGACACTTTATCTGCAATAATTGCTTCAAGGTTTTCAGATTGGGTAATATCTTCAGCGATTGTTTCAACTTTTGTTCCAGAATCAAGCATAGAAACGGTTTTCATCAGTTCTTCCCAGTTTCTTCCTACAAGAATCAGATCAGCACCGCTTTTGCTGCATTCTACAGAACAGCTTCTCCCGATTCCGGAAGAAGCGCCTGTAATGAGAATAATTTTATTTTTTAATGAGAAAGCATCCATTAATCTTCAAAATTTTCTTTTCCAATAACATTCATCAGATCTGAAACGGTTTCAATATCTTTAAAATGCTTGGTATCAATTTTTTTGCTGAAATTTTCGTCTACAAACGCAATAACAGAAAGTAAACTGATAGAATCATAGCTTTCTAAAGATTTCAGGTTCGTTTCAGTAGTCAATGTTTCATCTTCTTCCAATTCTTCCTGTAGTTTTTCTAAAAAAACGGATGTTTTCATATTTTATAATTTTAAATGTTTGTTCTTTTAAATTTCCATAATAGTGGCACCCCATGAATATCCAACTCCAAATCCTGCCATTAAAACCTTATCTCCTTCTTTCAGCATTCCTTTATCCATCATATTTTTAAGAGCAATAGGAATTGTTGCAGAAACAGTATTCCCGGTTTTTTCCATGTCAATATAAAACTTTTCTACCGGTATTTTTGTTTTCTTTCTTAAATAATTCAGCATAAAGGAATTGGCCTGGTGAAAAACAAAATGATCGATATCATCCATGGTCATACTGTTAACTTCCAATGTTTCTTTTACCAGTCCCGGAATATTTTCAATTGTAAAATTAAAAATTTCAGGGCCGTTCATATAAATATTTTCGGGGCCGAATTCGTGTTCCGGATTCAGTTCGAAGTCTTTTTTAAAAGCTCCTTTTTTCACCATAAGATTTTCTGCACCGCTTCCGTCTGTTCCCAGGCAGAACTGATAATCGTTGCCCTCGGCCTTTTCAATAATAGCAGAGGCAGAGGCATCTCCGAATATGCTTCGGTTTCCTTTATCATCAGGATGAATATGTTTGGTGTACGTTTCTGAAGTGACCAAGAGAATACTCTTTGCAATTCCAGCAGCAATCAGTCCTTTTGCAAACGCTAATCCATAAACAAATCCTGAACAGCCAAGGTTAAAATCTATAGCTCCGATATTTTTTCTAAGCCCCAATCTGTCCTGCAAAATACAGGCCGTAGTAGGAAGGAAATACTCCGGACTCTGAGTGCAGAACAAAATAAAATCTACCTTGTTTCTGTCATAGTTTTCGAAAATTTTTTCTGAAGATTGCACAGCCATATCCAGTACGGTTTCGCTGTCAGAAGAAATATGGCGCTGGGAAATACCTACTTTCTCCTGGATACGTTCGGAGCTCCATTCAGGGAACTGCTTTTCAAGATCCTCGTTAGTTAACACCTGCTGAGGAAGATAATATTCTATTTTTGAAATTTTCATCATATTAATAAATTCTCTTTCTTTGCAAAAGTAACGAAAACAAATTTACACTTGTGATGATTTTTATATTCAGAATCTTATTAAAAATAGACTCCCTCTATCATTCTTTTTTGAATAGAGCCAGCCTTGAAGTGGCAAAACACAGAGGTATGAAAGTAGGAAAAAACTTTAATATGCCTGATAAAGTGTATTTCGGAACTGAACCTTACCTTATCGAAATTGGTGATAATGTCAACATTGCCGGAGATGTAAGATTTGTAAACCATGGCGGAACGACTACTCTGCTCAGAAAACTTCCGGGCTATGAAGATGCAAGAATACTGGGAAGAATAAAAATCGGAAATAACTGTACCATTGGTCTCAATGCTGTTATTATGCAGGATGTACAAATTGGAAACAACTGTATTTTGGGTGCCAACTCTGTATTGTCACAGTCTATGCCAGACAATACGGTCTTTATTGGAAACCCGGCTCAATTTTTGTGCACTATTGAAGACTATGGTGACATTGTTCTTAAAAACAACCCGGAATATCCCCGTGAACTGGAGAAGGACAGAAAGAAGCTGGATGCCTATATCAAAGAAAATCTTCCTTACAAGTATAAGAAAGCAAGAAAAATTAAATAAATTTATCTTGTAAAATCATAAAATAGAAAAAAACAAATTGAAAAAGAAAAAACTCCTCATTCGTATAGGTTCATTACGTCATGGTGGTGCTGAGAAAGTATTAATCAACTTTTTGAAGAATCTGCCTGCTGATAAGTATGAAGTTGATCTTCTGCTCAATCTCTATTCGGGGTTATACATTAAAGAGGTTCCATCTTGGGTGACACTGTACTATTTGACAAAAGGAGAAATGATCACTACCAACAGGCTGCAGGATATTCCTGTGAAAGCCTACAGGGTTCTTTATCAGAAAATGTTCCTTTGGTTCCCTTCCCTTCTTTATAAATTTGTTTTAAAGAATAAAAAATACGATGTAGAGATTGCTGCCATTCATGCGATGCATCAGGAAATTCTCTCCAGTCCTCAAAAAGATTCGAAAAAGATTATCTGGGTACAGAATGATATTTTCAATTTAAAAGAATATACTCCGGAAGTCATTAGACAGTTTTTCAGGTTCGACAGAATTCTGGTCATTTCCAATAAACTTCAGGAAGGAATGCATGATTTGGCTAAAAGTGAAGCTGAAAAAGCATCTGTGATTAAGATCTTCAACCCTATTGACAAAAATGATACGTTAAGAAAGGCAGATATTAAAGTTGATGATTTTCCTTTCAGCAATGATCTTCCCACTTTTGTAACGGTAGGAACCGTATATCCTCAGAAAGGATACGACAGATTACTCAATGTTCACAAAAAACTTATTGATGAAGGGCTGAAGCATCAGCTTTTAATCATTGGCGACGGGTATGATTTTAATGCGATTCAGGATCAGCTCAACCAGCTTGGTCTTCAGGACACTGCAAAAATGCTTGGCTTCAGCAGTAATCCTTATCCTTATATGAAAAAGGCGGATTTCTATATTATGTCCTCAAGACATGAAGGATTCCCTACGATTATTGCCGAAGCTCTTATCCTCAACAAACCTATTTCTGCTACGGATATTTCCGGCATCAGAGATCTTCTGCAGGATGGGAAGCTTGGAAATATCACTGCAAATTCCGAAGAAGGAATCTATGAAGGAATGAAAAAGTTTCTTACGGATAAAGATATCACTGAAGAATATAAAAAACGAATTTCGGAAACAGAGCTTCCGTTTGTTCTGGAAAAATCTGTGGAACATCTTCAGAAAATAATTGACGAAGTATAAAAACATTGACGATGGCCGATTATTCAATCATTCAAAAAGACTTTTACCGGGAAAGCGGAAAGTGGCTTTCAACGTTTCAGATCTGGAAAAAATGCATCAATCCCAATCTTCACTTTGTTTATATTCTGAGAAAAGCGCAGAAGTATCAGAAAACCCCTCTTCTGAATATTTTCTGGAGAATTGTACTAAGACATTACCAGATCAAATACGGTTTTCAGATTTATCCTGAAACGCAGATTGGTGAAGGTTTTTATTTAGGACATTTTGGAAGCCTTGTTATCAACCCGAAAACAGTGATCGGGAAAAACTGCAATATCGCCCATGGAGTCACTATAGGCCAGCAAAACCGCGGAAAAAATGAAGGATATCCGGTTATTGGAGATGAAGTCTGGATTGGTACCAATGCTGTCATTGTAGGAAATATCACGATCGGAAATGATGTATTGATTGTTCCCAATTCTTATGTCAATTTTGATGTTCCCTCCGGTTCTGTTGTCATTGGAAATCCTGCAAAAATAATCCCTACAGCAGATGCAACAAAGGATTATATCAACCGTAAGGTGTAGTAAACACACTACTTATTGTAAAAATTCCGAATACATTTGAAAAGAGAGTAAATTTGTAGTTCTTCACATCATGGAAGCCACCCGAACCTAGCAACAGATTCTATCTGATTGAAATTCAAAGAACTGAGCCGTTATGACGGTTCCACACAATACTTGAAATCAAACAGATCAAATTCCTTATCAACGCTCAACTTAGGCAACAGCTACTTTTCTGTTAATAAGATAAGCAATTAATACATTAGGAACCCAGCACAACCACGCTACAGCAATATAGGAATCTGTAGGATTTCCTGTAATATTTTTCAGCAAAGGAAACCACAACCTCAACGTTACAGCAGCAAAGGTACAGGCATAACTGTAAGTCATCAATTGCTGATGTCTGATGATATCACCTTTTCTGATTTCTACCAAGGCAGCGAGAGTTGTTATGAACCAGATCAATCCCAAACATATAAACCCAATTGCTGAAACCAGACCTCCATTGGCATAAAATCCCATATAAACAGCTGAGACAGAACTTATCATCACAGCAATTATATAAAAAGTACCAATGATCCGATGAATCTTCAGGTATTTATTCCGGAATGAACTTCCAAACTGACGCCAGCCTATAAAAAGAGCAAGTCCTCCAAAGGTAATGTGAGCAAAAAATGCTGTTGTCCAAATCATGCTGTGGAGTAATTCGGGAGATTTTGAACCCAGAAAAGTATTTTTAGATTCAACGAAAGCATAAATAAGAGGATAGGCTCCGATCAGCAAAGCCAGTACACCCATCACTACAAATAATAATTTTTTCATAATACCTGATTTCTTTTTTCTGTAAAAATGAGGAATATAAAAGCATCGATTGTCCCAAAATGAAAGGTGGAACATACTTGTAAACCATTATGATTAAACGATATATCTTATCATCAGACCAATCATCACATCTCAATCTCTATGCTTTGGCTCTTTAAAAAATCTCTGGGCGAACAGTTCATATACTTTTTAAAATTCCGGTTAAACGACGTTTTAGAATTAAATCCACTCTCAAATGCTAATGAAAGAATGGTATATTTTCTGTTTTCAGGAAGTACTGCTATCCTTTTAAATTCTTCAATCCTCTGACGATTGATATAATCATAAAAATTTTTATTTTCAATCGAATTAATTGCCTGAGAGAGTATATTAGGATGAACTTTCAGTAATTCGGCAGTATGATTCAGATTCAGCTCAGGATCTTTATAAAGCCTTTCTTTCTCCATTTGATAAACAAGCTTTTCATAAACAGCTATGATCACCTCCTCTCCCGGAGAATTCTTCTGATACTTTACCGCTTCATCATCCATCTCTACTCCATTTACATTGACTTCTATTAAAGGTAAGTTCAGAATTCCAACACGGCTGATCCCAAAATATGCGGCGGCAACGATAAACAGAACAACGATGAAAAAAATAAGAATATCATTTCTGGTCATCACGGCAATCCATATCAAAGCTAATCCGGTAATAAGATAATACAGCCATTTTAGATTAATTTTCTCTGTATTTGAAAATTGGTCAGTAATCTCTCTTGTATACCTTCTGACGGCAAAAAAACTTAATGCAATATATACTATTCCGGATAGTATCATCATATATTTGAGAATACTGCTTATCATTTTGTATTGGCTGCTTCCGCTTTGATAAATGGCAAGCCTGTCCCATGGAGACAAAATCAATAATTTGAACAGCATCACCAGGACAATCAAAACGGGAACAAAGTGCAGAAGCCAGATCTTTTTGCCCGGTGCTTTTCCTGTAACACACAAAACATACATATATAACATTGGGCCATGAATAAAGGGAAAGATAACTTCATAGCCCAGAAAATAAGGAAACTTTATATAGCTGCCGGAAAAAAATAACAAAAATAAGATAAGATGTATTCCTATAATCAGAAACCATGCTGCCAGAATATAATCAGCCATTATCTTCTTACGTTTCCCTGCAATCAGAAATGAAGAGAAACAGGCAATGAATACTCCTGCCAGATAAAAAGCAGATGGTAAAGACTGCAGACCAAAATCAGACATTAGATAGATAAATTAATCAGAGCTTTAAATTATTTATTTTTTGACATATACAAAGTCTTTTTATTAACTATTTCAGCAAAAATAATTCATATTGCCTCAAGAATTAAGAATATTTTAATTCATAAATCACAAATTTTAAATTATACTTCGTAATTTTATCCTGCTTTTAAACGTTTGGATTTCCTCAATAGCTGTACTACAAATAATATTGGAATAGTGAATATGATTTTAAGCATATTTTAATATTAAACTTTGTTAAAAGTGATTTATTATTTAACAAAAATTATATTTTTGCATAATTATTGATTTAGTCTATTGATTTTGGAAATAATTTAAACGAAATAAATAATTATATATTTTAAAATTATGTCTCAATCGTACGAGGTTATTTTCGAAAACAATAAAAAATGGGTAGAGTCCAAAGTAGCTGAAGATCCGGATTTCTTCCATGAACTTGCCAAAACTCAGCATCCTGATTATCTGTATATCGGATGTTCGGATAGCAGGGCTACCGCAGAAGAGTTGATGGGAGCAAAACCCGGAGAAGTTTTTGTTTACAGAAACATCGCCAATGTTGTTAATACTTTAGATATGAGTTCCACAGCAGTTATTCAATACGCTGTAGAACATCTGAAAGTAAAACATATTATTGTCTGCGGACATTACAACTGTGGCGGTGTAAAAGCAGCGATGACACCTCAGGATCTGGGATTATTGAATCCATGGCTGAGAACCATTCGTGATGTGTACAGACTTCATCAGGCAGAACTGGATTCTATTGAGGACGAAGGCAAACGTTATGACAGACTTGTAGAACTTAATGTTCAGGAGCAGTGCATCAATGTGATCAAAATGGCCTGTGTACAGGAAAGATACATTTTAGAAGAGTATCCTATTGTTCACGGCTGGGTATTTGACCTTAGAACAGGTAAAATCATTGATCTGGAGATTGATTTTGAGAAAATCTTAAAAGATATCCAAAAGATCTATAATCTTACAGGTTCAGATTGGGTAATGAGCAGAAAGACTAAATAGTTTTTCTAAAAAGAAGGTAAAATGAAATTCTGGAGTATTATTGTATTAACGTTTTTTCTGAATTTTACAGCGCTGCCGGGCATTGCTGCGGTGGCGGGCTGGGATATTGCAAGAACGAATGTAATAATCAATGAAGAAGAGCCTCATTCTCACCCATCCTCATTCATTGTTTACGAAAAGACCATTCCGAAACCTTTAGATGTGTTCGATTATCTGAAGTTTTCAGAACCTGATGTTCAGGGTATGTCTTTTGTTCTGATTGATGATTCTTTTCATCTTTCACCATTACTTACTATATTTTCTCCCCCTCCGGAAGCGTAACACCTATAGTTAGATTTTTTTGATACGATTTCCATATCATTTTTTGATATCGGAGACTCATGTACATTAAAAATTATTTTTTCTCAACTTTTTATAACTGACTTATTTAAAAACAAATAAGCCGGCTATACCTTACAGCTTCACATTATGAAAAAGACATCATTAATAGGAGGAATCAAGGAAAATTTTCCTTCAGGACTCGTGGTATTTTTAGTAGCACTTCCGTTGTGTTTAGGAATTGCTTTAGCATCAGGTGCTCCACCATTATCCGGTATTATTGCCGGTATCGTAGGCGGCCTGGTAGTAGGAACAATCAGTAATTCAAATATTTCAGTTTCCGGGCCCGCTGCAGGTCTGACAGCTATCGTTTTAACAGCAATTACAGATCTTGGCGCATTTGAACTTTTCCTTTGTGCAGGGATCATTGCAGGACTTATTCAATTGGTTTTAGGGTTTGTAAGAGCCGGAAGTATTTCCAACTATTTCCCTAATAATGTTATTGAAGGAATGCTGGCAGCCATAGGAATCATTATTATTTTAAAACAGATTCCGCATGCTTTAGGATTCGATAAAGATTATGAAGGCCATGAATCTATTTTTGATAACGGCCTGAATTTTGGATATTTTACAGAATTATTGGGAGCGATCCATCCGGGAGCCATTGTTATTACACTGGTTTCTGTAGCAATCCTTATCGCATGGGACAAAATCCATGTACTGAAAAGAATGAAAATGCTTCCGGGAGCGTTGGTTGCCGTAATTATAAGTATTCTTTTGAATCAACTCTTTAAGATGTCCGGAAGCTCTCTGGCTATCGAAACCCAGCATTTGGTTTCCTTGCCGGTTCCACAGTCTTTTGATGATTTTAAAAATCTGATCACGACTCCGGACTTTAATGGTTTCACTAATCCAAAAGTATGGATCGTAGGAGCAACAATTGCGATTGTGGCCTCTATTGAAACATTACTTTGTATTGAAGCCTCAGACCGGTTAGACAGACAGAGAAGAATTACAGATACCAATCTTGAGCTTAAGGCCCAGGGAATCGGGAACCTTGTAAGTTCTTTTATTGGCGGACTTCCAATGACTTCTGTTGTGGTAAGAAGTTCTGCGAATGCCAATGCAGGGGCCACCTCAAAAATCTCGGCAATCATTCATGGAGTCTTCTTATTGATCTGTGTTCTTTCCATTCCTGTTGTTCTCAATTTAATTCCATTAGCTACACTGGCTGCGGTATTAATTTTAGTAGGATATAAACTGGCAAAGCCGGCTACGTTCAAACATTTCTGGCACTTAGGAAAATTCCAGTTTATTCCATTTGTAGCAACCGTTGTAGCTGTAGTGGCAACAGATCTGCTAAAAGGAGTAGGAATTGGTCTTGCCATCTCCGTTTTCTATATTCTTCAGGGAAATATGAAAAGAGCTTATTATTTAAGCAGAGAAAGATTGGATGACGCTGATGGAATCAATATCAAGCTTGCTGAAGAAGTATCATTTTTAAATAAGGCAGCCATCAAAAAAACTCTTAAAAATATAAAACCCAATTCTACAGTAATCATTGATGCAAGAAGTACATCCTATATTGCCACCGATGTACTGGAAATGATCCAGGATTTTGCCAATATCCGCGCAAAGGAACAAGACATCAATGTAGAACTGATAGGCTTTAAAACTTCATACAGAGATTACGAAAGAAGTCAGGATTCCCATATTCTTGTGACTCACAAAAGAGCCATGTAATCTCAATAATTAATTAATTTTTTTAACTTTAAATTTGAAAACAATAAAAAATATGAAAGCGCATACATACGAAACCCAGTCTACTATTACCCCTGAGAAAGCATTGGAATTCTTAAAAGAAGGAAACCAGAGATTTGTAAACAACCTTAAAGCAAACAGAGACCTTCTTGAACAAGTGAATGCAACACGTGAGGGGCAGTGGCCATTTGCAGTAGTTTTAAGCTGTATAGACAGCCGTACTTCTGCAGAACTTATCTTCGACCAGGGATTGGGAGACATCTTTAGTATCAGAATTGCCGGTAACTTTGTGAATCAGGACATTCTGGGATCCATGGAATTTGGTTGTAATGTTGCCGGTTCCAAGCTTATTGTAGTATTAGGACACACCAAATGCGGGGCGTTGAAAGGAGGCCTTGATGCCGCACAAATTGAAGGACTGGGAATGGATAACCTAAACCACCTTATCAACCATTTCAACCCGATTATCAATGAAATCATTGAAGAAAACGAAGAACGTTCATCAAAAAACAGCTCGCTTCTTGAAAGGCTTAATCAGCAAAACGTAAGAAGTGCGATTGAAGATATCCGTAAGCAAAGTTCAACACTTAAAAATCTTGAAACTGAGGGTAAAATTAAAATCGTGGGAGCCAATTATGACGTTGAAACAGGTGCAGTAACCTGGTTGTAAAAAGTAATATTTTTTTAAAATTCAATTATAATTTACAGAAAATGTCACCGGAATTCCGGTGGCATTTATTTTTTATCATATATCATCATAAAATAAGATAATTATAAACCTATCTTGTCAATAAATTGGCTTAAACAGCAATATATTTCATTTCAAAGAGATTTAATTTTAATTATTGAAGATTAATTATATATTGCAGTTTCGTTTCTTTTTAAAGAAAAAAGATACGACATGATTTGTAGCTATTATAAGCTATAGCTTTGAAACTAAAAAAACTAAAACTTATATCTCAAAAAAAAAGACTATAACCTGAAATTTTTATTATAAAACATACCTCAAACACTGCAGTTTTACTTTTTAGTAATTTAAATTAATGTGTATTAAAAATTAACAAGAGAAAAAGAAATTATATTCCTCTAATTAATTTCTTGTATGCACAACAATCAAGGATATCTCTCTAATTGTTTGTGCAGGGCTTCAGCCTTAGTGTCCCATAAAGACTATTGTATTGCGATATCCTGCTTTGTAGCCGGATTATAGTATTATACGCTAAAAACACAAGCTATGAAAAAAATCTTCCTGTCAGGATAAGCCTTATCCTGTAATCCCAAAGTAATAGGGATATTCCTCATTTGGAATAAATACTAAACACTAATTCTTATAAAAATTACCCATGAAGAAAATTTATTTAAGTGCATTATTATGCACTGGGATAGGCATGTCCTATGCCCAACAAATCGAAGTTTATTTTAAATATGACGAAGCGGGCAATCAACGCTATCGGGGACCCGATAATTTTGTTAAAACAGCAATACAGCGTAAAGCAGCTCCATCAACTAACACCCAGGTATTATTAGATGAGAAAGACTTCTGGAAACAGATTCGTTTGTACCCAGTTCCAGTAAATGATTTTTTTACTATCGATTGGACAGAGGAAACAGACAAACTTATAGAATCTGTTTCTCTCTATCAGCATAGCACAATTCATTGGAAATTCCAGCAGCAGAATATTCCTGGTCTTAACAGGCAGCTAAAAATTAATATGTCAGGATATGATTGGGGCGTGTATGTACTGCGCTTTACCCTGAAAGATGGAAGAATTTTCAGTAAAAACATCACTAAAAGGTAATGGCTATGAAAAAGTACAATAACAAAATACAGCTATTTTCATCGCTCGTATTATCTTTTATATATGTATTCTGTTTTTCGCAGACAACGACTCCGAAATTTCATGACACCAAAGGGAATGCAGATGTTACAGGGGCAGGGCAGCTCCAGTATACGCTTCCTATTGATCTTCCTCCGGGAGTCAAAAATGCAGCTCCTGGTATCAGTTTGGTCTATGTAAGTGGTGGTGGAAATGGTCTGGCAGGCTATGGTTGGAATATTACGGGGCTTAGCTCAATATCAAGAGTAGGGAAAACACTTGAAAAGGATGGTATTACCAAAGGCGTACAATTGGATTTTTCAGATTACTACAGCTTTAACGGTCAGCGGTTAATATTGAAGTTCGGAGAATATGGGAAAGAAGGCGCAGAGTATGTTACAGAGAAATATTCTAACCTAAGAATTAAATCTATAGGAAGCATTACCGGACAAAGCTGGCAGGGACCGGAATATTGGGAGGTGACCTCTCCTGACGGTTCACAAACCTGGTACGGAGCTACAGCTTCGGGAAACAGCCAGGCCAGAACACCGATTGACTATAATATAGTGAAAACAAGGGATACGGATGGAAATTATATTACCTATAATTATACTTCCGAGGATAATGTTTCTGTAATCAGTAGTATTGAGTGGGGAGGAAATGAAAACATGGGTACAAACCATATCAATAAAATTAATTTTAATTTTACAACAAGGCCATATCCGGAAACTGCCTACATCAAGGGAAATCTTTTTTCCCAGTCGAAAATTCTTCAGTCTATTGTGGTCTTATCCAATAGCAAGCAATATAAGAAATACAATATTGCTTACAGGAACCATAGTGACAGTCAATATAAGTTAATTGATAAGATCTCCGTATCAAACAGTAATAATGAAGAGGCTAATCCTGTAAAGTTCACCTATGAAGAATCCATTTTTAAAAATAGTAATTGGAGCAATTCGTATACGATAAGACCTGATGCCAATGATGTAGTGGGAGATTTTAATGGTGATGGATATCTTGATGTATTAAGATATCACTCCCAAACCTCAAACAATATACCACAGGTAGGACTCTATCTTTATAATAATTATTTGAAACATGCCTCCGACAATGAAGCTGCCATTACATATGTAGGCAATATCGTAACAGGAGTTAGCAATGCCGCCGTTGTTAATCTTAGAAAGGGAAATCTTATCCGTAACCGGCAGGGATTCGTGCTTAAAAAACAGGTGCTTAATCCTGCTACTTCCAAATCAGACCTGGTACTTTCATTCTATGGTCTTTCGGAAAATAACCAGCTGGTACTGGACTATACCAAAACCATTCCGGGTATCGATTATGATTATTCCACAGGAACAACACAGGACGGAATAAGGACAACCGTTGCAGGGATAAAGAGTGTGGACTTTAATGGTGATGGATTAAGTGAAATTGTTTTAGTGCTCAACGACAAGACATGCCAGCTTATAGGTATTACTACGGGTAAGCTGCCTCACACCTGCGAGGATGTAAAAAGATATTATGTAGTAGATCCTGATGAATCTATCCAGGGTAACGGGTGGTATTATCCGCTGGAGCTTTATCCTGATTATGACAAGATAGATCAGGATGTATTTAAGCAATACTGGTCTGGAGACTTCAATGGCGATGGTATTTTTGACTTTATGAAACTCAGCCAGGACTTAAAACCCCTCCTGATTACTTTCCAGAAAAATTCTCTGGGAAAGTATGGATCCTTTATAGCTCCATTTAAGCCAGCCAATGATGAAACGATTAAGGGCTACTGGCAAAATACCGTTGTAGGAGATTATAACGGGGATGGTCTTAGTGATCTGATGATGCCGGGCACTGCCACTTCGGCCATTTGGTACCTCTATACATCCAAAGGCAATGGCTTTAAGGAAGAGGGCAAAGTTTTCTACCGTCCAGAGCCCACCCGAAGGGTTACAACTAACCCTCAAACTAATAATATTTTTGTTGCTAATCCAAGGACTTTTGTGGCTTATGATATTAACAATGACGGAAAAACCGAGCTTGTGATGCTGGAAGGAGGCCGAAGCTATCTTTACGATGCTGTCCAGGACGGTGCCCAACCAGGATATAAATATAGGAGAAATTACACATCAAATGTAAAGATACTTTCTACTTCTGCCGGGGAACTTCCCGCTATGGCCAATGTTTATGGTGCCTGGAATGAAGCCGTATATCTCAACGGTCAATATTATACAACCGCTGAATTACAACCAACCCGCAGGGATGTTGTAGGGCTTGCTGTAGACCAGTGGACCGGAGGAATGCTCAAAAGCGTCATGCTAGTTTCTATGAATGGAGAAAATTATGGTTTTAACAATGAGCAGGAGGTTGCCTCCAGCTATTATATAGACATGGGACGAGAAACTCATATCAAAACGATCGAGCAGGGAGGAATAACCACAGAATTTTTTTATAAGTTTCTGGGAAACAATAGTGAACTGTATAAGCCAATCAAAACTGAAAACTATCCTTATGTTGAAATTAACCAGTCTTATGGCATATATGTAGTTTCTGAAATGACCCAAACCCCATTAAGACCCGAACAGACCTTTTCTGACCCTGAAAAGGTGAAGTTAAGACGGGTTTTCAGATACAGAGGGCTTACAGCCAATATTTTAGGGAAAGGAATGGTTGGTTTTAAGAAAATGGCGAGATCTTCCTGGTACAATTGGCGACTTCCGAGTACCATAATCTGGTCAGGAGTAGAAACTGATCCTTTGAATGATGGTGTTCCATTAAAAGAGTGGACGGTAAAATATACTGGTGACGAAGCAATGGTTTTTCCTGATGATCTCTCAGAAAATAACTCCCAGCTTCTGAGTTTAAAATCTACCGTTTACCAGACTATTAAGCTATTGAATGGGCAGCAGGTAACCTCTGTTTCTGATGCAGACAAGCCAAAGGTGGTAACAGTCATTTTACCGGCCAGAACAAGAGTCAAAGATTTCTTAACCGGAACGGTTAAAGAAGACAATATTATTTACGAGCAGTACTACCTTCCGCTGAAAATAGATTCCAAGGTTAATGACACCTATGGAGTGACCACTTCCGTATTTGAGTATCAGCATAACCCTTCGGGAAGTGGCAGTGGTTATTATATTGGACGTCTGAAGTCTAAAACAGAAACCCACCAGGCTTACGGAGACAACCAGTCCGGCAAAGAGGAATATACCTATGAAAATAACCGAGTAAAAACGCTGAAAAAATGGAACAGAAACAATACGGGAAATATTCTTGAAACCTACAGCTATGACGGTTTTGGAAATATCAACGGAAAAACACTTTCTAACAGCATAGATTCCCAGACCCGTACAACCACTTCACAGTACGATCCTACCGGAAGATTCGTTGTGAAGAAAACAGATCATTTAGGGCTGGAAACCGAGTTTGAGTATGGTGACTGGGGGCAGGTAACAAGCCAGACGGACCCAATGGGAAATGTTGTTGTAAGTACTTATGATAATTGGGGGAAAATCCTTACCTCTGAAAGCAGTCTTCAAGGTGTTACCGTTTATTCTTATGATAAAGATTCCAACGACAATGTAACGGTAACCAGGAGTGAACCGGATGGTAATATCTCTAAAACATTGACCAACAAACTTGGACAGGTATATAAGACAACGACTAAGGCTTTTGGGTCGGGACAATATATTTCGAGGGAAACGCAGTACGATGTTTTCGGAAGAAAGATCAAGGAGTCCGAACCGTATTTCGAAGGGCAAAGTGCCAACAAATGGAATACCATTGACTATGATGATTCCGTATATCCTGCGAAGGTAACGGCTACAGCATTTACAGGAAAACAAACAGAAACCACTATTTCCGGATTGACAACTTCTGTAAAAGAATCCAATACTGCAGATTATGGAAGAACGACTACCAGAACGGCTGATGCTTTAGGAAATGTAATTTCTTCCACCGATAAAGGAGGAACGATAAAATTTTCGTATAACGCAGCCGGAGAGCAGGTAAAAGCCCAGTATGCCGAAAATACGGTTACCACACTGTATGATGTATGGGGCAGGAAAGCTGAATTCAACGATCCTTCCAACGGGCTGTACAAATATGAGTATGACGGGTTGGGACAAACTAAGAAAGTGATAAGCCCGAAAGGAACGAAAGAATACACCTACAATAATCTGGGCCAGCTGGTTTCCCAGAAAGAACTTTCAACTACAGATGGTGGCCAGGCAACAAACAAAACAATTTCTTTTGCCTATAACAACAAAGGAATGCTTATTTCAAAATCCGGAGTTTCTAAAGGCAATTCGTTCAGTACCAGTCTTACATATGATCCGCAAGGAAGGCTGTCATCTTCTACAGAAAACAGCAACAGCAGATATTATAAACATAAAAATATTATTTATGACAATAAAAACAGGGTAGTATCCTATGAAAAAGAACTGCAATCCGGGATCACTACTTTAGTTGCCATTGAAAATATTTACAATACCTGGAATGGGGAACTATCTCAAATAAAGGATAAAACGACCGGAAAAGTTCTCTGGGAGCTGCAGACCACCAATGCGATGGGGCAAGTACTGACCTCGAAGCTGGGAGCTGCGAATATTACCAATACATATGATGCAAATGGCTTTCTGGCCAGTACCAATCATTCATCAGCGGTAAAGCCTTCCATTCTGCAATTGTCTTATTCGTTTGATGCTATTAAAAATGAACTTAAAAGCAGAACCACCGGAGGAGATTTCAGCATTTCTGAAAATTTTGATTATGACGATAATAACCGTCTTATCAACTGGAGCAATCCGGTTACAGGAATCAAGTCTCCTGCAAATAGAAATATTTACGACATTAAAGGCAGAATAATGGAGAATGATCAGGTGGGTACAATGAAATTTGAAAATTCCACTAAAATTTATCAGACTACCGGAATGACTCTGAATGCTGCAGGAACACAAAATTATAATGATGATCTTATCCAGACCGTTGTTTACAATGAGAATAATGACCCTGTACAAATAGATGGAGAAAAGGCTCGTATAAGCTTTGATTATGGATTAAGCAGCATGAGGCAACGTGTAGACATTATAGAATTAAAACAGTCTCCGGTACCTGGACCCAAACCTACCTATACATGGCAAAGTACGTTTACAAAATTTTATAATGAAGATGGCAGCTTCGAAGTTGTAACAGATCTTATAAGCGGAAAAGAAAAGCATATTTTATATGTGGAAGGTACACCGTATGAGTCTGATATTGTATATTTGAAAAACTTTGAAGAGAGCAGCGGTTCTTATAAATTTTTGCACAAAGATTATATAGGCAGTATCCTCGCGATATCGGACCAGGCTGGAAACAAACTGGAACAAAGGCACTATGATGCCTGGGGTAATCTTACCCACCTGAAGATCGGAAACGGCGCGATTAATACTACTAGAGATGTCATCCTGAGCCTGTCGAAGGATCTTCTTATTAACCGTGGGTATACAGGACACGAGCATTTTATGAGCGTAGGCATTATCCACATGAATGGAAGATTGTATGATCCTCTTCTTAGAAAATTCTTAAATGCGGATGAAAATATACAGGATCCTACAAATACTCAGAACTATAATAAGTACGGGTATGTGATGAATAACCCTCTGATATATAATGACCCTGATGGAGAATTCTGGATGATGCTTGCAGGTGCATTTATTGGAGGATACCTAAACGGTGTTGCTGCCAATGGTGGAAACTGGAATCCGGGCAAGTGGGATTGGCAAAAGTCATGGAGTGCGGTATTGGGAGGTGTTATTGGTGGTATGGCCATTTCGGGAACACTGGGTACTATTGCAAGTAACCCTGGAGCTATTAAGTTTGTGCTGCCGAGTATTGTTTCGGGAGGGCTGAACTCTGCGTTTACCGGAGGTAATTTCTTAGGCGGTGCAGTTGGAGGAATATCTTATTCTGGTAATTTATTTACCAATAAAGTTACTTCTACAGAGATAATTTATACAGGATATAAATATATTATTTCACCTCAAGATATTTATGGTGAAGAAGATATAATTATTAGAAACAATAAAAAACAAATTTTATATCGCATTATATCTAAGACAATCAATAAAGATGTAAGCTTAGATACAGATTTTGAATTAGGAACTCCAATAACTATTAATTTGAAAAAATATGAAAAAATGGGAGCTCATGCTGTTGGTTTTAGTTTAGATTATAGCGCCACAATGGGTGGAGGACCTAATGGAGGACTTGCATTTGTTTATTTTATAGCTGGTGGTGATGCCGGAAATGGATTTATTTATGGCTATAAAGGAGGAAATACTGGATTAGAGGGATCAATAGGTGCCAGCAAATTTTATTCAATGTACGTTGATAATGATAAGAAAAACTTTAATGCGTTGGGATATGCTGGCAAATCTTCAGGACATGCTTTTGGAGTAGGAGTCTGGGGATACTCAAAATCTTGGGGAAATAGAACAAATGATGGAGAATTATGGCCTGGGCAAAAAAGCAAAACTACCTGGATCAATATTGCTACTGGAATTGGACATGGGGTAAATGTAGGAGGAAAGGTATTTTGGTCAGATTATACATTATTAAAACAATTATTTTAAATGAAAATAAAAGATTTATTATACTTATTTTTCGCATTAGCATTGGCAGGATTCATGTTATTTTCATTGATTTATTCACCAAAAAAGGAAGATAAATTTATTATTGATGATATCAATACTAATATAGAAGGAAAAATAAAAAGAAAAGTTGCTGTAAGAAAAAATCTTTTAACTCATGTACTCATTGAGCGAGCTCATAAAAATGATACTTTAATTTTTTTGGGAGAAGCTATGGATAGTGTACAAATTGGAGATAACTTGTTTAAGCAAAAAAATTCTCCTTTTTTCTATGTTTCAAGACAAGGGGAAAAAAATAAAAAATTGAAGTATGTATTAATACCTAAAAGTGTAGTGGATGACAATAACTTTCCTGACGCATGGAAAGATAGCTGCAGAAATAATTGGAAAAATGTAGTTATAGATAATTAAATAAGTTACTCTGCTTCACAATCAAAATATACATTTTTTAAAACATAATTATGAAAAAACAATTACTAAGCGTATGTATAGTTATAGGAACTATGGCATTTGCTCAATCAACAAGTGGACCTAAATTTGGTGTTAAAGCAGGAGGGAACCTTTCAAGCTTTACAGGAAGTGATTCTAAATCTAAAATTGGATTTTATGCCGGAGCATTTGTAAATGTTCCCATTTCTGAAGTATTCACTATTCAGCCGGAGGTTGTGTACAGCCAACAGGGGGCAAAAGCAAAAGATAAATATCTTTTGGGAGCTATCCCTGTAAAGGATATAAAGCAAATCCTTAACTATATCAATGTTCCTGTAATGATTCAGTACAATGCCACTTCTAAATTTTATCTGGAAGCAGGACCTGAATTTGGCTTCCTTATAAATGCAAAGGCTAAAGAATATTTTCTCGGCGAATCACTTAGCTGGGATAATAAAAGCTTATTAAACACGTTTAATTTTGGATTAGGGATTGGCCTCGGATATAAATTCATTCCCAATCTGGGAGTCAATGTCCGTTATATTGCCGGTTTAACTAAAATTGTCAAAGATGACGCTGAAGAATCTTCCAAAAATACTAATTTGCAGCTAGGTGTGAATTACTATTTCTAAATAGCGAAAAAAAGAGAATATTCTTAAATACACAAAAGAAACGAGGTCGTCTCACAACTCGTGAAAACGACCTCATTTGTACAAATTTGTATCTGTGATAACCGTCATCCTTACTGAAGAAAAAAAACATTAGCTTCACAAGGATACCGTGAACAGCAATATCTGATTATAATACTCTATAATTTTTTAAAAACATATTAATGAAAAAACAATTACTTAGCTTATGCATAGTTGCAGGAACTATGGCATTTGCACAATCTACAGACGGACCCAAATTAGGTATTAAAGCAGGAGGGAACCTTTCTGGTATATCTGGAAGCGAGATGAAATCTAAAGTCGGCTTTTATACCGGAGCATTTGTTAATATCCCTGTTTCTGATGCATTCAATCTTCAGCCGGAGATTGTTTACAGCCAGCAGGGGGCAAAAGTAAAAGGTGATTATGACATGGGCACTTATACAATAAAGAATATGCAGCAAAACTTTAGTTATATCAATGTTCCTGTAATGCTTCAATACAATGCCACTCCGGAATTTTATCTGGAAGCCGGTCCTGAGTTTGGATTTCTTGTCAATGCGCAGGCAAAAGGGGATATTGATGGACAAACTTATAAGGGCAATAATAAAGATTCATTCAGAACCTTTAATTTTGGAGCAGGAATTGGGCTGGGATACAGGTTTACTCCGAATATAGGAGTCAATATCCGTTATATTGCTGGTTTAACTGACACCTTAAAGTTTGGGCTTGGAGAAACTTCAAAAAACACTAATTTCCAGCTTGGTGTAAATTATTATTTTTAAAAAAAATAAGAAATCTTCTTAAGCATATAAAATTGAATGACTGCCTTGTTTTTAAGGCAGTCATTTATTCTATAAACTATATGGTCATTACAGTTTTTTCCCTTCTGAAATTATTTCCCGTTAAAAGTGGACATCGTATTATTCAGTCCGGCAAAAACGAAAGAAAGAGCGGCTTTGGAAAAGGTTTCAATTCTTTCCGTAAGCTTTTCAGCTTCTTCCTCATTCCACGTTCCTAATACATAGTCTACCTGTCTTCCGGCAGCAAAATCTGCAGAGATTCCGAAGCGAAGCCTTGCATAATTTTGAGTCTGCAATACTTCATTGATATTTTTAAGTCCGTTGTGCCCTGCATCTGAACCTTTTCCTTTCAATCTTAAAGTCCCGAAAGGTAAAGCAAGATCGTCAGTTACAATAAGAACATTCTCCAAAGGAATATTTTCTTTCTGCATCCAGTATTTCACTGCATTTCCGGAAAGGTTCATATAGGTGTCCGGTTTCAGGACAAAAACTTTTCTGCCTTTGTGCTTTCCTTCTGCCAGCCATCCGAAATTCGATGTATTGAATGAGACTTCAAGGGTTTCTGCTATTTTATCGGCTACTTTAAAGCCTATATTATGTCGTGTATTTTCATATTCTGAGCCTTTGTTCCCAAGCCCTACGATTAAATATTTCATCAGAAATTTTTTGCAAAATTAAGGGATAAAAAATAAAAAACTCAATCCTAGTAAGATTGAGTTTGAATATTGTTAAAAAAATTCTTTATTGTGGTTTGTAGATGTAATTAACGCCATATCCTTTTGTCATATAAGTCTGAGGATCATAAACGTAATTGGTACTCTTTACAACCGGTGTTGGAATTGGCGGTGTAAGATCTGTTACCGACCATCTCTTAGGGTTGTTCGGAGACAAGATAAGACTTTCTTTATCATTGATTATCGTAGATAATAATCTTGAGATTTTATATACATGCGGCAACAATGTGAATGGGCTTACCTGCTCATCATATGCATAGTATTCGTAGCTGTATTTTCCGGTAACGGCACCAAAGTTATTCCCAGAATTACCAATCATTTTACCGTAGTATCTTAAAACTTTAGATACATTATCCCCGACATAAGTGTAAGCTGTTCTTGAATAATCAGTAAAGACAAACTGTGTTCCGGGAGCATCAGCTCCATTTCTCATAATGATTGAATCCAATTTACCAGTAGAAGTGCTGTAGAATGTTTCATAAGATGTTTTCTCTTTTCTCAACAAAGTCTGTGGTCCCGGAGGATCTCCTGGTATTACAGGCGGAGTTCTTCTGAAGATTGAACGGTTTTCAGAAATCTTCTGAAGCTTGTTATTGTTTGCATAAGTGAACAATTGAGTGTATGATACACTGTCTTTATCCAGTTTTCCGTTTCCGTCCAGATCAAGGAAACCGTTAAAATTAATCTGGCTGATTTTATCGCCACTGTACATAATATCAGTGATAGAAGCACTGTCTGTGATTACTTTAGTCACTAGAAGCCCGCTATAACGATATTCTGCGATGGTGTCTTTATCTGTAATTTCTCTGTATAATGCTCTGGGACCGCTTAATCCTCCTGTTTCGTTAAGATCCAGCAAAGGATTTCCATCCTCATCCAGCATATCCTTGCAGGAATGTACTGAGGAGAAACCTGCGATCAGTAAAATAAAATAGAAAATTTGCTTCATTTCCTTGTAATTGATTATTTTTTTGACAAATATAATTTTTTTTTGCCTAAAACTTGTAATATTATTTATATTCTGGTAAGATTAATAACTATATTTCTACTATAAATTTTTATAGGTAAAAGTTACATTCTGATTTTTCTCAACAACCACATACCCCTGATTATCATAAGAATAGCTTTGAGCCGTATTAACAGGCGCAGCCGGTGATGGTAATTCTATAAACATAGAGGTGGGATTGTTCGGAGATATTTTATAGAATTGTGCCGGATTGATCAGACTTCGGGTGATGAAATATACTGATGGCAAGGTAGAATACGGGCTTTTCTGACTATCATAGTTCTGGAAACTATACTTGCTTATTACGGCCGTACTCATATTCGGGTTTCCGTTGATATCCAGCAGACCTTTGGAACAAACAACCTGAATAACATTATCACCATTGTACACAAAACTGTAGTCAATAAATCTGTTATAGGCACTGATTCCACCTTCTTTTCTCTTCTCAAGAATTTTGGTAAGCTTATTGGTGGTCGCACTATAGGTAAATGCATAGTCACTTACAACAGATACAGACGGCGTTGCTCCCGTGGCTGTAGAAGTAGCATTATAAATCTTTTTACCTGTAGCATCAGGAACAATATTAAATTCATAAGTGAGGCTGGATACAGCTGAACTTACATATTTAACTTTAGTGATATTTTTATTGGTGTATGTTACCGTTGCTGTATAATAAGCACTTCCACTAAAAGACTCATCTTTAGACACTGCAGTCTGCAGATCTCCGGTTACAGCTGTAGTAGCATATTCTTCCTGAGTAACATTATTCGAACTAACCTTCGATAAAATCTTTTTAGGAGGTGGTCCGTCATCCGGATTCGGGATGGATTCTGTAGGATCAGAGGTAGTAGTACATGCTGTCAGCAGCCCAAGAAAAGCAATACCGGCAAACATTTTAAAAAAATAGTTTTTTACCATATAGAATTTTTTTAGCTTGTCCAAATATAATTCAATTTTTGATAATACACTTTACTTTATCTGAACAAATTCACAAGAAATAGAGTTAATAAACAAAAAAAATCTAAAAACATAACGTTTTTAGATTTCCTATTATTGTATGATCGTGAAAATTAATAAGGCTGCAATATGGATGTCGTCAAAACAGACTGCGACATATCACTGTTGAGAAAAGCAGTATCAACCGCTCTTCCTATTCCAAGTACTGTTCCTGCAATAGCCCTTTTTATACAGGCTACTTTAACGGAATACTGATTTTGGGGAGTAAGATTGGTAAGCGTAGCATTAAGGTTAAAAATCTTATAAGCACCGCTGTCCCCCAATAATACGTCCGTTCTCACTGCTCTAAGGGCATCATTTATAAAAATACCACAGGCAAAACTTGCAGAATTTGTACCTGTCTTCTGAACAGTGGTCTGAAATGAAAAAGTAGCTTTGTTTGTACCGTTGGTAACAGAAAATGTATCTACTGTTCCTGGGATTACAGTCCAGCCTCCCGTCAGAGGATCTCCATTACCATAGGGGCTGGTAGAACCACTGGCACCAGAAAAGCTGATTCCTGTTTTATCTGCAACGGTGTTGATAGAAAAAAGAGACATACTTCCCTGCCCGTCAGCAATTTTAATAGCTTTCCAGTCATTTGTACCTAAATCCGCATTATTGTGAAATATATCACCAGCTGTACCGGCAGAACCTTTCAGTAAATCAGTACCTCCTGTTCTTAATTCTTTTCCTACGTTAAGATCTCCGTTCACATCCAGCATATTAGTCGGATTAGGAGTATTAATACCCACCTGGGCATTTGTTGCAGCTGCTAACAAAAGAGATGTAACAAATAATATTTTTTTCATAATCCTTCTTAATTTATAATCGTGTTAAATACTTCCGGAACTTCATACACATCTATTTTAAGGGAAGACTGTGAAATAAAGCTGTTGATATTGCTATACACATTAGTTCCAATGGAAAGTTTATTTCCTGTACCTGAAGCACCATAGGATCCTAGTCTTGTACATGCAACACTTACCGTATGGTCTCCTTTGGAAAGATTGTCTACAATCCCGATCTGAGTATGAGTAAGGAAAGGATATGACGTAGTAATAGCTTTCAAATTTCGCTGTCTCAGGTTGACCAGTTTGTCATCCACAAAAATTCCGCAAGCATAGTCTATAGAGTTGTCTGTACTTCCTGCCGCCCCAAAATCTGCCTGTACAACAGTTTCAAACTGAAAATAAGCTTTACTTTGGGTACTGAATACACTGATTACATGTGAAAGCCCGTCTATTTTCTTGAAGTTGGTAAGAGTACTATATTGTTTTCCTTGTGTAAATGTTCCTCCTCTCGAAGTCATGCTTACCGAAGAGTTTTCAGAAGAGGTAAAGGTAATTCCTGTATTATCCGAGAATGAGTTGTTATAAATCAGGTAAAATTTATTAGGTTCGTATTCAGGAATCCGAAGTGATTTCCACATCGGTGGAAAACCTTCACCCTGAGAAACCAGTATCTGGTCATTATTTCCATGAAAAACAGAATTATCAGCAGAATTAAAAACCCCGATTTTATTTCTGAAATTCACATCTCCGTTTACGTCAAGTTTTGCTTTTGGGGACTCTGTTTTTATTCCTACCTGAGCTGTTGCCAAAAGACTTATGCTAAAAAGCAGTGTCGATAATAGTTTTTTCATCATTAGTTGTTTTTATAGCTCACGTATTCGATAACATCCATTTTCATGGTAGATTCCAGAGTAAATGCACTGGAAGCTCCATTTGAAGACTGTACATTACGTCCGATCGCAAATTGCGAAGCAGTGCTTGAAGTATCAATCTTTCTGCATGCAATGTCAATATTATGAACGCCTACAGGAACGTTCTGCTCAGTATAGTTAAGCGTAAATATATAATCCTGAAGTCCGGCTTTTCCGCTGTTGTTATTGGAAGCGATTCTATCCGGGCGTACGGCTACCAGTGCTCCGTTTCTGAAAACACCGCAGGTAAATCTGACGCTTTGTATTGTAGTAGCTGTGGAAGCCTTCATTTCAATTCCGGTCTGGAACTGGTAAGTAAGCCTGTTCCTTCCGTTTTTGATGGTAAAAGTATTGCTAAGTCCATCTATTTTTTTCCAATTCCCTTTTGTGATATCAGAAATGTTATCCCCAACTTTGTTGGTGTAGATACCATCACCGGCAACACCGTCCGTAAGTGAAATAATACCCGTTTGATCCGACGACAGATAAGAATTAATCAGCTTATACTGTCCCTCTTCCATAAAGGAAACATTCAAAGATTTCCACACAGGAGGCAAACCCTCGCCCTGAGAAACCAAAACCTGGCCGTTTAACCCGGCCTCTCCAGCCTGAGTTGAAGTACCTCCTACTCTAAGTTCTTTTCTTAAGGTGGTTTTTCCGTTCACGTCAAGAACGGATTTAGGTTTTGCAGTACCGATTCCCACCTGTGCGTTGGCATAGATTGAAAGAAGTCCAGCCACGCAGCAATGTATTATTGTTTTCATAATTAAGGACTGCAAAGTTACACAACGAAGTCCAAAAAATTCCAGTTATACATCTATAAACCTATAGAAATAAACACATTACAGAATAGAATTAATCACACATAAAAGTAGAATTATTTCTACATAACTCTACTTTTAACATCTCAAAAAAATCATATAACGTCTCAAACCCTTACTGTACGGGGATTTACAGAATTCTTTTAATCATTGAAAAGTGATTTTAAATGCTCAAAAACAGCCTTAATTCTCTTTAACAGGAATATTACAATATAAAAACATGATAAGAATCACAAAAAAACGTGTAAAAAATTAAGTTTTTTACACGTTTCTAAGAATTTTTATAATATTATTTCCAGTAACCAGGAATTAAAATTTAATTATGTTCAATGATTGCTTTCAACAAAAGATTAACCTCATCTACATTTTTAACTCTTTCTTTTCTCATCATCAACTGATTACCTTCTTTTCCGGACTTTTCTTTAAGCTGGGCCTCAGCCGGATTCCGGGTCAGATAATTAATAATATGCCTGAATCTGTCTGTCTGATAAAACTTATCCTGTGGATTTCCCGGGAAGTAGCCTAAAAATACTCCGTTTTTCATGACAATCTTTTCAAAGCCAATGTCAGCAGCAAGCCATTTCAGGGAAACACTTTTTAAGAGATTGACAGCTTCTTTCGGCAAAGCTCCAAAACGGTCAATCAGCTCCAGTTCAAACTGATGAAGATCTGCTTCGTTGGTAATTTCAGCAATTTTCTGATACAGCAACAGCCTTTCTTCAGTATTGGAAATATAGGAGTCCGGCAGCATCAACTCTAAATCAGTATCAATATTGACATCCTTCACAGATTTGAAAAGCTTTTGTCTGTCTTCTTCATTTTCAAAAAGACTTTCAAAATCAGCATCATCTTTCAGCTCTTCCAAAGCTTCCTGCATTAGCTTCTGATAAGTTTCGAATCCCATTTCATTGATGAACCCGCTCTGTTCGGCACCCAGAAGATCACCGGCACCCCGGATTTCCAGATCTTTCATCGCAATCTGGAAACCACTTCCCAGATCTGAAAACTGTTCAATAGCTTCCAGACGTTTTCTGGCATCAGAGGTCATCATATCATAAGGAGGAGTGATCAGATAACAGAATGCTTTTCTGTTGCTTCGCCCTACCCTTCCTCTCATCTGATGCAGATCCGCCATCCCAAACCGATGCGCATCATTGATAAAAATAGTATTGGCATTCGGCACATCTACTCCACTTTCTACAATGGTAGTGGATACAAGAACATCATACTTACCTTCCATAAAATCCAGAACATTCTTTTCAAGCTGTTTTCCTTCCATCTGCCCATGTCCCGTAATTACTCTCGCATCCGGAACCAGCCTTTGAATAAGCCCTGCAATATCTTTCAGGTTTTCGATTCTGTTATTGATAAAATATACCTGGCCGTCTCTCTGCAGCTCGTAAGAAACCGCATCACGAAGCGTTTCTTCATTGAATCCTATTAACTGTGTATCTACAGGCTGCCTGTTCGGCGGTGGTGTTTTGATAACGGATAAATCCCTCGCCGCCATCAATGAGAACTGTAATGTCCTCGGAATAGGAGTGGCTGTAAGTGTAAGGGTATCAACATTATTCTTCAGCGTTTTCAATTTATCTTTTACTGAAACTCCAAATTTATGTTCTTCATCAATAATCAATAAACCAAGATCTTTAAATTTCACAGAACTGCTTACCAACTGATGCGTTCCGATAATGATATCTACTTTTCCGTTCTTTAAAGCCTCTAAAGTCTCTGACTTCTGCTTGGCTGTCCTGAATCTGTTGACATAAGCAACATTTACCGGAAAATCTTTTAGCCTCTCTTTAAAACTTCTGTAATGCTGAAAAGCAAGAATGGTTGTAGGCACTAATACTGCAACCTGTTTTCCATCCGTAGCCGCTTTAAATGCCGCCCTGATTGCAACTTCCGTTTTACCGAAACCTACATCTCCGCACACAAGCCTGTCCATTACCGTATCAGCTTCCATATCTCTCTTTACATCTACGGTAGCCTTTTCCTGATCCGGAGTATCTTCATAAATAAAGCTGGCTTCCAGCTCATTCTGCAGGTAGGAATCCGGAGTATACGCAAACCCTTTTGCCGTTTTTCTCTGGGCATATAACTGAATAAGGTCAAAAGCAATCTGCTTTACCTTCGCTTTTGTTTTCTGTTTTAAAGATTTCCAGGTCGGAGATCCCAGTTTACTCAGAACGATTTCTTTTCCATCCGGCCCATTATATTTTGAGATCTTATGTAAAGAGTGAATACTTACATATAATAAGTCTCCGTTTTTATAGGTCAGTTTGAAACATTCCTGAATCTTTCCGTCATTGTTCACTTTCACCAATCCCATAAACTTCCCGATTCCATGATCGATATGGGCAATATAATCCCCGATTTTCAGAGACATCAGGTCTTTCAGGGTAAGCTGTTCAGATTTTGCAAAAGTATTTTTCGCTTTATATCTCTGGTAACGGTCAAAGATCTGATGATCCGTATAAACCAGCAGTTTGTGCCCATTATCGACAAATCCTTCGTGCAGTTCAGACTTAAAGCTTTTAAATGGGAGCTCATGCTCAAGTTCTTCAAAAATAGACTCCAGCCTTTCTTTCTGCTTTTCTGTTGAAAAGGAAATCCAGGTATCAAATCCGTCATTCTGCTTTTCTTCGATATCTTCGATCAGCAGTTCAAAGTTTTTATGAAAAGAAGGCTGTGGAAGCTGCTCCATTTTTACTTCGGTTACTTCTTTCAATCCTTCAATGATGATTCCTCCAAAATCAACCGTTTTGAATTTTTTATAATCGAACAAAAACTCCTGATCAGAAATAAAAAGTTCCTGCGGAGTCCTGTGAGCAATATCTTTACTTAAACTATCATATTTTTCCAGAGACTTTTCGTAGAACGTTCTTATCTTCTGCATTCCTACCATTCCGTTTCTGGAAATTACAAAACTTTCCGCAGGCAATAACTGCAGCAAAGAAACTCTGGTTCCCGTCACTGAAAAGTTCATATTGGACACCAGCTGAAAATCTTTTACTTTATCTACCGAAAGCTGGGTTTCGATATCAAAGGTTTTAATACTTTCCACTTCATTACCGAAGAAAGTAATTCTGTACGGTTTTTCATGTGAATAGGAAAAGACATCTACAATTCCTCCTCTTACAGAAAATTCTCCCGGTTCTGAAACGAAATCAGCCTGCTGGAAATGATAATGATTAAGCAGTTCATCCACAAAATCAAAATCAAGCTGATCCCCAACTTTTATATGATGAGAAATTGCTTTAAAATCTTCCTTTTTCAATACCTTTTCAGATAAAGCTCCGGCATAAGCCACAATAACTTTCGGAGATCTTCCGGAATTTATTTTATTGAGGACCTCCGTTCTTAAAACCAGGTTGGCATTCTGAGTCTTTTCCACCTGGTAAGGCTCCAGATGAGTTGCCGGGAAATACAGAACTTTATCCTTACCCAAAAGATCCTCCATCTCCGTATTGGCATACAATGCATCCTCCTTATCATCTACCAGATAAAGAATATTTTTCTTCTGGACCAAAAATAGCTCCGCCACAAAAATAGAAACTGAAGATCCGGCACTTCCTTTTACGGCAATATGCTGATTGTTTTCTAAGCGGGTAAAAATTTCTTTTCCAAACTCTTTCTGCATAAGGTCTGGAAGGAACTTTTCATTGATGGATTTTAACTGCATAAATAAGTAATGGTATAAACGACAAAGCGATTTCGGGAGTTTTCCGAAACCGTTTATGATATACAAAGGTACGCATATTTTTTATCTTCCTCTAAAAAACGAAAAGACTGATGGTTTTAAAATGAAGGACTTAGCCTCACAATTCTTAATTTTTTACAATTTTATTTAATAACCTGTTAAAAAAATTCAACTATTTCTTCGTGGCATAGAGTTTGGCTTTTAAGCTATAACCAAACATTTAAGAATAATATTATGAAAAAAGCAATTAAAATCTTAGGAGTTATGATGCTGTTGGTATTTACAGCATTATCTTTTTCGTCGTGCAGTAAAGATGATGATCCGGTAAACAATGAATTTTTCGCAGGAACTTATAAAGGAAAAGTTTCTTATAATGACGGAGGATCCACCAATATCAGCACAGATAACGGAAGTGTATTTGTAACAAAGATTGCCAGTGGTACCAAATATAATTTTGCTTTCTCCAACAGCATTCCGGATCTTAACGGAATAGAGTTTAATCAGGAAGGAGATCATACCCTTGTTATGATTGGTTCTACAGCTACCTCTTACATCAGAATTGACAATAATGTCTTAAAAATCCTATACGCAAAGGATGGTAAAACGTGGACAGCCAACTGTACGCGCTAGCCATGTCTATTTATATATTATGCAAGCCTGTCTCCGGAAATGGAGACAGGCTTTTTCATTGTAAATGAAGTGTTTTAATTTTTTTTTAAGCTGTAATAAACTTTAGTTAAGTTTGAGAATCCCCGTTTTTTTGCCTGCTTTTTGTATATCTTTATTCAACAAAAAACAAACAATAATTCTTATGAAAAAATTCTTATCTGCAATGTCTTTGATCCTGGGATTAGGACTTGCCACTGCTCAGCAGACTGCTCCCGCTAAAAGTGCTCCAGCGCACCCGCCTGTAAAAGCAACGGCAGCTGCAAAACCAGCTGAAGTGAAAGCTGCCCAACCGGCAATGGATGCAAAAGCAGCTAAGCCTGCACAACCGGCTGCCAAAATGAAAAAGGACGGTACTCCGGATAAGAGATATAAAGAAAACAAACACCTGAAAAAAGACGGCACCCCTGATAAAAGGTACAAAGCAAACAAATAAGCATAACATCAACATATAGTTGTTATTTTCATAATCAAATTTCGAAAAGCCGATGGAACCTGTTCCATCGGTTTTTTTATGTGAAGCTTCATAAAAATGACTTCAGATTCTCTACTTATTTATAAATTTGACCCATGTTAAACTTCTTCAAGAAAAATGCAGCGCTGATCTGGGCAAAAAAACACGTCCAAAAAGCAGAGGATTTCAAAAAAAATGCTGAGAAAAACCAGGAAGACTTACTCCTTTCTCTGGTGAATACTGCTCAAAAAACACTTTTCGGGCGGGAACATGATTTTGAAAATATTCATTCTGTAAAAGAATTTCAGGACAGAGTTCCTGCAGCTGATTATGAAGATCTGAAACCTTATATTGAAAGGGTAAAAAAAGGACAGGCTAATATTCTATGGACAGAAACTCCGGAGTATTTTGCCAAAACTTCAGGAACCACTTCCGGCTCTAAGTACATTCCGATTTCCAAAGAAGGAATGCCGTTTCAGATTGCCGGAGCTCAAAGCGCCTTATTTCATTATATCAGCAGAAAAAACAATGCTGATTTCGTAAATGGGAAAATGATTTTTCTTCAGGGCAGCCCGGAGCTGGAAGAAGTATTCGGAATAAAAACGGGAAGGCTATCAGGTATTGTAGCGCATCACATTCCTAATTACCTTCAGAAAAACCGCCTGCCAAGCTGGGAAACCAATATCATGGAAGACTGGGAGTCTAAGGTAGATAAAATCATTGAGGAAACGGAACATGAAAATATGACTCTGATTTCCGGAATTCCGCCGTGGCTGATCATGTATTTTGAGAAACTGACAGAGAAACACGGTAAAAAAATCAAACAGCTTTTCCCCAATCTTCAGCTTATTGTCACCGGAGGCGTTAATTACGAGCCATATCGGGATAAAATGGAAGAATTATTGGGAGGAAAGGTAGATATTGTTCAGACCTTCCCTGCTTCTGAGGGTTTTTTTGCTTTCCAGGATGATTATACCAAAGAAGGACTTTTATTATTAACCAATCACGGGATTTTCTATGAATTTATTCCTTTGGAAGAATACGGTAAGCCCGGAGCAAGGCGATTAACTTTAAGAGAAGTTGAGCTTCATAAAGATTACGCATTAATTCTTACGACCAATTCCGGTTTGTGGGCCTATTCTATAGGAGATGTTGTAAGATTTATCAGCAAAGATCCGTACAGGGTTTTGGTAAGCGGAAGAACAAAACATTTTACTTCTGCATTTGGAGAGCACGTGATTGCTTTTGAGGTAGAGGAAGCAATGAAGGCTACCCTTGAAAAATATCCGGCACAGATTACAGAATTTCATCTGGCTCCGCAGGTAAATCCGGCTGAAGGACTTCCCTATCATGAATGGCTAATTGAATTTGAAAAAGAACCTGAAAACCTGGAAGCATTCAGGGACGAACTTGATCTGCAGCTTCGTAAAAGAAATACTTACTATGATGATTTGATTTCAGGGAATATATTACAGAAATTGCAGATTACGAGACTTAAGAAAGGAGCATTTCATGAATATGCCAAATCCCAGGGAAAATTAGGTGGCCAGAATAAGACGCCAAGATTGGCTAATGACAGAAAGATTGCAGATTTATTGGGAATTTACAAATTTTAATCATATTTTTTCAATTCCAAAAACGTATATTTAAAAAAAATTATAAATTTGAAAAACTAAAAGAAAATAATGAAAGCATCTGTACTGTTGAAATCATCTTTACTAACATCTTTATTTGTTATTACATCTTGTGCTACTACAAAATATAGCGAAGATATTTCAAAAAACAACTACTCTAATCTTGAAGCCGGAAAAATATATAAAGTAACGATGAGAGATGGCTCACCAAAGCAGACCATCTTATTCAGAAACGTTGTTGGTGAAAATCTGGTGGGTACAGCCGGTAAAAAAGACAGTACAGAAGTAATTATTCCTAAAGCCAATGTGGCTGCTGTAAAAGACAGAAGAAAGGCAAGAATTGCTGCAGGGGCTACCATCATTGGCGCAGCAGGTGTTGCCGCTATCGTACTAAGTTCTACAAGAGCAGACTAAAATAGATATTATCTTTTGAGACTTATTTAATATATCTTTCAAAAACTGACATATAAATGGCCCTAAATAAATTTTTAGGGCTATTTTTGTTCATGATTTCCTTTACCCCGTTACAAACATTACAAAATGTTGAATTCAGAAATCTTCTCACCGGGAGATTTTTTATTGTTTTAGCTTTCAGAATGCTTGCCACTTTATTAGGATGGTGGGTGTATCAATTAACAAAAGATCCTTTTTCAATAGGCCTTATCGGACTTTCAGAGGTGATTCCTGCTGTAAGCTGTGCGCTGTATGCCGGACATGTTATTGACATGAATGAAAAAAAGAGGCTGCTCCTTATTTGTAATTATGCATATATTTTTCTGATTGGGCTTCTGCTGATTCCCGCATTCTTTAATGTGGAAATGCACTTTACCGGTCATCAGATTACCTATTATATTTATGGAGTTATTTTTTTCACAGGGATAGCAAGAGCCTTTATCGGCCCTATTGTTCCTTCCATGATTCCTAAAATTGTAAAGAAAGAAAACCTTCCAAATGCAGTAACCTTAAATCAGGCAACGTTCCTGATATCTTCTGTTTGCGGCCATGCTATCGGTGGTGTTCTTATTGGGTTTATCGGGGTAAAATGGACCCTGGTTGCTATTTTAACATTAATATTTGTTGCATCGTTATTCTTCTGGCAGCTTCACAAACAGCATTCCGAATATAAAAAGGAAACAGTAAATGTAGTGGAAAGTATGCGTGAAGGGATTTCGTATATTTTTAAAACCAAAGAGATTCTCGGAGCGCTGTGCCTTGATATGTTTGCCGTACTTTTCGGTGGTGCTGTAGCTATGATTCCTGTATTTGCGACTGATATCTTACATTCGGGAGCTGAAGGTTTCGGCTTACTGAACGCTGCTTCAGATATTGGCTCCATGTGTATTATTACTATTTTGTCTATTGTTCCTCTTCGGAAAAATCAAGGGAAAATACTTCTTGCGGTTGTTACCGGATTCGGGTTATGCATTATTGGATTCGGGTTATCAAAACTATACTGGCTGTCTTTTATGTTTCTGGTGATGAGCGGAATGCTGGATGGGATTTCTGTTGTTATCCGCGGTACAATTGTTCAGTTAAAAACGCCTGATCATATCAGAGGACGTGTTCTGAGTGTGAATTCAATTTTCATTATGTCCAGCAATGAAATGGGACAGTTCGAAAGCGGGCTTATGGCCAAATTACTGGGAGTAGTGCGCTCTGTTGTATTTGGCGGCTGTATGACTGTTTTAGTTGCACTGCTTGTAGGAAGCACCAATCCTAAATTGAGAAAGATGCAATATTAACTTATTGTTTACCAGTCTATTTAAAATCGGATATTAAAAAAATCAAAATCCGAAATACTTAAAATCAGAATAGAATGTTTTCTATTCTGATTTTTGCTTTATACCCGTTTTTTTTAAAATTATTAAAGAATTTTATCTCAAATATTTATTAAAACAACTAATATATTTATGATCCATGCATTATTGAATCCCAAAAATAAAATACCACATTTAAAACCAATGTATTACTTTCGTTAAATATATCTCAAAATCTTTAATTTAACGTTAATAATTTTTTATATTTGCTTCATAAAATATCCCCCTATGACTAAACTTTTACTAATTTTGAGTTTTCTCGTGACAGGTTCTCTGATGAATGCTCAATTTTTTTCAGATCAAACCTTACAACAAGCTGTTTTACAATTCGATAACGCTAAAACAGAAAACGATTACGATATGCTATTTTCCAGGTTTTCAGAAGCTAAAACTTCAGATAAATGGCAGGCTAATTATTATGCAGCAGCAGCATTATATCTTAAAACGAATTTCCTTTTAAATAACAGTCCGAACAGCCCTCTTGGAGAGCCTAATGAGACTGCAAGAAAACTGGCCATGCAATCCCTTGCTTCTGAAAAGAACAATGGAGAAGTAAACCTTCTTCTTGCGCTTATTCATTTTCAGAAAATCAGAATAAAAACAGCGGCAGATCCTCAAAAGGAATTAAAGACTGTGACAGGTTTCATGAATAAGGCAGAAACAACTTTAAAGAACAATCCAAGACTTTCCTTTCTAAAAGCTGAAATTGCTGAAAAGCAGGGAAACAAGACTGAAGCTATAAAGTTTTATCAAAAAGCAGCCAAAGAATTTGAAACATCAGCCACTGCATCCAGTTCACCCAACTGGGGAAAACAACTGATCGGAACAAACTAACAATAAGTAAAATGCATGATCTCCTGAGCTAATTGGGACGATCAGTTTTTTTATTATGAAAGATCTGGAAATTCATTATAGTGAAACATTCTTTTATATCAGATAAAAAACAGCAATTTTTAGTAATTAAACAGTTTAATATTTGTTTTTAAAAATTAATTCTCATGAAAAAAACATTACTTGTTTTCTTAATCATATTTTCACATTTTTTATTTGCCCAGTCAGATTGTGGTACTGCAATGGCGGTCTGCGGTAACTCTGACATTTCATATACACCAGGCGGACACGGAGACATTGCGGAAGATCTGGGCGGATGTTTAACTTCTGACGAAAAGTATTCGGTATGGTATTCTTTTACGATAGCTACAGGCGGAACCCTTACCTTTGAAATTATCCCTAACGACCAGAGTGACGATTATGACTTTGGTGTTTATGGACCTGACAAATCCTGCTCAAACCTTGGTACCCCGATACGTTGTTCCTATTCCGGACTAAGTGGGAATACAGGTCTTAACATGACCTCTACAGATCTTAGTGAAACCGCTACAGGAGACAAATGGGTAAAATACATGGATGTATTGCCTGGCCAGACTTACTATATCATTGTGAATAACCACAGAGAAACAGCTAACGGATTCAAATTATCATGGGGCGGAACGGCTACTTTATCGTCTCCGTTCACCGATCCGAATATACAGCCTCACCCATTTGTACCTCCGGGAATTCCAGGGGCTAACCCTAATGACCCAAGAGAAGTCATCATATGTTCTAATCCGGCGACTTTTGATTTTGCATCGTTATCAGCAGGAATTCTTAACGGCAATCCAAATTTCAGTATCAGCTATCATACAAGTCAAAATGATGCCTTAACCGGCAACAACCCTCTTGTGGGTCCTCAAACGGTTACTCCTGTTGGTGTTTATTTCTACAGTATCAATTATACTGACCCGACGAACCCTAACAGCCCTATTAATAAATGTAGACAGACCGGTAAATTTAAATTCAAAGATGGTACCATCAAGGCAACAGATGTAACGTTAACAAGCTGTAACAATAATAATGCAGGTACGGCAACTTATGACCTTACGACTGCAAATGTTTTCCCTGATCCTACGGCAACCAAGAAATATTATTATACTTTATACGACCTGAACAACTCCATTAATGAGATTACCAATATCTATCAATTTGTTTCTGCAGAGGGTAAAATATATGTAAAAGTAACTTCTGTATTCGGATGTAGTGATATTGCAGAAATTACCCTTAAATTCTATCCGCAAATTATTGCAAAAGATGCAGAATTAAGATCATGCTTTATTGAAGCGAATCCTTCCACAGCCTTATTCAACCTTGATAATGCTGCTGTTATCACACCACAGGCAGGTATCACTAAAAAATACTTTCCTTCACTAACAGATGCAATTGACGGAACCAATGAGATTTTAAATGCTAATTATATTGCACCAAGCGGTTTAGTATATGTAAGAGTGTCTGACACCAGAGGATGTTATGTAGTGGTAAAGATTGGTTTAACTGTAATTGCCCCGGTAACATCCAGTGTATTGAAAGACAAAATCATCTGTATGGAAGATACTACCACTTTGGATGCGGGACCTGGATTCAAAAGCTACGAATGGAGTACTGGAGCTACAACACAGTCTATCAAAGATGTAGGCGTAGGAGTTTACTGGGTAAAATTAAAAACAGGGGAATGTGTTGCCACTCAAAAAGTAACGATATATCCTTCTGAACAGCCGGTAGTAACAAATGTTGATATTTCCAACACTACATTAACGATCAATGTTATTGGAGGAACTCCGGATTACCAGTACTCTATGGATAAAATTTTATGGCAGGCTTCCAATACATTCTCTAATGTAGCAAGAGGAACTTACAAAGTGTATGTAAAGGATGCTTATGACTGCGAGCCTATTGAAGTTACGGTAGTTGTTCCTAATCTTATCAATATGATTACTCCAAACGGAGATGGTATCAATGATGTTGTAGATTATTCTGCGATGGCAGACAAACAGAATCTTATTTTGAGTATCTTTGACAGATACGGAACAAAAATCCACCAGGGAGACAAATCCAATGGTTACAAATGGGATGGCCGAATTGGCGGCAAGAATATCCCAACAGGCACCTACTGGTATTCTGTAACATGGAACGAGAATGACAAGAAGAACACTCCTTTCAAGTTTTCAGGTTGGATTGTTGTAAAAAACAGAGAATAAAACACCTCAGAATACAAAAAGCCGCTTTGGCGGCTTTTTCTTTTACAAATAGTGATAAAAATTTATTGATTTCAAGTTTGTTTAACAAAAAAAGTTTTAACAATGAAAAAAATATTACTCCTTTTTATTTTATTGATAACGCAAATGGCCTTTTCACAGTCAGATTGTGTCACAGCAATTCCCATCTGTGGTAATTCTGACATTTCATACACCCCTTCGGGCCCGGGGAATATAATAGAAATTCTTAACCAAAACGGCGGATGCCTCAGTACCAATGAAAGATATACAGTTTGGTACACTTTCACAGTATCCACACCAGGAACACTGGCATTTACAATAAAACCTAACGATCAGGATGATGATTATGATTTTGCAGTTTACGGACCAACAGCTAACGGCTGTGCTTCGTTACAGAATGCAGATCACGTTTTCATACAACCCATAAGATGTAACTATAGCGGTACTTCAGGAGATACAGGTCTCGATCTGACTCTTGCTCCACCAGCCGTATTCCCTACCAATCCACCAGGTGTTACATCGAGTATGAACAATGGTAAATGGAGTCCTTATATGGATGTATTGGTTGGCCAGACTTATTATCTGGTTATTGACAACTTCAGTAGATCCGTTAATGGTTTTTCTTTAGAATGGACAGGAACAGCAAGCTTAAGTTCCGCATTTAACGATCCTGTTCTTTCGCCTAACCCATTTATCGCGCCTGGTATTCCGGGAGCAGCTCCTAATGATCCTAATCAGGTAATGGTTTGTGCGCTGCCTGCCCAGTTTGATTTTACAACATTATCGGCAGCTATCATTAATGGTAACAGCCCGAACTTCAAGGTTACTTACCACAAAACAACCAACGATGCCCTTACAGGACAGAATCCTCTTACAGTAACTACTGTAGACGGAGTTACAACATATTATTACAGAATTGTGTATCAGGATCCCACCAATCCGGATAATCCTATCAACGGATGTTTCATAACCGGAAAATTCAAGTTTGTGAATGTGGGTATTTCTGCCAATTCGGCTACTTTATACTCCTGTAACAACAACGGAGCGGGTACTGCAAAATATAACTTAACAACAGCCAATGTATTTGGAGGAACCGGAGCAACGATCAAGTATTATGAAACGGCGGCAGATATGAATGCAGATATTAATGAAATTACAGATCCTGCCAACTATGTTTCTGCTGAATCTACCATCTATGTAAAAGTAATTTCTTCTTTCGGATGTATCGCAACTACTACGATCAGATTATTATTCTACCCATCAGTTGTACTGAAAGATGCTGTACTCCAAAACTGTTACATCGATAATGATGTGACGCGTTCGACATTTGATCTTTCCAAAGCAGATATTGGTGTACCTGTTCCAACCCCTACCGGAACTATTATTAAGTATTACACAACAGTAGCAGATGCGAAAGCACAGACAAATCCTATTATAGCAGCATTAAACTATCTTTCAGAAAGCAAAACAGTATATGCAAGAGTGGATAATGACAAACAGTGTTATTCAATTGCTAAAATAGACCTGGTAGTATTACCTCCTGTAAAATCAGCGGTATTAAAAGATAAAACAATTTGTGCTGAAGCCAAAACTACCCTGGATGCAGGTCCAGGATTTGTAAGCTACGAATGGAGCACAGGTGAAACTACACAATCTATCAGCAATGTAGGTGTTGGTGTTTATTGGGTGAAACTTCAGACCGGAAAATGTTTCACACTTCAGGAAGTACGTGTACATGCAAGCCTTCAGCCGGTGGTATCAGGAATCGAAATTACCAACAACAATATTACTGTAACAGCTACAGGAGGAGTTCCTCCTTACCAATATTCTGTAGACGGTGTTAACTGGCAGGATTCCAATACATTCACTGGACTTCCAAGAGGAGAAAATACGGTATATGTAAAAGATACTTATAACTGTACACCTATCCAGGTAACGATAACAGTTCCTAATCTTATTAACGCCATCACTCCGAACGGAGATAACGTAAATGATGTTATCGACTATTCAGCGTTAGCTTACAAGAAAAACCTTATCTTCATTGTATATGACAGATATGGGAATAAACTTCATGAAGCTAAGAAATTTAATAACTTTACATGGGACGGAACTGCCTTTGGTAAGAAAATCCCAACCGGAACGTACTGGTATACGATCTCATGGAATGAAAACAATAAAAACAATACCGAAACTAAATATTCAGGATGGGTATTGGTAAAGAATAAAGAATAAGTTCTACTTCATCTTTTTTGAAAAATCACCTCAGACCGGGGTGATTTTTTTTATCAACAAGACCAACCTCCTGTTTACAGCATTTTACGAAAGACTGCTAATAATTTGTTGAATACTATTTTTTGATTATTTTTTAAATAAACTATCTTTGCACCATGGCGCAGAAAGAAACATTATCATCCCTGACACACGGAAACTTTGCAAAAGAATTGTCTATTGCGGATGGAAAAATGCCTCCCAATGCAGTGGACTTTGAAAGACTGGTTATCGGAACTTTTTTGATTGACAAAAAAGGTCTTGACCATTCCATTGACCTTCTTACCCCGGAGGTATTTTATGACCCCAGACATCAGGTCATTTTTTCTACTATTCTAAAATTGTATGAAGGCAACCACCCGGTAGACTTAATGACCATCATTCAGGATTTAAAAAAAGAAGACAAGCTGAGCCAGGCAGGTGGTGATCATTACATTATTGACCTCACCATGGGAGTAAGCTCATCCGCCCATATCGAATATCACGTACGTGTTATTCTTGAAAAGTATATTTTAAGAAGCCTTATCAATGTTTCTGCTAACGTAATTGATTCTTCCTACAAAGAATCTACAGATGTTTTTGAACTTCTGGACAAGGCAGAACAGTCTTTCTTTGAGATTACCAACGGAACTATCAAGAAAGGATTCGATACTGCCAACTCATTGGTAAAACAAGCTATTGACACGATTAAATCGTTAAAAGATAAGCAGGGACTTTCCGGAGTTCCTTCAGGATTCAGAGATGTGGATAAGGAAACCGGAGGATGGCAGAATTCTGACCTCATCATTATTGCCGCCCGTCCGGCGATGGGTAAAACAGCCTTTCTTCTTTCCATGGCAAGAAATATTGCAGTAGGCCACAAAATTCCTATGGCTCTGTTCTCTCTCGAGATGGCCTCAGTACAGCTTATCACCAGAATGATTGCTTCTGAAACAAGAATTTCCTCAGAGAAACTAAGAAAAGGAACCCTGGATGATGAAGAATGGCAGAGACTATTTTCCAATGTATCTGAACTGGAAAACGCTCCTTTATATATTGATGAAACACCTTCCCTTTCCATATTCGACTTCCGTGCAAAATGCCGAAGATTGGTGATGCAGCATGGAGTAAGACTTATCATGGTTGACTACCTTCAGCTGATGACAGCCGGTGGCGGTGGAAAAGGAGTTGGAAACCGTGAACAGGAGATCTCCATGATTTCACGTTCATTAAAAGCGATTGCAAAAGAACTTAACGTACCGGTAATTGCTCTTTCCCAGCTTTCAAGAAGTGTGGAAGCCCGTCCCGGAAAAAGACCTCAGCTTTCAGATCTGAGGGAATCCGGAGCAATTGAGCAGGATGCGGATATCGTATCTTTCATCTTCAGACCGGAGTATTATAAAATTACCGTTTGGGATAATGATGAAGAAGGACAGGAAACTTCTACTGAAAACCAGGCCGAACTTATCATTGCAAAACATAGAAATGGTGCTACAGCAGATGTCAGATTATCTTTCTTAAAACATTTTGCCAAATTCGGTGACATTGAAGCTGCATTTGATGGTGGTGCCGGAGGAGGATATCCTTCCAACTTCGGAGAACCAAGCGGCTTTGACAAGATTAAAACAACGATTCAGCCAGGAGCAGCATTTGATCTTCCGGACAACTCAAAACTTTCCGGTTCTTCAATGAATGATTTTGATGACGATGATGATTTTCCGTTTTAAGAAAGACTAAAGTTTAGATCAGTTTAATTGTAGTCAATACATCCATTTTTAAAAAACAGGTTTGAGAATCGAAATTTATACCGACGGGGCTTGCAGCGGAAATCCGGGAAAAGGCGGATATGGAATTCTCATGCGTGTTCCTGAAAAAAATTACCAGAAAACATTTTCCAAAGGTTTTCGGAAAACGACCAACAACAGAATGGAACTTCTGGCGGTCATTACAGCATTGGAAAAACTGAAATCTACAGAAAACGATATCCACGTTTACACAGACAGCAAATATGTATCTGATGCGATCAACCAGAACTGGATTGCCGGATGGATCAAAAGAGGCTGGAAAAACGTAAAAAATCCAGATCTATGGAAAAAATTTGTAGAACTGTATAACAAACACTCCCCAAAAATGCATTGGGTAAAAGGTCATGCCGGGCACTTTGAAAACGAGCTTTGCGACAAATTGGCCGTTGCTGCAGCGAGCTCTCCCGATCTTGAAATCGATACTTATTTTGAAGATTTGGGCAACAATTCATTGTTTTAATTTAATTAATGTAAACACTTAATAGATACTACAATATTCACCATTATCTCATAATTAGCAGTGTTTTTTTAAAATATTATTAAAATTTAAGCGAAATTAACATTAAATACACATTATTTAACTGGGATTTAATATCTTTACATATTTAATCTAAGTCCCATTATAAATGAATAAAAATCTATTATTGTATTTATCTGTTTTTTTACTCTGTATAGCCGGGAAGTCCTTTGCCCAGACTTACCAGCTTATCGGAAACCCGGTAACAACTACCGGATGGACCATGGTTTCTCCCACCCAGGTAAACACAGATTTTATTCAGCTTACACCGGATACCAACAACCAGTCCGGTTCTATCAGGCTGAATGACCCCATCAATTTAAAATATTGCGACAAATGGAGAGTGGAATTTGACTTCAGAATGGATTCCAACCAAATCTCCAACGGTGATGGAATTGCCTTCTGGTATCTCGCTAACCCTCCTGTTGCCAGCGTATTAGGATCCGGACTTGGCGTATCTCAAAATGCAGTGGGTCTTGTGGTAGGGCTTGACACTTACAACAATACCACAACTGCTACCATGAGCAAGGTTCACGTGGCTTACGGGCAGGTTCAAAATACAACAGACACCAATAACGTTGAGTTCTTTAATGTTCCCGGAAGTTCATTCCATTCACCGGATCTGAATACTACACAACCGTTTCAGGGAACCACTTTTAAACATGTGGAAGTGACAGCACAGGTAGATCCCGCAGCTCCTACCAGCTGGATCATAAAGATAACAATAGACGGTAACGTAATTTGTAATCAGTCTTTTGCGCCTTCAGGCACTGCTGCTGCAATGACAGTAGGATATTTTGGCTTTTCAGCATCTACAGGAGGAGCAAGATCAAGACATTCCATTAAAAATGTAAAAATTTATACGGATAAAGTTCCTATTTTACAGGATTCAGCAACACAGTCATTCTGCCCTAACCCTACAACCGGATATGGATCTGTAAACCTTACTACTTTCAACTCACAATTTGTCAGCAATCCTTCCAATTATACGTTTACCTATTACCCACTGGGCAGCTCTACACCAATTGCCAATCCTGCCAATTACCAGTTCAATGCCAACACAACGGTTACAGTGGTTATTAAAGATAATGCAGGACTGCTTTGTGATAACCCGGATGGCAAAATTTTATTGGTTCTTGCTCCTTTCAAAGCGGAAGACAAAACGATTACGGTATGTAACAATAACAAAGCAGGAACAGCCACTTTCAACCTGAATACAGCAAATGTTACAGGTGTTCCCGGTGCTGTTAAAAAATACTACAAAACGTTAGCAGATCTTAATGCAGATACGAATGAAATTCAAAATCCCGGCAACTACTTCTCTGCTCCCGGAGAAGTATATGTAAAAGTAACAACCCCTCAGGGATGTACAGGTACAGCAAAAATCACACTGGCCTTTTACCCCGACACTCCTGTGCAGGAAGCTACCCTAAGATCATGTTTTATTGAAAATATCATTACCAGTGCTATTTTTAATCTCACTACCGCAGATGTTACTAGTTTAGGTACTGGTGCTGCCAAAAAATATTACACCTCTATAGCGAATGCTCTGGACGGAGTCAATGAAATCATGAATCCTCTTCAGTATTTATCGACAACTACCGCAGTGTATGCAAAAGTAACCGATGCCAACGGCTGTTTTAATATTGCTAAAATCAATCTTATTGTATTACCTCCTGTAACGTCTTCTGTCCTGAAAGACAAAACCATCTGTATCGGAGAAAAAACAGATCTGGATGCAGGACCTGGATTTGACGGCTATGAATGGAGTACCGGAGCAACAACTTCATCGATTAAAGATGTGGGCGTGGGAACTTACTGGGTAAAATTGAAAACCGGCAACTGCATCACTACGCAGACTGTTAATGTAAAAGCATCTGCAAATCCTGTGATTTCCAGCATCGATATTGACAACAACACCATAACAGTAAATGCAGCAGGAGGAACACCTCCATATCAGTTTTCTCTGGATGGAGTGAACTGGCAGCCTGGCAATATATTCACAGGTTTAGCAAGAGGCGAAGTAAGAGTGTATGTAAAAGATTTTTACAACTGCACCCCTGTTGAAGTTCAGATTACCGTTCCTAACCTGATTAACGCTATCACTCCAAACGGGGACAACGTAAATGATGTTATTGACTATTCAGCGCTGGCTTACAAAAAGAATCTTGTATTCATCGTTTACGACCGATATGGCAATAAATTGTATGAAGCCGGAAAAATGAGAAATTTCACCTGGGACGGCACAGCTTCCGGTAAAAAGGTTCTTACAGGAACTTACTGGTACACCATTTCATGGAACGAAAACAATAAAGACAATACCGAAACAAAATACTCAGGCTGGGTATTGGTTAAAAACAGAGAATAAAATTACTATCAGAAACTACCTCATTTGGGGTAGTTTCAGTATTAAAAAACAGGATTTGCCCAACCAGATTGAGGCCGGACAATGCTTATCATCAATAATGTAAACACCAAAACAATTTTATATCAAAAAACAATAACATCATAATCCATCCACTATGAAAAAAGATATACTCATTTTTTTACTGACTATCTTATTATGCCTGCCGGGAAGATTTCTTTCGCAAACCTATCAACTTACCGGAAACCCTGTAAATACAACGGGCTGGGATCTTGTCTCTGATGCTGTAGTAAGCGGAGACTTTGTAAGACTGACAACCGATCAGACCAGCAGATATGGGGCTGTAAAATTATCCACTCCTATCACTCTGAGCTATTGTGATAAGTGGAAAGTGGAATTCGATTTCAGAATTGACGGAAACGGAACCACTCAGTTTGGAAAAGGAGACGGTTTTACCTTCTGGTATCTTGCTAATCCACCAACAGGTTTTGTATCAGGAGGAGGTCTGGGAATTCCGGCCAATGCTTCCGGGCTCATGGTTGGTTTTGATATCTTCAACAATACCACTGAAGGCCAGATGAGTAAAGTTCACATTCTTTATGGCACCAATAATACAGCCGGTAACAATATTGAGTTCAACACGACTCCGGGAAGTACTTTTCACTCTCCGGATCTTATTGCCACCAATCCGTTTGTAGGAGACGCTTACAGACATGTTGAGGTAAATGGAGAAACAGATCTTACCAACCCTACAAACTGGATTATCAAAGTGAGAATAAACGGTGTTCTTATTGTAGATCAGTCTTTTGCTCCTTCCGGAGGTGCCGTAGGAATGTCGCAGGGATATTTTGGTTTCTCTGCAGCAACCGGAGGGGCCAGTGCAAGACATTCTATTAAGAATGTTAAGGTATTTGTAGATAAAGTTCCTATCCTAAGCAATACCATAACTCCATTCGTTTGTACAAATCCCGCTACAGGAAATGGTACAGTAGACCTTACTTCTTATAATTCCCAATTTGTAAATAATCCCGGAAATTATATTTTCACATATTATGTATTGGGAAGCTCAACGCCTATCGCCAATCCATCAAGTTTTCAATATTCAGGAAATACGACGATCAAAGTGGTAGTCAAGGACCCTACTTCCACTCTCTGCGATAATGGCGACGGTGTTATCCAGCTTAATCCTACACCATTTGCAGCAACAGATGCCAGTCTGACCGGATGTAATAACAACAATGCAGGGACAGCAACATTTGATCTCAACACAGCTGCTGTAACAACTGTTGCCGGAGTTACCAAAGAATTCTATCCTACTTTATACGACCTGAATAACGGTACGAACCAGATAACAAATCCTTCTGCCTATGCTTCTGCAGCAGCAACAATATATGTAAAAGTAACGACTCCTCAGGGATGTGTGAGTACTTCTAAAATTACATTGAATATTTATCCTGTTGTGGTTGTGAATGATGTGGAAATAAAATCCTGCTTTATTGAGACCAACCCGTCTATGGCATCCTTTAATCTTACAGGAGCTGTCGTTTCTCAGGGCGGACTTACAAAAGAATACTATCCATCGCTGACAGATGCTATCAGTGGAACCAATGCAATATCTACTCCGGCAGCATACATTGCTCCTAACGGTGTAGTTTATATTAAAGTATTTAGTTCAAATGGATGTTATTCTATTGCTAAAGTTACATTAACTGTCATCCCTCCTGTTTATTCAAGAACTTTGCTAGACAAGACAATTTGTATAGAAAATACAACTACTTTAGATGCAGGAGCAGGTTTCAAAAGCTACGAATGGAGCACAGGAGCTACTACTCAATCTATCAAAAATGTAGGGGTAGGAACTTACTGGGTAAAACTTAAAACCGGAGATTGTGTTGTAACACAGAAAGTAACAGTATACCCTTCCGATAATCCGGTTATTACAACGGTTGACATTTCGGGAAGCACGGTAACAGTATATGCCAATGGCGGAACTCCTCCTTATCAGTATTCTATGGACAATATCAACTGGCAGGATTCCAATGTGTTTACCAATATTGCCAGAGGAGAAGCTAAAGTATATGTAAGGGACGGTTATAATTGCGTTCCTGTTGAAGTCAATATTACAGTACCTAACCTTATCAATATCATTACACCTAACGATGACGGTAAGAATGATTTTATAGATTATTCAGCTTTGGCCAATAAACAAAACCTGGAAATAGCCATCTTCGACAGGTATGGTTACAAAATGTTCCAGGCCGATAAAACTAACGGTTACAAATGGGCAGGAACTACCAATGGAAGTAAAAAAGTTCCTACAGGAAACTATTGGTATTCTGTTTCATGGAATGAAAATAATAAAAACAGTACTCCGATAAAATTCTCAGGCTGGATTGTTGTAAAAAACAGAGAATAATTACACTTTCCGACACATCAAAAGAATCACCCCGCCGGCCGGGGTGATTTTTTGTATTAACAAGAAGGAGATATTTCATTTTAAAGACTCTTTATTCATATTCAATGCTTAAATTTGTCCTATGAATTATTTGGAAGCTTTAAGCAGAAGATATTCTGTGAAAAAATTCAATCATCAGATTATTCCTCAGGAAACCCTTCACAACATTCTTGAGTCAGGGAAGCTGTCTGCCAGTTCGCTGGGACTTCAGCCTTATAAAATTGTGATTGTTGAAAGCGAGGAGATGAAACAGAAATTAATTCCCGCTTTTTATAATCCATCTCAGATTTCCACCTGTTCTCATCTTATTGTTATTATCTCAAAAAAGATCATAGAAGAGAACTATATCCGGGGCTATTTTAATCATATTTCTGAAGTAAGGGATACTCCAATGGAAAAACTTGATCCTTTCAGAAACAGCATTAATCAGCATATTAACCAGAAAACACATGATGAAATTTTCAACTGGGCAGAAAAACAGTCTTATATAGTATTGGCCAATCTTATGTATGCCGCAGCTATTGAAAATATTGACTCCTGTCCTATGGAAGGTTTCCGCCAGGATCTTATAGAAGATATTCTGAAGGTCAATCCTGAAACAGAAAAAGTAACCGTTACCCTCGCTTTAGGTTACCGCTCCGAAGAAGATCACTTCCAGCACATGAAAAAAGTAAGAAAACCAAACGAAAAATTGTTTAAATTTATTTAATATTTTAAACGATTGTACCTAAAGCCAGCATATGATAAAAGCGGATGTATTAGTAATCGGTTCCGGCATTTCCGGACTTTCCTATGCCATTAAAGTTTCCGAACAGCACCCTGATGCCAAAATCATTATTGTAACCAAGTCTGATGAAGACGAAAGCAATACCAAGTATGCACAAGGCGGTCTCGCCGTCGTTACAGATTTTCAGAATGACAATTTCCAAAAACACATAGACGATACCATGCGTGCCGGCGACGGAGAAAACAAACGTGACGTCGTAGAAATGGTAGTAAGAGAAGCTCCTGCGAGATTCAATGAAATTGTAGAATGGGGAGCACAGTTCGACATGAAGAACGGTAAATTTGCTTTAGGGAGAGAAGGAGGCCATACTGAAAACAGGATCGTACATCATAAAGATATTACAGGTTTTGAAATCGAAAGAGCTTTATTGGAAACGGCCAATAACAGCCCGAATATCGAAATCCTGGATCATCATTACGTTATTGATATCATTACACAGCACCATGTTCCCGGAAAGGAACTTAATGAAGGAGACATCCACTGCTACGGTGCTTACATTCTGGATGAGAAATCCAAAACCATCAAAAAAATTACTTCTAAAATAACGCTTGCTGCCACAGGAGGCGCAGGACATGTTTACAAAAACACCACCAATCCTACGATTGCAACAGGGGACGGAATTGCTTTTGTTGCCCGTGCCAAAGGAAAGGTTTCCAATATGCAGTATTACCAGTTTCACCCGACAGCTCTGTACAGCAAAATGGATGGAATGTTGTTTTTGATTTCAGAAGCCGTTCGTGGAGACGGAGCAAAATTAAGAACCAAAAGGGGCGAAAAATTCATGCATAAATATGATGAACGTGAAGAATTAGCCTCAAGAGATATCGTTGCAAGAGCCATTGACGCCGAAATGAAAATTACCGGAGACGAATTTGTCGGCTTGGATTGCAAGGAAATGAACCATGAAAAATTCCTGGAACATTTCCCGAATATTTATAAAAAATGTAAAGATGAAGGAATTGATCCTTTCACTCAGCTGATTCCTGTTGTACCTGCCTGCCACTATTTAATGGGAGGTATCGAAGTAGACAGAGACGGACAATCCTCCATCAGAAATCTTTTTGCTGTGGGTGAATGTACCAACTCAGGACTACACGGTGCCAACAGGCTTGCTTCAAACTCTCTTCTTGAAGGTTTGGTTTTCGGGCATAATGCCGCGATGAAAACAGTAGAGCTTCTGAATGAAAACAGTTTCAACTTTGAAGACCTGAAAGCCGTTCCGGAATGGAATGAAGAAGGAATGAAAATCATGGACGAAATGGTCATCGTAAGCTATCTCAGAAAGCAGCTTCAGGAAATGATGAGTGATCTGGTCGGAATCGTCAGAAGCAACAGACGTCTGAATATGGCACTGCAAAAGCATCAGGAAATTGCCGCCGCAGTTGATGAAATATACCACTACTCTATTCTTTCTCCACAATTATCGGAATTACGAAACCTTACAACCGTTGCCCATCTCATCATTACCCAATCCATGGAAATGACGGAGAATAAAGGAGCATTTTATAATAAAGACTTAGCCTAACAGAAATCACACAATGAAAAGACCAGCATACGTAACAGATAAAGCATTAAAGACATTTATAAAAAACGCTCTTGAAGAAGATATTCAGGATGGGGATCACTCTACCCTATCTACTATTCCACAGGATCTTGTACAAAGTGCTAAACTTTTGGTAAAACAGGACTGTATTCTTGCAGGCGTTGAGCTGGCAGAAATCATCTTTAAAACATTTGATAAGAATTTAAAAGTAGAGGTTTTCATTAAAGATGGAACTCCATGTAAATTCGGAGATGTAGCGCTTATAGTTACGGGAAGTGCAAGATCTATCCTTTCTACTGAAAGATTTGTGCTCAACTGCATGCAGAGAATGAGCGGTATCGCTACCCTTACCCATGAATGGGATTCTCGATTGGTAGGGACCAAAACTAAACTTTTAGATACAAGAAAAACGACTCCCAATTTCAGAATGTGTGAAAAATGGGCAGTGGCTATTGGCGGAGGAACCAATCACAGGTATGGTCTTTATGACATGATCATGCTGAAGGACAATCATATTGATTACAACGGAAGCATTACCAATGCAGTAGCAATGGCAAAGGATTACGTTAAAAAGAATAAGAAAAAGTTAAAAATAGAGGTTGAAACAAGAAATCTTGAAGAGGTACAGGAAGCTATCAATGCTAAAGTTGACAGAATCATGTTAGATAATATGGATGTAAAAACGATGAAGGAGGCTGTAAAAATGATCAACGGTTCTTGTGAATCTGAAGCATCAGGAGGAATTACCCGCGATATGCTGAAAGAAATTGCATCCACAGGTGTTACCTATATCTCTGTAGGAGCCCTAACCCACTCTGCTGAGAATATAGATTTGAGTCTCAAAGCAGTGAAATAGCGTTGAATTTTTAACAAAAACACCCCCGGTTTGTTAAAAATTCAATAACATGACTTTTTTCATACAAAAATTCAATTTTTAGCCACAATACTGATTTTTAACACTTTAACATTATTAAGACTGAGTAAAAATTAACATTGAGTTAATAATAGTTAAATTTAATTTTGCGAATTTTGCAGAAAATTAAATCTAATTATTACTAACGATTATGAAATTAATCAACAAATCGATACTAACTGCAGTAATTACTTTATCTACAGCTAGTGTTTATTACGCTCAACAAGTTCAGGACACAGTACAAAAGTCCAAAGATATTGACGAGGTAATCTTAAGAGGTGTTACGGATATCGCTAAAGATAGAAAAACACCTGTTGCTGCATCTACAATTAAAGCGGCACAACTTGCAGAAAGATTAGGTAACCAAGAATTACCTGAGATTTTGAACACTACTCCATCTGTTTACGCTACAAAATCCGGAGGTGGTTTTGGTGATGGAGGTCTTACAATCAGAGGTTTCGAATCAAGAAACATCGCTGTAATGGTAAACGGTATGCCAGTTAACGATATGGAGGGGGGTACTGTTTATTTCTCAAACTGGACCGGATTATCTGATGTAACAAGTACATTACAGGTTCAGAGAGGTTTAGGGTCTTCTAAATTAGCTATTGCTTCTGTAGGGGGAACAGTAAACTTCCTTACCCGTTCTGCTGATATGAAAAAAGGAGGGGTAATCAGATTAGGTGTTGGTAACAACGACTATTTAAAAACTTCATTTTCTTACAATACAGGAAAATCTAAAGATGGTGTTTCAGCATCATTCTTAATGAGCAGACAAGCCGGAGGTACTTATATTGAAAATACAGATTATGAATCTTATGCATATTTCTTTGCATTAGGTTATGAAATCAACAAAAAGCATAACTTACAGTTTACCATAACATCTGCTCCTCAGTGGCACGATCAACGAACTTTTGCTCCAACAATTCAAAATTATATCAACTATAATCCTGAATATGATGGAAAAAGTCCTTACAGAAGATATAACTCTGACTTCGGTTACTACACTGATGCTTCAGGAAATAAAGTTGCTTTAGCAAACAGATCTAACTATTACTCTAAACCAGTAATGATGTTAAACTGGGACTGGACAATGAGTGAAAAGTCTAAATTAAGTACTGTTTTATACATGTCTAACGGTAGAGGTGGTGGAACAGGTGATTTAGGTAAAGTAGGAGGAAAAGGAATGACTGATTTCTACGATACGGCTGGTCACTTTAACTACGATGCTATTTTCGCAGCTAACGCAGCTGTTAACTTAAATACTGCGGGTGCTGGAAGTACTTTAATTCGTAGATCAAGTATCAACTCTCACAACTGGTATGGTATCTTAGCAAACTTTCAACATAAAATCAATGACAACTGGAATTTCTCGATAGGAACAGATGACAGATATTATTATGGTTACCATTATCAGGTTATTAGTGATCTTTATGGAGCAGCAGGATATAAAGACAAGGCAAACCAAAATTTTGCTCCAAGAATCGTAAGCAATACTTATGATTATAAAAAACTTAGCTGGAATCCTTTTGGAGGTAAACTAGCTCCATCTGAAGACCAGATTGGATATAGCAATGACGGAGAAGTTCTTTGGTATAGTGGATTTGCACAGGTAGAATATACTAAAGACAATCTATCTGCATTCTTACAAGGTTCCGTATCTAATCAAGGTTACCAGAGAATTGATAACTTTGTAGTAGATGGAAGTACAGTGAAAGGTCAGACTGTAAACACGAAAACAGGATTTAAAAACCTTTTCGGATATAACATTAAAGGGGGAGCTAACTATAACATTAATGAACAACATAACGTTTTTGCTAACCTAGGATATTACAGCAAGCAACCTTTCCTTAACACAGTTTATCCAAGTAACCAACAACTTATTAATCCTTATCTGACTAACGAGAAAATTTCTTCTGCTGAAGTTGGATATGGATTCAGATCTGCAAAATTCACTGCAAATGTTAACGTATACAGAACACAGTGGAAAGACAGATGGTTGAGAAAAACAGGTCAGACCTTCACTTTAGCAGACGGTTCGACTACTACAGGTTACTCTGAAATCAATGGAATTACTGAAGTTCACCAAGGAGTAGAATTTGATGGAGTATACAGACCTAACCGTTTCTTGGAAGTTCAGGGGATGTTCTCTTGGGGAGATTACTATTATAAAGGAAATGCTAGTGTAGCTTCTTTCGATGATAACAACAATCCTGTTACTTTAGCTGGTTCAGCAGGTAACGAGCTATACCTAGATAAAGTAAAAGTAGGAGGTTCAAGCAATAACAGTATCCCTCAGATGACTGCATCATTAGGACTTACTGTAAAACCGGTAAAAGATCTTAATATCTTCGGAACATGGAGATATGTAGGTAAACTTTATTCTACTATTGATGCAGGAACATTTACTAACGTTTCTGCACAGGATAGAGGAGTATTGAAATTACCTGACTTCAACTTATTCGATGTAGGTTTCTCTTACAAAATCAGATTACAAAACGAAGCTCAGTACTTCACAATCGGAGCTAACGTTTACAACCTATTTGATACTGTATATATTTCTGATTCTGCTACAAGTGTATTTGCTGATGATAAACCAAAATATCTGGCTGATGGAAAAACACTTAATTCACAAAATCAGACTTACGAACAACTTGGTATGATGTACAAAGGTCTAGCAACTGGTAACCGTGCTTATTTCGGTTTCGGAACTACCTGGGCAGCAACATTATCATTCAACTTCTAATAATATCACAATATTAGATTTTCTCAATATCAATCCCGGCTTTGAGCCGGGATTTTTGTTATCTTTGTGTACAAAAAAATAGGATTATGGATTTTTACAACATTTTACTTAATGCCCACAAAGGATTCGGGTATCTTGAAATTCTTTTGGTAACATTATTTGTCATTGCACTTTTGGCTACCATGTTCGGTTTCAGTGGAAAAGTGAACAAATTTTTGAAGAAAACAACGCTTTTCACAATGATTTTCTTCCACGTTCAGTTTTTATTGGGAATCATTATGTTGATCACCACGTTCAGCAAAGGATTAAATATGGGAGAAGTAATGAAAAATTCGGCATTGAGATTCCAGTATATTGAACATCCATTCTCTATGCTTATTGCGGCAGTTTTGATGACGATTGTCAACAAAAAAGTAAAATCCAATGATACTATTTCTTTAGGAGTAGTAATTATGGGACTGATTGCAGTAGGTTTATTTGCATTTGCATTCCCTTGGACAAGAGTTTTCGGGGCTTAAAAAAGACAAAAAAATTATATGCGTTATAATTTATAAATAGTTTAATCTTAAATTTTTAATTAAATCAATGAAAGTAGCTGTAGTAGGTTCAACAGGAATGGTTGGACAAGTTATGCTTAAAGTTTTGGAGGAGAGAAACTTCCCTGTAACAGAATTAATCCCGGTAGCATCCGAAAGATCTGTAGGCAAGAAGGTGAAGTATAAACAGAAGGAATTTACCATCGTAAGCATGAAGGACGCTATAGCTGCCAAACCGGATATTGCAATCTTCTCTGCAGGTGGATCTACTTCGCTTGAATTCGCTCCTCTGTTTGCAGAAGCAGGAACAACAGTAATTGATAATTCTTCTGCCTGGAGAATGGATCCTGACAAAAAATTAGTCGTTCCTGAAATCAATGCTGATGTTTTAACAAAAGAAGATAAAATCATTGCAAATCCGAATTGTTCTACCATTCAGTTGGTAATGGTCCTTGGGCCATTGAACAAAAAATATGATTTAAAAAGAGTAATCGTTTCTACTTACCAGTCTGTAACAGGAACAGGTAAAGCTGCTGTAGACCAGTTAAACGGTGAAATCAGCGGAGATGAATCTACTGAAAAAGTATATCCTTATCAGATCTTCAAAAATGCATTACCACACTGTGATGTATTTGCTGATGATGATTACACAAAAGAAGAGATCAAACTGATGAAGGAGCCTAAGAAGATTTTAGGAGACGATACCTTTAATTTAACAGCAACTGCGGTAAGAGTTCCGGTTCAGGGAGGACATTCTGAAAGTGTAAACATTGAATTCGAAAATGAATTCGAACTGGATGAAGTAAGAAAAATCTTATCTGAAACTCCTGGTGTCATTGTAATGGATGATGTGAAAAACAACCACTACCCGATGCCGTTATATTCAGAAGGAAAAGACGAAGTTTTCGTTGGAAGAATCAGAAGGGATCTGTCTCAGCCTAAAACGCTCAACCTCTGGATCGTTGCAGACAATCTGAGGAAAGGAGCAGCAACCAACGCTGTACAAATCGCAGAATACCTTGTAGCAAACAACTTAGTATAAACTAACAAAATAAAAAAGAGTCTCAGAATTGAGATTCTTTTTTTTATCAAACACAATTATGAACACCCAGAAAAATGCCCATAAAGAGAAAATAGGATTTCAGAAGCTCATCGCTACGTTCGGAATCATCCTTTTTGTCGGAAAAATTATTGCATGGAAGCTAACCAATTCTGATGCTGTGTTTTCTGATGCTATGGAAAGTATCGTCAATGTCATCAGTGCATTCATGGGGCTCTATTCTCTCCATCTTGCAGCCAAACCTAAAGATGATGACCATCCGTATGGCCATGGAAAAGTAGAATTCGTAACTTCCGGTATTGAAGGAGCTTTGATTGCCATAGCCGGTGTTATGATCATCTATGAAGGTGTTCACAGTCTTATTGTAGGGAAAACGCTAAGCAAAATTGATCTTGGGATCTGGATTATTGCTGCCACAGCAGTTATTAATTATCTGCTGGGATATATCTCTATTAAAAAAGGAGAAAGAGAAAATTCTCTGGTTCTTATTTCATCCGGAAAGCATCTTCAGTCCGATACCATTACAACTCTCGGAGTAGTTGCCAGTTTAATTATTGTTTACTTCACCAAAATCTATTGGCTGGATTCTGTAGTAGCATTAAGTTTTGGACTTTACATCATATTTGTAGGCTATAAAATCGTTCGAAAATCTCTGAGTGGCATTATGGATGAGCAGGATCCTGAAATTCTCAATCAGATCATTAAAATCCTTGAAGAAAACAGACATGTTGAATGGATTGATATACACAATATGAAAATACAGCAATTCGGGTCTTCCCTGCATATTGATGCTCATATTACCCTGCCGTGGTATTATGACCTTCGTGATGCTCATGATGAAATGGAAAAAGTCATTATTCTCCTTGCCAAAAACATTAAGCGTACGATTGAATTCAATTTTCATATGGACGACTGTAAACCGATTTCATGCCCGGTATGCCAGATCAAGAACTGTACTGTCCGCGAAAAAGATTTCGTCAAACGTGTAGAATGGACTCCGGAAAATGTAACGAGTGTAGATAAACACACAATTATTGAGGAAGAATAAAATTCAGATTAGCTTTTCCTGCTTTCTTTAATGATCATCTGCTTTCTGTAATAAAACATCGGAACAATCAGCAGTATAATTAATGGCTGAATCACGAATCTCCTCATATAAAAGGAAAAAAGATATCCTATTTCAAATTTACTATGAATGCAATACAGATAAATCGGTAATGTAATGACAAAGACGACAATCATCATCACTGCTCCCTGTATTGTCCAGTCTTTATTTCTGAATAAACCGTAAATAATCAGACAGGAAAAAAAAAGATTTAAAATAAATCTGAAAACATGACCAGCAATCAGTCTTCCCCATTCGAAGGCAGGGAATTCAATATGTTTATTGGCTTCGTGAAAGTAGTCTAAAAAAGGGTCATAAAAAAGAGTTCCTTCCAAAGCTCTTACTCCTATCAATCCGCATACGCCAGCGATCACCAGAAACCAGCTAAGAATTTTCATGTTTTAAGGCAAAAAATTTAATCCAGATCAGCCAAAGGACAACTACACTTCCATAAATAATAGCAGGAAAAATAAAATCGTGAAACATCTTTCCATATTCCTTATGGTCGGACATCACGATATTTAACCCTACTATTCTCAAAAGGTTTATCATGTATAATAACACTAGTCCTGCTCCCACAAAAACAAAAGTTTTCATTCCCTTATAAAAGGCAAAAACAAAAGATACAAATAAAATGATAACAGAAACGGCATTGCACCCTTCCACCATTCTCGTCACATAATTCTGTTTAACATAAAACCAAACCTGTTCGTTCTTTACATCGTCATAAAGTTCTGTAGGATAACCTATCGCGTTCTGCAGAGAAGTTACCTGATTGGCAATCATTCTTGAAAAAGAATCCAATCCGGAGTCTTTCCCACTATTCAGATAAAACTGATAGGCAAAAAGCAACACCAGGTAGATAACAATAAAACGCAATAAAATACCTAAAACAGGTTTAAAGTCTTTCAGCATACTGCAAAGATAAAAATTAGCCTGTAATATCCTGAATTTGAATAAAGAAAGTTAAAAACCAAAAGTAAAAAACAACAGATTTGACCTATAAGGCTTAAAATTTTTCTTAAAAACATTGAATAAAATCAAAATTCTACACCACCATTCTCATGCTCTTCCACCTTCTTAATCACTTCTTTACACTATAATTTCCAACTCACGTTAATTTAGTATATTTGTTCCATATTATGACTTCTGAAAACGCAAAACGATTTTTTGAAAACCATGTAGGTAAAAAATCTTCCGAATTCGTCACATTAGCTCAAAGCGGCTCCGCGAGGGTCAATTTTCTGGCCGCTGCCGGTACCGAGAAATACATTATCACGTACAATGAAAACATTCCGGAAAATGAAAGTTTTCTTTACTATTCCCGGGTATTCTCAGATCTTAGCCTTAATACTCCTTCCATCCTTGCTGTTTCAGAGGACAGAAAGATGTATATCCAGGAATTTTTGGGGCAGCAAACCCTTTCTGAGGTGATTGCAAAAGAACACTTGTCTCCCACTGTAAAATCTTTGGTTAAGCAGACCTTAGAAAAGCTTTACCAACTGCAGATGCAGACGCAAGGTAAAATCGACTTTTCCAGGACCTTTGAATATGAAAATTATGATGAGCTTCCTGTGATTCATGATTTGTATTACTTTAAAAATTTTGTCGCCGATTTTCTGGAGCTTGAATACAACAAGTCGACTCTCCTTAAAGAGTTCAAAAAAATTGCTGTACTTATTGAAAATCTTGAACCTAAAGGAATTATGATCCGCGATTTTCAGGCAAGAAATATCATGGTGAATGAAAGAAATGAGGTCTCTTTCATCGATTACCAATCGGCAATGAAAGGACCATTAATGTATGATGTCATTTCTTTTCTTTTTCAGGCTAAGGCTAATTTCCCGGAAGATTTTAAACTGGAAATGCTGGATTATTATATTGAGCAGTTTGAAAATCCCGAAACAAAGGTTCAGTTAAGAAATGCAGTGATGCCTGTTCAAATGATGCGATTTCTGCAAGTTTTGGGAGCCTACGGATTCAGGGGGCTGATACAGAGAAAACAACATTTCATGGCCAGCCTGGAGCAAGGAATTCAGAATATTACCCAATTTGCAGACTCATGGGAAGAAATGAAAAATTACCCCGAACTGCAGAAAGTAATTCAGCAACTGACATCAGAGAAGGCAAAGCAAAAAATTGAAGAAATAATAAATAAGTAAGTCTTCGGCTCCGCTCAGACTGACAGATCGAAATATCTGAGCAAATACGAAGCAATTTTAAGATAACTAAATAAGCCTTAATGGTTTAAAAATTTAAAAGAAAGAATATGCTACACATTGAGATACACAGTTTTTCATACAAAAAAGGAGGAATCCCTAAAGACAACTCAGGAAATGGCGGAGGGTTCGCTTTCGACTGCCGTGGAATTTTAAATCCGGGAAGAGTTGAAGAATATAAAATCCAGACCGGAAATGACATAGGAGTTCAGGAATATCTGGAAACAAAAACGGAAATGCCAAAGTTTTTAGAACTGGTAAAATCTCTCGTTTCCATCAATATTGATAATTATTTGGAAAGAGGCTTTGAGCATCTGCAGATTAATTTCGGATGCACTGGCGGACAGCACAGATCAGTATATTGTGCTATAAAAATTGCAGAATTTATCAAAGAAAAATATCCTGAAGGTACTGAGGTCACCCTTCAACACGATGAACAACCGCAACTGAATATTAGTAATCAGTAAAGAGTAATAAGTAATTTTCTTATTACAATTATCTATTACTCATTATTCATCACTCATTACTTATACTATTATGAAAGCTCTAATTTTCGCAGCAGGGAAAGGTACCAGATTGAAACCTTTTACAGATCACCATCCGAAAGCATTGGCAAAAGTGAATGAAGTTTCGCTTCTCGAAAGAAATATTAATTACCTTAAAAGCTTCGGAATAAAGGATTTTGTTATCAACATTCATCATTTCGGAGAACAGATTGTTGATTTTCTGAAGAAAAACAATAATTTCGGGTGCAGGATTGAAATCTCTGATGAGACCAGCGAACTGCTGGAAACAGGTGGCGGCTTGATATTTGCAAGAAAATTTCTTGATCACGGAGAAGATTTTTTAATCATGAACGCTGATATTCTAACTGACCTGAATATCAATGCTCTGGTAGAATACCACAAAAAGATAAAAGATTTTGCTACTTTAGCGGTTTCGGACAGAGAAAGTTCGAGAAAACTCCTTTTCAATGATGATATGGTTTTGAGAGGCTGGCTGAATGTGCAAACCGGAGAGCAAAGACTGGCTGAATTCAATAAAGGTTTTAAAGCCCTTGCTTTCAGCGGAATTCATTGTATCAATCCTGTCATCTTTGAAAAAATAAAAAGAACAGGCAAATTCTCTGTTATGGAAGAATATCTGGATCTGATGCAAACCGAGCACATACATGGTTTTGTACATGACAGTATTCTTATTGACGTTGGAAGACCATCATCCGTAATAGAAGCCGAAAAACACTTTAAATAAATTTTGCAATGGAAATTGATGAAACCAGAGATGAAAGCTTAATAAATCCAGAACTTGATATTAACGAAACAAAACTACATAACAGTTTCAGACAGAAAACCTGGGATGAAACAATCACCAAGGACAGCTGGATGGTCTTTAAGGTCATGGCTGAATTTGTAGACGGCTATGAAAAACTGGCTAAAATCGGTCCGTGTGTTTCTATATTTGGTTCTGCCCGACTAAAGCCGGAGAACAAATATTATGAAATGGCTGTAGATATTGCTGAAAAGATTACCAAGCTAGGTTTCGGAATTATTACCGGAGGCGGCCCGGGGATCATGGAAGCGGGGAATAAAGGAGCTTTTAATGCCAAAGGAAAATCTATAGGACTTAATATTGATCTGCCTTTTGAACAACATTTCAATCCTTATATCAATAAATCTTATTCCATGAATTTTGATTACTTTTTCGTGAGAAAAGTAATGTTTGTAAAATACTCTCAGGGATTCGTAGTAATGCCTGGAGGATTCGGAACGCTGGATGAACTCACGGAAGCGATGACTCTGATTCAGACCAATAAAATTGGAAAATTTCCAATCGTTTTAGTGGGAAGCGAATTCTGGGGAGGATTACTGGATTGGTTTAAGGCAACTCTGTTAAAAGAAGGAATGATTGCCGAAGATGATCTTGAACTTTATCGTGTGGTAGATACTGCTGATGAGGCTGTAGCACATATTAAAGCATTTTATGACAAGTATTCTGTGAATGTAAATTTTTAATTGGCATATTATTTGTGACTTATAACGAACAACTATGATTGTAAATCTATTAATTAAGATGAAAAAACTTTTATATATATCAGGAATTTTAACATTTTTTGTGTTAATGAGTTTTATGTATGTAGACTTTTTCTCTTCAATGACCAAAGTGGACTATATTGATGGAAGCAAGACATTGAAGTTTACCACAAAAATGAATACAAGCCATATCTCTGACGCTATTAAAATCAACCCTAATACGGCAGGATTTGAAGCAGAGGTAAAAAAATATGTGAACAATAATTTTGATGTATTTGTCAATGGCTCTCCTAAAACGATTACCTTCACAGGAAGTCAGGTCAGCGGAGAAACTGTATGGGTATATTTTGAAACCGGAGGTGTTTCGGATATCAATACCTTAAAGATTAAAAATACGATCCTTTTAAGCGCTTTTCCTAAGCAGATCAACATTGTCAACATTGCCTATAAAGGCAGCCAGAAAACAATGAATTTTCAGAGAGGAAAAGAAGTGAACGAGGTTTCTTTTTAAACGAAAATTAGATTTAACCATTATAAAATGGGTACCCTGGAAAGTCAAATTTTTCAGGGTATTTTTTTGGGCTGACAAAAAATCACTACAAAGAGATTAATTAAGTACAAATACCTAATCAAAAATTTCAGCATTTCCACTCTACTATTTTCATTTTCAGCAATGTACATTTGTATTGTAATTACAACCAGGAAAGTGAAGCCGGATTCACTTAAATAACGGGGCGGAATCTGAAAAGCCAGACGAGTAAGAAACACCAGACAAAAACTAAATATCATGGAAGATATAGAACTAAAATCATCCAGTCAGGAAATTGATGTCCTGATCGTTATTGACACAGATTATGTAAGATCTACTTATCCAAATCCAAGTAAGGATCCTAATAATCCTACAGGAATTGATCATAACAGCCAGCATATGATCGTTTCAAATGCCAACGCTATTTCCGGACAGGGCACAGCTGATCTGAACTTCAGTGCAAGAGCCGGAGATATAGTTTCTTTCAGAGGAACATCAATCTATCAAAACTCTGATGATGCTGTCATCATCTATAATATTAAATACTGGTCCGGTGATCAGGTTTTTAACAGCTTTATGTACAATTCTGTTGAAAGAAGACAGGCTGCGGTACCTAATCTGAATTCTCAAAACGGTCTTCCTGCCGCCAGCGCTGATATTACTTTTGCGAGTATCGATTCTAAAGTAAAAGCTACAGGAACAGAGAATTTCTATGTACAGTTTGGACTTTATATTCTAGATCCGAATGACAGTAACAAACAGATTCTGTACGGTTACTTTTACTGGGATCCAACGATTACGGTTAAATAAACACAAGTAAAATCTCGTATAAATAAAAATCGGGCAGCTTTCAAGCTGCCCGATTTTTATAAAGTGTGTATTAGAATATATTTTATCCTAATGTATTACTCAATTTTGATATTATCAATCTGAAGATCATACACACCGTCTTTTCCTGTTTTAAGGGCAAACATTGGTTTTCCAGCAGTAGTATTAAGATCGGTAAGACCTGTAAGCGTAAGCTCAATCAGTCTCCATTGTCCGTTCGTATTGATAGATCCGTTATATGAATTCGTGCTTTCCGGGCTTAAAGTAGCACCTGTAGAAAATGTTGCTAAATTGAATGTATAGAAAGCAGAGGTATTAGGAGCTAATGGTGTTGCTCTATATACGTTGAAAGAAAGTGATTTTCCTGATGCAGTCCCTTTAATATACATTGTAATTCTCTTTGGAGCTGCTGGTATTCCTGACGCAGCATTTGCTGTAAATACATAATCATTATTGGCAGGTGTACCTTTAATCTGAAGGGAGTTTGTATCATTATATCCCAAACCAATACCCTGAGAGGCATAAGAGATAAGCCCAAAGCTATTTAAACTTGACAGGAAAGATGGCCAGTTCTCAAAATCAGAGCTCGGGAAAAGATTGACAGCATTAGCAGATGGAAGTTCCGGCTGACCTGGAGTAAATCTGGCATTCGGGAAATTAATATCATTAAGATCTCTTATATAAGCTTGATCTGTAAAAACCGTTGTGTTATTTGAGCTTGTAAAACGGCTCAGAAGAAGAACGATATCACCACTTTTTTCATATTTAGGAGAGATAGGAGATTTCGCAAACGTTGAATAGTTGCTGAAACGAAGATCTAATCTACCTGCTTTTTTATCCGTAATATAACGATCACCTGTTGCAGATTCGTCAGCAAAATTTTTGGTCAGTTCAGGCTCTTCAAACTGAACATTTTTAATTTTTACAAGCTGATTGATATGAGCACCGTTTTTCAAAGCATCAGAGATAGAGTTAAACTCTAATGGCTTCATTGCAGCTACTACAGGCTTTTGTCCGTCACAAACTCTTGCCATGTAATTGGATAGTTTATTAGGGTTGATTCTTCCAATAGGATAGTTAGGGTCATAAGAACCTACTTTAATGTTTCCATTAACTCCCTGAACGATCAATCCTTTCAGGTTGATTCTTACTAAAGCTCCAATAGGATAATCAAGATACTGATTTCCCCCATCGATATCAATTTCAATCCCTTGTGTCGGGTTTTCAGGTTTATCCTGAAGGAACATCATTTTGTAAAGATTTGAAGACTCATCACTTGAAGAGACATAAGCTTCTACGATGAAATCTTCCTTAATGATATCGGCTTCACCTGGTTTTGCCTTTGCAATAGTTACAATTTCTGATAACTGGTGATTAGCTGCAGCAAATTTGTTGGTACATTTGATTTCAGGCACCTCATAATCATCAGTTTTTACACAAGATGAGAAGGACAGCATTGAAATAGCACTAAAGATCGCCGCTTTAAAATATATATTTTTCATTGTTTTCGATTTTTAATTTTAGTTTTTTAGAATCTGAATTGAAGATTAACAAAATAAGATCTACCCTGATTATACCAATACTTTGGAGCGAATACCATATTTCCGCTGTCGTAATCATTTGCATAATCAATATAGTTAACGTTTCTGGTCTGTTCAAATCCTCCTGTAATATAATTTCTGTTATTAAGGATATTATTGACAGATGCAGACACCAGCACATAATACTTACCGATCATCCACGATTTCCCTGCATTGACATTGAAGAAGAATGCCGAAGGAAGCTTTGTAGGCGTAAGAACTCTTGCAAGTTCCTCATCAGTTACCTGATCATAAGGAACTCCCGGTGTGTTAGGATTGGTATAGAATCTTGCGGTTCTGGTTACCGGAGACGGATCAAGGAATGAATGCCCGAAATAGTTCCATGTTGCTCCTACCCACCAGTATTGAGGACTGCTGTAACGAAGACCTAAAGTATATGCCTCCTGAGGAGTTCCGCCCTGTCTGTAATTTTTAAGCGTTGCTTCCCCCATATTGGTATAAGACCTTGATACGATATTTCCGTTCCCGTCGAGCTCTCTGAACGTTCCAACAGCATCAGATGCAAAATAAACGGTAGGATTATTAGTATAAGTGTATTGTCCTAAGCTTAATAAACCACTTGCCGTTAAAGTAGGTGTCACTTTTACCTGTGCTCCCAGTTCAATCCCCATATTTCTCTTATTGGCTCCTGCCAGTACCTGCGTAATGAAAGCACCATCCTGAACCGGAGCCTGATCACCACTTTCAGTAAGGTTTGTCAGTTTAACTCCCTGTGCGAAATATCGTTGTACACTTGTTTCGTTTTGGGTGTTAACAAGATAACCGGTCAGTCTAAGTTTAACAATCGGAGTAGAGATTACATAGCTCAGGTCGTTGGCATCAACAACAACATTTTCGATACCAGGAGTGGTAACACCACTTACTCTTGTATTAAAGTAAATATCATTCAGGAAAGGAGACTGCGAGAAGTAAGCTCCGTTATAAACCAGGAAGTTTCTTCCATTGATTTTATAGGTAACCTGACCTTTAACGCCTGCATTCCAGAAATTCTGATCTGCACCTTTACCATAAGAAGACTCATACAGGTAGTGTTGGAACAATCCTTCTCTGCTGTTTGTCGTGTAACCGAATAATCCAGAGATGAAAACATCAAACTTTCCTGTGGAGAATTTGAAAGCGGGGTTTATTTTGAATTCCTGTCTTCTGAAAATATAGCTGTACCCGATTTTATCACCCTCTCTTTTGGCAACATCAGTATCGCTTTCTCTTGTATTGAATTTTCCCCAAACACTTCCTGCAGTGGTGTTGGATGCAAACGGATCCATATTCAGGGCAAAATCAGCACCCAGAAGGTCATTTACTTCTCTGTACTGCTCAGATCTGTAATTCTGATAAGATAAATTTAAAATAAAACGGGAAGTATCGGTGAAGTTATAAGTATAGTGAGTAGAGACATTCCATACTTTATCGTCTTTTACATCATCAACGAGATAATAAGCTGCTCTTCTTCCCCCTAATAACGCATTGTATTCTACGTTTCGGTTGGCATTATAAAGATTATCCCAGTTGATCTGTGTGTGTGACTGGTCATCATTCGTCCACCAGTCTCTTGTGATTCCGATATTGGCAGCCTGCTCAGGAGACGGATCTTTATAATTTAACCAGTAACTCGGCAAATTACGGTAATACGTTGGTGATGGGTTATTCGCTCTATACCAGTCTAATCTGGAGCTGTATTCTTTCCCAAACTGATAGGAAACAGAGGTCCATAACTGAGAGTTTTTATTAATTTTCCAGAAATCCTGTAATTGAATCATCGGCTGGAAACCTCTTTTCACTCTTTCATTTCTTTTATCTCCGTTTTGCCATCCCCAATACGAGTTGTAATGAACACCTCTGAAATCGTATACTTCCTGAGTACTTGGACTTGAAGAGCTTCTTGCATATTTGGACCCAATGGCATTTAAAGTCATGGTATGGCTATCGCTGAATTTCTTCTCAACACCAAGATATCCACTGTATGCATCATAAGCAGTACCATCCTGGATCCCTTCCTGTGCCCATCTTCTGGCAATCATTCCGGTAAATGCCCATCCGTTCTTGTTCATTCCGGAAGAGAATCTGTAAGATAGTCTGTTCCTGTAATTTCTGTTGGTCAGAGAGTATGTCAACTGACTTCCTTTTCTGTATTCGCTGGCTTTTGTATTCTTATAAAATACTCCGGTAGTTCCTCCGAAAGCATATTCTGAAGGGGCATGATTAGCTGCAATTTCCGGGTAACGGGTAATTTCGTTCAATCCTCCCCAGGTGCTGAAGTCTACATCTCCATTATCTGCAGCCGCCATAGAAACTCCATTGATCATATTTTCACCTGTTCTGCTGTCAATTCCTCTTGGACGGAACCAATAGGGACCTAAATCAAAACTTGCCATCCTGTTGAAAACATCCTGAGATGACTGTAATAACCCTACGGTTGCAGTCTGCTGTGCACCACCGCTATCGCTTTCCCCAGAATCTTCTATGATAGCCAACCCCTGATCTGCACCATTTAATGCAGAATAAAGGGTAATTACTCCAAGATCTTTTCTTTTCTCATCACTGGTTACGTCAAATTCAAAAATTTTAGTTTCAAAATTGGGTTTTGTAACCATAATCTGATAATGTCCGGGCATCAAATCCGTAAATTGGAAATATCCGATTTTGTCTGCCTTTGCATCATTCCCTGCTCCTTTTAAATCTACACTTGCCTGCTCAACGGGCTTGCCTTCCGCATCCTTAAGATACGCAAACACTGTTGTCTGCGCATAATAATATGACGCAGGCAGCAAGGTAAATAAAGAGATCAATGATAATTTTTTAATCATGAGTATATTTATTTTTTTAATACTTTTATTGTTAATTTTCAACAGTTTAAAAGTTGGGGGCACAAATTTAAACAAATTTTGCAATCCAGAACTTTTTTAACGTATTTTTTTCTTAACATTGCAATCTTTTAAGAATCATTATAAAAGAGAGATTCGAATTACTGCTTTTAAATTTACAAATATTTAAAACGCAGTGAGTTAAAAAAAAGTAAATTTGTAATTAATAGAATAATAAAACTCCAAAGAGATGAAGAGATTTTCGAGTCTGTTTGCCCTGTTTATTTCGATCGTGGCATTCTCCCAACAACAAGGAAAACTGAGAAAAGTAGCAACCGTAGGTTTCTTAAATGTAGAAAACCTTTGGGATACTATTCGTTCAGCAGATTATATAGACGGAACCAAAGACATTAAGAATCCGGCATTCCACAGAAGCATTCCTATGGATTCTATTAAATTTCTTGAAGCTGAAAAATATGACGGGCCGTGGAGTGACGGGGCTTTAATTGGTAAAAAAGTAGTCAGAGAACAAGGCGGTTCTGAAGAATTTACCCCAAAAAGCCCAAAGAATTACGGAAGTAAAATTTATAAGGCAAAACTGGCTAACGAAGCCAAGGTAATTTCTGAAATGGGAGCTCAGTATACCAAAACAGCTCCTGCAGTAGTAGGCTTAATTGAAGTTGAAAACAGACAGGTTATCCAGGATCTTGTGAACGAACCTGCCCTAAAGAAATATGATTACGGAATTATACACTACAATTCTTATGATTACAGAGGAATCGACGTCGCACTGATCTATCAGAAAAGAAGATTCACGCCTACCAATTCATTAAAAAAAGAACTGGTTATTTACGGTGACAACGGAAGAAGAGAATATACAAGAGATATCCTTGTGGTAACAGGATTTTTAGATAATGAGAAAGTAGCATTTTTCATGAACCACTGGCCTTCAAGAAGAGGTGGTGAAGCCATTTCTCTACCTAAAAGAAATGCAGCTGCGGCGTTATTAAAACAACAAATGGACAGTGTAAGAGCTGCAGATCCAACGACGAAGCTTTTCGCAATGGGTGACTTTAATGATGACCCTGTAAGCCCAAGTTTAAAAAACCACCTGAAAGCTCAGGCAAATCCAAAAGACCTGAGCGAGGAAACACCTTATCTTAATCTGATGTATCCTTTATATAAGAAAGGAGTTGCTTCTCTGGCTTATCAGGACGCTCCTAACCTTTTTGACCAGATTATTGTTTCTAAAAATGTAATTTCAGATCAGGTGACTAAAGAATATTCTGTGTATAAAACAGAAATCTTTGCCCCGGCTTATCTCGTTAATAAAGAAGGAAATTATAAAGGATATCCTTTCAGATCCTGGAATGGAGACCAGTTCACAGGAGGCTACAGTGATCACTTCCCGGCATTTGTAGTTCTTCAGAAAGAACCATAAAAAATTTAGGCACTCTTATTGGAGTGCTTTTTTTATATAAATATCTGTGTCATGAAAAATATTATTTTATTAGTAATGATTGCATTGGTACCTTTCAGCTGCTTTTCTCAGGAAACGCCGAAGAAAGATAAAGAGCAACATGAAATGAAGCCTTCTAAAAATGAAGACGGAGAATGGGACCTTACCGTTATCGATACCCAATTTGATTATTTTCTAAATGCTGTTGCCAAACCGATCAGCCAGTATTCAGAATCTTATCTCAAGACAAAAAATACTTTTTTGGTCAACGAATGGAACAGTTATTATAATTCCGGCAGATACAGAAATATTATAGAATCGGGGATAGATTATGATCCCAAGGAAAATTACGGGATCAAGTTTGAATATAAATTATACCAGGTTTTTGTCTATGTAAACTGGAAGTATAAGCTACGATTGAATGGATTATCCGGAAGCGATGCAATAAGATAAATTTAAAACATCCTCAATAAAAAGGTTCAAAGTAATTTTGAACCTTTTTTATATAAATGCTGTTTAAATTCCATTGAAATACTCAATAGAAAGTCTTTCTTAATAGTATTTCGAATTTCCGTAGTAAAAATACAACCCTTTAATTTAACGACACAAAAATAACTAAAAAACAGAGACTTAACATAAAAAATAGTTCACGACAAATTGATTTTATTTTATATTTTAGTAATGAATTTAAAAAAACTCATTATGAAAAAAATTATTTTATTAGCAGCTTTCGGAGTTGCTGGATTAGTAAATGCTAAAAGCACAGTGGCATCAAATCTTTATTCCAAGGTTACAGAAATCAAAGAAGAGGAAAAGGAAAACAAAGTAAAAGCATTTGGATGTATGCAAGTTTTTGTTCAAACATCTTGCGGACTTAATTCATACACAACATGGTGTAGTGAATGGGGAACCGAGTGTTTAATGAGCGATGCAGAAGCCGTTGAACAAATTAACTGTCATCAGTAATCAAAAAAATAACTCAGATAGTAAATAAACTATCTGAGTTTTATAATTATGTAAAAAATGAAAAAATTATTACTACTATTTATTATTAGCATAACAACTTTCATTCAAGCACAAGAAGTGAAATCAAGTACCGTATTTTATTATAAGTACACGTTCATGCGTGATTCCTTAGATAAAGACCGGAAATTTGAAGAGACGATGGTACTACTTTCAGATGGTAAAGAATCTATCTATAAAAGCTTCTCAAAAATGCGTAGAGATTCAATCGTACAAAGCAACTTTGACAAAGGAAATTATACTATAAACTTTGCTTCCATGCCTCAAGCAAGGGTAAATCATGAGGTATTTTACAGTATAGACAAAAAAATCAAAGTACTTGATAAAATTGTCAATAAGTTTTACGGATATCCCGCCGAAACAATACACTGGGCAATAAAAAATGAGAAAAAGAGAATAGGTGAATTTAATTGTCAGAAAGCAGTTTGTATGCTCGACAACAGAAAGTTTACTGCTTGGTTTACTTCTGACATACCATCTCATGATGGACCATTTCGATTTAAAGGTCTCCCAGGACTGATTGTTGAAGTGTATGATCTAAACCATTATTTTACATTTAGTTTGGTTGGTATTAAGAAACAAAGTTTGAATATAACCTTACCAAAAAACTTTATTGAAACAACAAAAGTAAATTTCATTAAAGAAAGAAACGATTTTTACGCTGATCCTGCTGGAAAAGCCAAAATGTATATGGGGAATAGTGTTCAATTAACAGACCCAAAGGTTATTAACGAAAAATTTAAAAAAGACAATCTATTCATAGATTAAAGGACAAAGAAGACTGTCTAAAAGCACCTTTCTCTCAGACTCTTGTGTGACAAATTTTGTCATTTAAGAAATTCTCAGAGTGTTGGTCTACCTTTTGAGACAGTCTCCTTTTAATTTTTATAATGGCTGAAAATTATTTATTGAATAATTCTTCTACTTTATCCCAGTTTACTACATCGAAGAATGCAGAAACATAGTCTGGTCTTCTGTTTTGGTAGTTTAAATAATAAGCGTGCTCCCAAACATCTAATCCTAAAACAGGAGTTCCTTTAACGTCTGCTACAGGCATTAACGGGTTGTCCTGGTTGGGTGTAGAAGAAACAGATACAGAACCGTCAGCATTTTTTACCAACCAAGCCCATCCTGAACCGAATCTTGTTTTAGCAGCCTCAGAAAAATCAGTTTTGAATTTATCAAAACCTCCGTAGTTTTCAATAGCAGTTTTTACATTTCCTACAGGCTCTTTGCTTCCTCCAGGTGTTAAAATTTCCCAGAATAAAGAGTGGTTGAAGTGACCTCCTCCGTTATTTCTTACAGCTGGTTTATCAGTCCCTGTCTGGCAGATTTCTCCAATAGTTTTTCCTGCTAATTCAGTTCCTTCAATTGCTTTATTTAAATTGTCAATATATGCCTGGTGGTGTTTTGTATGGTGGATTTCCATAGTTCTTGCATCGATCGTTGGCTCTAATGCATCGTATGCATATCCTAGTTTTGGTAATTCAAATGACATAATCTTTATTTTTAATGTTATAATTCAAAATTAGCCAATATTTAAGGGATTATCAAGGATTCTGGATTACTTTAATAAATCTTTAACATTGATATATTGATTTAGAATGAATTAAATTGTAATCATTTTTAATCTCATCAAAAAAAACTCTTCATTGTCAAGCCTTATATCCTATTCAAAGCATCGTTTATTTTCAATTTCGTAAATTCCACAATATGAAGTAAATTTTTATACAAAAAACACTTCTATCACCGAATATTTAACCTTATATACTTATTATTATGAAAATTGGACTTTTTGGATTCGGAAAAGCAGGAAAAGCTGTAGCCTCAGTTATTCTTCAAAACAAAGATCATTCTCTGCAATGGATATACAGAAAATCAAGCAGATCATCTGCCAGAGATGCTGCAGATTTTCTTGGGGTGGAAAGTGATGATCCCGGTCATTTTTATTCAGAGAAAAAAATGAGTGTGGAAGAATTACTAGAAGAGCATCCCGTAGATGCCATTATCGACTTTTCATCACAAGATGGAATTTATACTTACGGAGAATCTGCCGCACAAAAGAAAGTAAGAATCATATCCGCCATTTCACATTATTCAGATAAGGAAGTGCGTTTCCTGAATAAACTGGCTCAGAAAGCCACTGTATTCTGGTCACCTAATATTACTTTGGGTATTAATTATCTGCTTTATGCCGCTCAGTTCTTAAAAAAGATTGCTCCTTCTGTAGATATTGAAATAGTGGAAGAGCATTTTAAAGATAAACAGGGAATTTCAGGAACAGCTATCCGTATAGCAGATGTTCTGGATTTGAAAGATGAAAAGATAAATACGATCCGAGCCGGGGGAATTGTAGGAAAACATGAGGTTATTTTCGGTTTTCCATTCCAGACGGTAAGGCTTATTCACGAGTCTATTTCAAGAGATGCCTTTGGTAACGGAGCTTTATTTGCTGCCGAACATCTGATCAATAAAAAACCAGGCTTCTATAAATTTGAGGATTTATTACATCCTTATTTCAAAGTATAGAAGCCCGGCCTATTAACAATTTAACTTATTATTTATTCATAGACATCAGGAATTCTTCATTATTAAGAGTTCCTTTGATGTTTTTATCTACAAATTCCATCGCTTCTACAGGGTTCATCTCAGAAAGATACTTTCTAAGGATCCACATTCTCTGCGAAGTTACTTCATCAAGAAGAAGATCATCTCTACGGGTACTTGATGCGACAAGATCAATAGCAGGATAAATTCTTCTGTTGGCAATTTTTCTGTCCAGCTGAAGTTCCATGTTACCGGTACCTTTGAATTCTTCAAAGATTACTTCATCCATCTTAGATCCTGTATCAATCAATGCTGTTGCAATAATTGTAAGAGATCCTCCGCCTTCAATTTTTCTTGCAGCTCCGAAGAATCTTTTCGGTTTGTGAAGTGCATTGGCATCTACACCACCGGAAAGTACTTTTCCTGATGCAGGAGTTACCGTGTTGTATGCTCTTGCCAGTCTGGTGATAGAATCCAGTAAGATAACTACATCATGCCCACATTCTACCATTCTTTGTGCTTTTGCAAGAACAAGGTTAGCTACTTTTACGTGTTTTTCAGCAGCTTCATCAAATGTAGAAGCAATTACTTCTGCATTCACACTTCTTTCCATATCAGTAACCTCTTCCGGACGTTCATCGATCAGAAGAACCATCATATATACTTCCGGGTGGTTGGCTGCAATAGAATTAGCAATATCTTTAAGCAGCATCGTCTTACCTGTTTTAGGCTGTGCAACGATCATTGCCCTCTGCCCTTTTCCGATAGGTGCAAATAAATCTACAATTCGTGTGGACACTGTAGAACCGCTTCCAGCGAGATTAAATTTCTCTTCAGGGAAAAGCGGGGTAAGATATTCAAAAGCAACACGGTCTTTGATAAATGCAAGATCACGGCCGTTCACTTCTGTAGGTCTCAATAATGAAAAGTATTTCTCTCCTTCTTTCGGAAGTCTTACAATTCCTTTTACCGTATCTCCGGTTTTTAAACCAAAATTTCTGATCTGAGCGGTAGAAACATACACATCATCAGGAGAAGAGATATAACTGAAATCTGAAGAACGTAAAAATCCGTAGTTATCCGGTAAGATTTCCAAAACCCCTTCAATGCTTACCAATCCATCGAAATTAAATTCTTTTTTATGGTCGTTCTGCTCCTCTGCCTTTTCAGAATGTCTGTTTTGATTCTGATTTTGGTTTTGGTGCTGCTGATGTTGCTGGTTTTGGTTTTTATGTTGGTTTCCACCGTTCTGTGGATGGTTGTGTCCTTTTTGAGGTCTGTTAGCCTGTGGTTGTTGGGGATTGTTAGGCTTTTCTTCAGCCTGAACAGGCTCTTGGGATTCTGTGTTTTTTGGAGTTTCAACTCTTTCCTGAGATACTTCTGCATTAGCTGCATTGGTAGAAACTCTTTTTCTTTTCTTTTTTGCCTGAGCGCTTGCTGCGGTTTCTTCTGTTACCGTGGCTGCTGCGGTTTCCACTTTGGGTTCTTCCGGTTTAATTTCTTCAGGAGCAGCTACCTTTTCTTCTACTATTTCCTCTGTTTTAGGTTCTACCGGAGCTTTTGCATTTGCTTTTGGCTTGGCTGCTGTTTTTTTAGGGGCAGCTTTTTTTGCCGGGGCTTTGGCAGGTTTTTCTGCTGGAGCCTCTTCAGTATTTATACTGGCGGTTTCGGTGGCGTTGAAATAATCTTTTGCGACTTTAGGGTTAGAAGCCTGAAAGTCAAGAATAGCAAAGATCTTGTCATTTTCATTGCTGTTTCTTGCAACTTTAACGCCCAAATCTTTCAAGATTTTAGTCAGTTCCGTTACGGATTTTGACCTTAACGTTTCTATGTTAAACATATTTAATGTAAAAATGTAATTAATTGTGAGTAAGAAAAGTAAGTCCGGTGACTTTTGTTTTCAAGTACATTGTATAATGCAAATCTACACTTATTTTTGAATTGTGCAAAATTTATATTATTTTTGCCAAGAATTTAATATTCAATGCTACAGAGAATACAAACCATATGGACCTTATTAGCAGTTTTAGCTGCGGTTTTCCTTTTTATAACAGGACAGGATGTTGTCATTTCAGACAGTATTCCTTTACTTAATATAGGCTGTATCGTACTTGTTGTTATCGGAGCATTAAGTATTTTCAGTTTCAAAAACAGAAAAAGACAAATTTTGCTGAATACCATCAGCATCATTATAAACGCTTTGTTGATTGGTGTATTGGCGTACTGGTTACTAAACTTATCCGGAGGAGTTCAAATTCCTGAGAAGGGTATTGAGCCGATTTTCCCATTGATTGCGGTAATCTGTTTGTTCATAGCAAACATTTATATCCGTAAAGATGAGAGGCTCGTAAAATCTGTAGACAGACTTCGATAGCCTTACAACGATTTTTTGAGTGAGAACAGCTTCTTTTAAGGAGCTGTTTTTTATTTGTCATACACTCTTAATTTATTTTATGTAAATTCATTGCAACTTTTGAGTTAAAAATACGACAGATCCTATAACTTTAATAAAAGACAATGAAAAAGCTAACGTATCTTACTTTATCACTATTCTCCATATTCACTTTTGCTCAGGAGGTTTCCAAAGAAAGAGTAAAGACAGTTCTTTCCACTCTCGCTTCAGATGAAATGAAAGGCCGTGAAATCGGAACCCAGGAAAATGAAAATGCAGCCAATTACATCGCTGCACTTTTCAAAGAAAATAATCTGGAATACTGTACCGGGAAATCTTATCTGGTACCTTTTGATTACAATGGAAAGACCGTATACAATGTCTGCGGAATCAAAAAAGGAAAATCTGATCAGTACCTTGGTTTTTCAGGACATTTTGATCATATCGGAACCAGTGATAAAAGCGGAGATAATATTTATAACGGAGCAGATGATGATGCCAGCGGAATCACGACTCTGGTAGGTATCGCCGATTATTTTAAAAACAAAAAACCGGAATTCTCTATGGTGTTCATGGCATTTAATGGAGAAGAGAAAGGAATGCTGGGTTCAAGAGCGATTTCCACTGATAAGAATCTGGATCACATTTATAATAAAATGACAGCTCTTTTTAACTTCGAAATGGTTGCTACAGAATCTCAATGGGGAAAAAATGCATTATATATGACGGGAGACGGATTCTCTGACCTTGATGAACTTTTCAATCAAAATGCAGTGAACGGATTAAAAATTAATGCTGATCCTTATGCAAAACAGCAGCTGTTTTACCGTTCAGACAATGTAAGCTTTGTAAAAAAGAAAATCATTGCCCATTCATTTTCTACTGTTGATATGACCAAAGCGTCTCATTATCACCATGAAAATGATGACATCAACGTTGTCGATTTTGATAATATGACTCAGATCATCAATAATTTGGGAAAAACACTGGATAGACTGAGTCCTAAAAATTTTGCTCCTAAATACAATGATCAGGTGAAATTTTAAGTGGAATCATTATAAAAAACTGCTCTTTCAGCAGTTTTTTTTATTAAACAGCAACACCTTACGATTTCCGGTTCTTAAGCCAAGTTCAGGTTTATTTAGGCAAAAAAATAATGCTTAATAGTGCTGAGTTGTAACAAAAAGACACTTTTTGAAACTTATCCGGTAAAGTAAAACAGGATTAAGAACGTCTTATCTTTTAATTTTACGTAATTTTGCTATCCAATTTTTTCATTGAATGAACCAATATATTAAAATACTAAAGTTCGCAAGACCTCACCAAAAATACATCTACGGAAGTTTGTTTTTCAATCTTATGTATTCTGTATTTCAGATTGCTTCCTTAGGAACTATTCTACCTGTTTTGGGAATGCTTTTCGGAACCATTGAGGCTAAAAAATACAGCCATCCACCTGTGTATTCGGGAGAAATTTTAGATTTCTTCTCCTACGCAAAAGAATATGCCAATTACTATGTTCAGAGTTTAGTAACCCAGTATGGAGCACTTAACGTTTTGGCGTGGCTTTGCGTGGTAACAGCGTTTATGTTTTTACTGAGAAACCTTTTCAGATATTTAGGTTCATTTTTATTGATCAATTACCGTGTAGGGGTTACTAAAGACCTTCGTGGAGCAATGTACAGAAAGATTCTTGCTTTACCTGTTTCCTTTTTTACAGAAAGCAGAAAGGGAGATTTGATGTCTCGTATGTCCAATGATGTGGGTGAAGTTGAAGGGAATATTTTAGGAAGTTTAGTTGAATTAATCAATGCACCTTTTATGCTAATCAGTACATTGGTGACTCTTTTCTTTTTAAGTACAGAAATGACTCTTTTCTCACTTCTGGTATTACCGGTAATGGGAACTATGATTGCTTTAATTGGAAAAAGTCTGAAAAAAGACTCCCACGAAGCGCAGAATGAAATGGGGAATATCTTCTCAATTGTAGACGAAACATTGAAATCTACAAAGGTTATTAAAATTTTTAGTGCAGAAAAAATAATGGACAACCGTTTTATGCAGTCTATGCAGAGATGGATTAACAGTTCTATAAGTCTGGGAAGAAAAAAAGAATTAGCATCTCCGATGAGCGAATTTTTAGGTTCAGTAACATTCTTAATTATTGCCTGGTATGGGGGAAAACAGATTATTGTGGAGCAGAGTATTTCACCCGCAGACTTCCTTGTTTTCCTTGGTATTTTCTTCCAGATTTTGCCTCCAGTGAAAAGTCTTTCTCAGTCTATTTCGAATGTTCAGAAGGGAGAAGCTTCTCTGGAAAGAGTGTTGGCTATTCTTGATGCTGATGTAAAAATTGATGAAGTACCCAATCCTGTTTCGATCTCAACATTAAATCATTCCATCGAATTTAATAATATTGGCTTTTACTACGATAAAGATCATACCATTCTTAAAAACTTCTCACTTTCTATCCCTAAAGGGAAAACAGTTGCTCTTGTTGGGCAAAGTGGAAGCGGTAAAACAACGATTGCCAACCTTTTGGCAAGATTCTATGATGTTTCGGAAGGAGAAATTCTGATTGACGGAACAGACATTAAACATTTAAAACTACAGGAATACCGCCAGCTGCTGGGAATGGTAACCCAGGAATCTGTATTATTCAACGATTCTGTATATAATAATATTCTGATGGGTAAACCTGATGCTACCAGAGAAGAAGTGATTGCAGCAGCTAAAATTGCCAATGCAGACTCATTTATCACAAGACTTCCTGAAGGGTATGATTCCAATATCGGGGATGATGGAGGTAAACTTTCCGGAGGTCAGAAACAAAGGGTTTCTATTGCCAGAGCAGTATTGAAGAACCCACCAATAATGATTCTTGATGAAGCAACTTCAGCTTTGGATACAGAATCAGAAAGATTCGTACAGGATGCACTGGAGAAGATGATGGAAAACAGAACTTCTTTAGTGATTGCCCACCGTCTTTCAACCATTCAGAAAGCAGACTGGATTGTAGTGATGGAAAAAGGTGATATCGTAGAACAGGGAACCCACCACGACCTGATTGCAAAAAGAGGAATGTATCACAAACTTGTCGAACTTCAAAACTTCGACTAATCTTATAACTGAATACAATGAATCCTATACAAGAGTATTTCTACAGAATTGAAGAGCCTGAAAGAAGTACTCTTTTATTTTTGCGTGATACGATCTTAGCTTCAGATCCGGAAAATATTACAGAAACATTCAGTTTCGGGCTTCCGTTTATCAAATACAAAAAGAAAATGCTGTGCTATTTCTATTACAGCAAAAAATATAAAAAACATTACCTGAGTTTTTATCATGGTGACCGGCTTGATTATCCTGAATTGATCCAGGACGGCAGAAAGAAGTTTAAAATCCTTCTTATTGATATGGAAGAGGATATTCCTGTAGAATTCATATTAAACCTTGTACAGGAAGTTAAAAGACATATAAAATAAAAACTCCGGCACGAATAATCGTGCCGGAGTCATCTTTAAAAACCTTTTATCATTGTGTGTTTATTCCGTTGAATTCTGCCTGCTTAATTGCCCAGGCAATCATATTGGCAAAGAGGATTGAATTCTGAACCTGCATTCCTCCTGTCGTATATCCGTTTCCTGCGTATCCGTAAGAAGACTTCTGAACCGGGAAATATCCTCCTGAACTTGGTGCTACAAAAGGCTCAATGGTATTACTTGAATATTGATTTCCGTTGGCATTTTCATTACTTAAAAAGCCACCGTCACCAAACCATATAAAGTTCAGGCTGGTATTTCTTAATCCTGAAATTCCTGTTCTGGCAGTGGTGCTGTTGATAGGCTGCGCATAGCTGTAAGGAACAAATCCGCTTGTCAACCCCGAAATATTTACTGTGGTAGAAGCATCTTCACCCCAGTTTTTCCCTCTTACATCTCCAAAAGGTCCGTTAAGGATGGGATCATCAGAATTGGTAAGAGCATACACTGAACCTGCACCGCCTCCATAAGATGCTGAAATGGTAGGATCAGAGAATATTCCTCTGAATAAATTCTGTGCAGTGCCCGTATCATCTGTCATCGCAATGACAACTCCTTTTTTATTAAGATAGGAAGCAATATAACCTGCATCTGTAGCATTAGGTGTATAGTTGTATCCAATGACAACAATATCCGGCTTATTATTAAGAGCCGTCTGAAGAGCTGCTGAAGAAGGTGAGTTCCCTAAAGAAGTATGTGTAAAACCTTCATATTTAACAATACTGGAAGCAGTGGTACCAAAGTTTGTTGGAGAATCCATCAGACTTCTTGACGGACCGGTGTAGGCGCTATACCCGTAAGCTGTTTCTAATCCGATATGGAGAACCGTTTTTTTAGGAATGACAACCACTACATTCACAGAACATGTTGTAGATACCCCACCCTGGCTGTCGGAAGTAATGGTAATTGTTTTCACCGATGTAGAAGTTGGAGTTCCTGTTCCGCTTAATGTAATATTCTGATTTCCCGTAGAAGTAAATGTGCCTGATCCACTGAAAGAAATTCCGTCAACCGTATTGGTGGTAACGGTGTAACTTCCCAGTGTTGAAACATTCACAGGTAAAGTAATTGTATTCGAAGCAGTAAGAGCAGTTCCCACCTTGTATACTCCATTTACCGTTGCAGTTCCACAGCTCATGGTATAGGTACCTGCAGGACTCAGAACAGCAATCGAAATCGCAGGGGTACAAGTTACCTCAGTTCCGTTGGCTTCAAGAGCAACATTATCTGTCTGAATATTCTGAGGAGTTCCCTGTCCCGGAATTTGTATTGTTTGTGTTCCAGTGTTTAGAAATACTCCGGTTCCATAAAAATTATATCCGTTTGTGGTTGTTCCGGAAATGGTATAATTACCGGGTTTAGTCACATTCACGGCAATCTTCAGGTAATTGGAATTGGTAAGTTCTTTTCCTTTTACATAGCTTCCCATTGCTTTGGAAGTGGAACAGTCTATGGTAAAAACAGATTTACCCAGCTGTCCGCACACACTTTTCCATTCTTTATCCGCAAAGCTCCAGTAATTGAAACAGTCTTCTGTGGTGTTGTAAATCGTCAAGCCATCATCATTGGATTGATTGATTACAATTGCGTTTCGTTGCGCTTCTGTTAACCTTGGAATAAGTACTCCTTTGTTGTTATTTCCTGAAATAACATCCAAAACGGAATTAGAGTTCGGCGTAGTAGTATTAATCCCTACTGCACCATTATTGGTTTGAGAAAAAGATTTTCCAAAAACAAAGAGCATTGCTATGAGCAGGACTTTGATTGGAGGCATTGTAAATTTTGTTTCCATCATTATATAAGTTATAATTGTTTGATAATATTAATCCAGACATTTATCTTCCACAAAATTATCAACCACAGACGGTTAGAAAATAGTTCCCTGCTACGCAATACTACTCACGCGTAGTAAAACTCACAAATACCAATAACTTATCCTGATAAAAAATACAAATAAAAAGTTGAGCTTTTTAACAAAACCCAACCATAAATTTAAATATCAAAAGCAAAACAACTTAAAAGAATCATAACTACTTATTTATCATAAAAAATAAAATCATTAGGTTTAAAAAACGCAATATCAGTCATCATTTAAAATTCTTTTCCATTTCGCAATGGTATTTCGGCTTATCTTAAAACGATCACTCACCTGAAGATTAGTCAGTTCATTTCTTTTCTGATAACTGAGAATTTTCAGAATTGATTCCTTATCATAAGAACGGAGCCTCTGGTTTTTACGTTCCATAGTATATTCTGTTTCTCCAAAAATCAGTTGATTAAATTTCAGAATATCAAAAGCTGAATGTAATGTTTCCAACTTAAGCCTGATGGTGGTGTCTGATAATTTTTCGGGAAATTTTTCTTCAAGAATGTCGGTATAAATCTGCTTATAATCTGGCATCATCTTATATCTTTTTCATCCATTTATATAAAGTGGTCTTGGGTATTCTATACCTTTTAACCACATCATTGGCCGTCATTTTCCCTGTCTTTATTTTATCAAGAATAAAATCCTTAACCTCCTGCGTATAAATGCTTTTTCTGAAAACCAGGGTATTTTCTTTTTGAGTGAAGACATTATCAATTCTTGCCTGTGGAGCATATAAAATCAGATGTCCGGTATAGAACCGGAAGAAATCGAATTTTAAAAGTTTACACCATTTCAGGAGAACATCAGTATCCATACTTTTTGCATGATACATCTTTTCCACTTCATCTTCCGTACTGTTTAAAAACCGGGAAATTCTTTCTATTGAAATCTGATACTCTTCCACTTTGGATCGGATTAGGCTTCCAATATGAATGTTCTTAATATTCATCACAATGTTTTTAAGTAAAAATATTGACAAGAAAATCAAAAAACACCATCAGAACCTACTCAAAATTACGTATGAGTAACAAAAATCGGAATTCTGTTTAAATTTTTATCAAAAAGCTGTTGATATTGATCTCTGAGGGAATATTCAGTTTTTTCCGGATCCTGTATTTTTTACTTTCTACAGCCCGGATACTGTTATTGGTACACTGTGCTATTTTTTTAGTATCAAAATCCAGCTTCATCAGTGCACAGAAATAGAGCTCAGAATGGATCAGATTAGGATTTATTTGTAAAATATCCGGAATAAAATGAGGAAAAAATACCTGAAATTTTTCAAAAAACATGGGTGAATTACTTTCCGCTAAATTCAATATTTCCTGAATATTTTCCTCTGAAAGATGGTTAATCAACATCTGGTGTTTCATCAATTCCGAATTCGTTTTGACCAGATCCTTGATGGTGGAATCCTTTTCTTTTTTATCGGAAATTAAGCCATGAATCAATGCGTCTTTCTGGGTAATAAATACGATATCCATTAAAAAGGAAGCAACGGAGAATAAAATATTCAGCAGTTTTATTGTTTTAAAATCTTCTTTTTCTATGAATCTGCTCTTTGGCAGGAAATCAAAATCAAAATACAGACATGCAATGAAATTGATACTGATGATGAATGTAATAAAAAAGATCGTAAGGGAGTCCTGTTTGTATTTCAGAAAGAACGGAACAGCAAACAGAAGACAAAAGTAAAAGTACTCTACACCAGCGTTTTTATAAGTATAAATATGAAAAAAACTTACTATAAATGTGAGTAAAACAAATATCCCGATAATGAAAGGTTTTAAAACCTTTCTGAACCGTTTGGTTTTTCCTTTGATGGCCATGAGCAGCAGCCAGAAGAAGGTAATAATGGTAAGAAATATGGAGATCAGCATATCCCCAAAAAAAGTAATAATAAAAATGGAGTAAAACAGGAATATGAAAAACAATAAAAGCAAATACCGGTTAATAAGATGAAGATAACTACTTTCAAAATCATCATCCATCTTCTCAGTTTCGTCGTTAATCATCTTAAAGAAAAACTTATAAATCATCTTGTTGTTTTTTTATGCTCTCACAAGCTTAAGTTGGCATTTGTACTCCTGAAAGTATAAATTTTCCAATATTAACAGCCTTTCATGCAAAACAGAAATCTACAAAACGAAATGTATCAGTCTTTTCAGCATTAAAAAGGAGATGATTAAGGTGTTTTTCTAGCTACAATTTACTAAAATTCGATGTTAAAATTATCAAATGAAATGCCATTTTTGACAATAAATTAACAATCATTTACCTTAAATCACTTAAAAAAGCATGAGCCTGTGTTTTTAAGCAGGCAAAATTATCAATCCCAACGGAAAGGTATTAGTCTTCGGATACGCAATAATACTCATGCGTAATTAAACTCAAATAACAAAATATACCCTTCATACCCCAAATAAAAAAGAGAACTTTAAAAGCTCTCTTTTGGTTTTTTATCAGCGATAAGAATTTTAGTTTTCTTTCAGTTTGGCGATAACATCCTCACCTCCTTTTGTAATATCTCCGATCTTACAGATAATCTCTGTGTCTAAAGGCAGGAATACATCCATTCTTGAACCGAATTTTATAAATCCGAACTCATGCCCGGCTTTGGCTTTATCCCCTTCATTACAGTAGAATACAATTCTTCTTGCTACATATCCGGCAATCTGTCTGAAGACTACTTTGTGATTGGTCATCGTCTGAACTGCTACCGTAGTTCTTTCGTTCTCTGTAGAAGATTTTTCATGCCATGCTACCAGATACTTTCCCGGGTGGTATTTTTTGTAAATCACTTCTCCTGAAACCGGATATCTGCAGATGTGAACATTCAGTGGAGACATAAAAATAGAAACCTGGATTGCTTTACCTTTTATAAATTCATCCTCTTCCACTTCTTTGATCATAACCACTTTTCCGTCCACCGGAGCGATCACATTTTCTCTGTGGTCAAGAATATTACGGTCCGGAACTCTGAAAAACCAGAATACTAAACTGTAAATAACCAACAAAGGCATAATGATCAGCAGGGACCATATTTCAAGGAAATAAATTGCTAAAGCGCCCAGAATGATAAAAAGTATGGTCGCAACGGTAATCGTTCCTTTTGATTCTCTATGTAATTTCATGAGATTATATAAATTTTTCTAAAATAAAGTACAAATATACGACAGGAACGCAGATAATAAAACTATCCAGCCTGTCTAAAACTCCTCCATGTCCCGGAATGATGTTCCCACTGTCCTTTACACCGAAGTTTCTTTTCAATTGACTTTCTACCAGATCTCCTAATGGAGCAAAGGCTGCCACCAGAAATCCTACGATCATCCAGTTTCCTCTCAGCTCGGGCTGATAGTGTTCGATAAAATAAGACAACACCAATGTTAAAACAACACCTCCGGCATAACCTTCCCATGTTTTTTTAGGCGAAATCTTAGGAGCCATTTTATGTTTTCCAAAGAATTTTCCTACCAGATAGGCAAAAGTATCACTACTCCAGATCAGGATAAACAGGAAAAGAACTTCCAGAGAGAAGTTTTCATTATAACTGGAGAATTTGGGCAGTCCTAATGCAAAACTGAACGGGAGAGCCACATAAATAACGGTAAAAATAAGTTTCCCGCTGTCAAAGTATAATTCGTTAGGATATTTGAATAAGGTTACTACAGCTATTCCAATCAAGGCTAGTGCTAATATTTCACTAAGTCTGAAATCAAAAAAGAAATCGTGATTAAAATACCTTTTGGAAAACATGTAGAAAATAAAAATGACCAATGGATATACGACCCATTTTTCATAGCCGTTTCCAAACTTCATAATTTTAACACATTCCCAGGTTCCTACAATCAGCAGAAGACTCATTAAACCGTGATACAGATACTGCTGTTTGGCAAGACCAGGTGCAATACTGTTCAGCAGCTGCGCTCCCAACGGAGTAGAACAAAGAATAATGATGGCTACATAAACGATACCTGATACGGTTCTTTGAATGAGATTTTTGTCCAAAATTTAAAATTTAGAAGTGGTTGCTTAATCTTCAAGCAGCAATAAAAACAGTTTTGTATTGGAATTGGAAGAACTGTCCATTTTCGATTGGCTTCCGCTGATGGAAGTAAGGTTCTTGATATTTCCGTTTCTTTTTATTTTACCCATGGCATCATTCAGGTTGTTTACAATCTGAGAAACATTGGCAATAATGATAATTTTATCAGGAAGCCTTGAGGAATGATAATGCAGGATATTGTTATGCGAAAGCATGATTCTGCCGTCATAGGCAATGAGATATTCACAGGTGATGAATGCGGCGTCATTAGACGGCTGTAGTTCTGACGTATATGAAGACTTCACAACGTTCAAAAAGTTCTGCAGTTCTTTATCCCAGCAGAAAAGGTTGTGAACACCTTCTATTTTAATAATTTGATTTAAAGTTTGTAGAGCTTCCGCTTCATCTGCACAATAATTAAAAAATCCTCCCGAATGCGTAAATAATTGCGCAAACTTATAGTCAAGATCCGCATTTTTCAGCGAATCCCCAAGTTTTTCCAGGCTCTGTTTGTCCTCTTCTTCAGGCTGGTTGGTAAGTTTGCTTACAATCCTCTTGAATAAATTCAACTTAATCTATTTTTAGTCAACTTTATACAAAAATAGAAAATAAATTACAATAGTGTCCAAAATATCTCCTTAAATATGAAAAAACCTGACAATTTTGCGATTGTCAGGTTTTTATTAATTCTATTTTTTAAGAATCTTAAAGCTGTGTCGGGCTTTCGGGAGCCTGTATTTCGCTTTCTTCTTCTTTCTCTTTGATCTGAGGTGTTTCCTCTACAATGGGCTGATCTTTTTCAGGAATAGTATTGGTTACAGGTTTCTCTGTCAATTCAGGATCCCATGCTCTTTTTCCGAAAATCTCTTCAAGGTCTTCACGGAAAATCACTTCTTTTTCAAGCAATTTACTTGCTAAAGCATCAAGCTTATCTTTATTCTCATCAAGAATTCTTACCGCTCTTTCATATTGATTTTCGATGATTGATTTGATCTCCGCATCAATTTTTGTAGCGGTTTCTTCAGAATAAGGCTTTCCGAAATTGTATTCAGACTGGCCTGAGCTGTCATAGTAAGAAATGTTACCGATATTCGGGCTTAATCCGTAGATTGTAACCATTGCCTGAGCTCTCTTTGTTACGGTTTCCAGATCAGAAAGTGCTCCTGTAGAAATATTATTGAAGATCACCTGCTCTGCTGCCCTACCTCCCAATGTTGCACACATTTCGTCCAGCATCTGTTCAGTAGTGGTAAGCTGTCTTTCTTCAGGAAGGTACCATGCTGCTCCCAATGAACGTCCTCTGGGGACGATCGTAACCTTTAAAAGTGGAGATGCGTGTTCTACCAACCAAGAAATTGTAGCATGTCCTGCTTCATGGTAAGCCACTCTTCTTTTTTCAGAAGGTTTGATTGCCTTATTTTTCTTTTCAAGACCGCCAATGATTCTGTCTACAGCATCAAGGAAATCCTGTTTTGTTACTGAAGTATGATTATTTCTTGCTGCGATAAGTGCTGCTTCGTTACAAACGTTGGCAATATCTGCCCCACTGAAACCAGGGGTTTGTTTTGCAAGGAATTCTCTGTCTACATTATCATCCAGCTTGATTTTTTTCAGGTGAACATCAAAGATCTGTCTTCTTTCGTGAAGTTCCGGAAGGTCTACATAAATAGATCTGTCAAAACGTCCTGCTCTCATCAGAGCTTTATCAAGGATATCCGCTCTGTTGGTTGCTGCCATTACGATAACGTTGGTATCTGTTCCGAAACCATCCATTTCAGTAAGAAGCTGGTTCAAAGTATTTTCTCTTTCGTCGTTTCCGCCGGAGAAATTATTTTTCCCTCTGGCACGTCCGATAGCATCAATCTCATCAATGAAAATAATGGCCGGAGATTTTGCTTTTGCCTGAGCAAAAAGGTCTCTTACTCTGGAAGCTCCTACTCCCACAAACATTTCAACGAAATCGGAACCTGAAAGTGAGAAAAACGGAACTTTAGCTTCCCCTGCAACAGCTTTCGCCAATAGGGTTTTACCAGTTCCCGGAGGCCCTACTAAAAGAACTCCTTTAGGAATTTTACCTCCCAGTTTTGTATATTTCTCGGAGTTTTTCAAGAAGTCTACTACTTCCTGAACTTCTTCTTTAGCACCTTCCAATCCTGCAACATCCTTGAATGTTACCTGAATTCTTTCTTTTTCGTCGAAAAGCTTCGCTTTAGATTTTCCGATAGAGAAAATTTGTCCGCCAGGACCTCCGCCACCGCCCATCTTTCTGAAAAGAAGGAAGTAGAATAATCCAAGAATAGAAATCCAAACCAAAGCAGGAACCAGGATGTCCATTAATGCACTCTTACCTGTTCCGTAATCTTTAGTTGTTTTAATAACCGGATTGCTGGCTTTGACCTGTTCAAATTTCTGAAGGAAAAGTTGAAGATCTCCGTATTTTACAGAAAAATCTGCTTTAGGAGCCATATCCAGGACGGAAAGAGGGTTGTTTTCTTTTCCGGCTTTGGAAACCATTGCCGATTTTGCTTCTTTTGTTAGGAAAACATCAGCTTTCTCTATGTCTTTGTATATAATTATATTCTGGACTTTGCCCGCCTGCATTTCTCTAAAGAAACCATCTTCATCAATAGATTTTGCTGCATCACCTCCAACAAAATTGGAAATAAAAAATAGCAAAAGGGCTACGATTGCAATAGGAAAGAACCAGTTGAATCCTTTATTATTCATTTAGACTTTTTAAAATTTTTATTATTCATTTTCAATTCTGGTAATGACTGCGTCACCCCAAAGCTCTTCTATATCGTAGTACTCACGTACCTGTTTCTGGAATATATGAACGACCACTGAAACGTAATCCACCAATACCCACATCGCATTTTCAGTACCTTCTACGTGCCAAGGTCTGTCCTGCAGTTCGTTTCTTACTTTCTTCTCTACACTTCCTGCCAATGCAGCTACCTGTGTATTTGAGTTTCCACTACATATCACGAACGTTTCTGCTACTGAGTTTTCGATGTTTGAAAGATCAAAGATCATAATGTCTTCTCCTTTTACATCCTGGATAGCTTCAACGATTTTATCTATTAACGCTTGTTTTTCTGCTGTTTTATTCATTAAAAAAATACTATAATCTGCAAATTTATTGTTTTTTCTTTACTTTAACCTTACTTTTACCCTCTTAATCTCTTAAAGTTTTCTTAAATGAGCCAACTCTTTTACCTGAAAGAATGTTCTTCTACTAATGACGAAATATCAAAGTTTTTACTTTACGGAGATTCAAATTTTATAGGACTTCATACTTTTAATCAAACTAAAGGCCGTGGTCAGTATGGAAATATCTGGACTCAGACCGCCGGAAAAAATCTGGCTTATACGCTGGCAGTGAATACTCAGAACATCCTGTGCTCCGACTTTATGTTCAATTATTATACCGCAATGGTGATCCGGGATTTCCTTGCCATATTGTCTGACTCTGAGGTAAAAATCAAATGGCCGAATGATATCATCCTTAAAGGTAAAAAAATCGTTGGAATTTTAATAGAAAAGAAAAAAATTAATCAAAATAATTATTTCATCATCGGAGCCGGAATCAACATTCTGCAGGAAAATTTTGATGAAATATCCAATGCAGGATCACTTCTGACGCAGACAGGAATCCAATTTGACCTGGAAGAACTAGCCTTAAACCTTCATGAATATTTGTGTGAAAAGCTTAAAAACATACCTTCAGATCAGGAAATCCTGGATGGATTTAATAAAAACCTCTTCAGAAAAGATCAGATATCGGTCTTTGAAATTGAAAAAGCGCGACAAAATGGCATTATCCGGCGTGCAGACGAAAAGGGTGAACTCTGGATCGAACTGGAAGACGGAATGCATTCCTTTTATCACAAAGAAGTAAAGCTCCTTTACTGATTGGCTCTCTTGATATACAAATAAAGGGTAAGCGGCAAAAACACCATATTAGGCAGCCACATGGCTACAGCCGGAGACAAACTTTTATTTTCCGAAACCACTTTTAAGGCTTCGAATGAAAACACGAAAATAAAGGCCAATGAAATACCGATGGCTAGGTTGACTCCTAATCCTCCTCTTTTCTTCTGTGATGACAGGGAAAGCGCCAGAAATGTCAGAATAATGATTGAAACAGGCATGGAAGTCCTCTGGTGAAGTTCATTCAGGTAAGAATTCAGGTTACTGTTTCCTCTTTCTTTTTCCCTTTCAATAAATTTCAGAAGTTCCGGAGTGGTTTTATTTTGTCCCAAAAGTTCATTCGGGAAAAGTTCTTCCGGAGAATGCCCGTAATTTTTCCTTAATTCTATTCCGTTACCGAGTTTTTCGGTATTGTCTTTATTGATTGTTTTTTCCAGATAGTTATTTAAAACAAACTGTTTTTTAGCTTTATCCCAATACACTTCACTTGCCTTCAGCTCATAGGTCATTTTTCTGTCTTTATCATATTTCTGATAGACAAAACTCGACCCTCTTTTTTCTCTTTTATTCCAGGAATCAACGAAGATATACTCTGTTTTACTCAGCTGTGAAGAAGCAGGTGCCGTTCCTAAAATCTTTTCTTTATTGGCTGCATTATACGTATACGCTTCCAATTCATTTTTCTTGATATTGGCCCACGGCAGCACCATATGATAGACTACAAGAGCAATCAATCCAATAAAAATGGAAGTAACCAGATAAGGCTTGGAAAATCTGTGAAAACTGGCTCCACTACTGATAATAGCAACAATTTCTGTATTATTTGCCATTCTGGAAGTAAAATAAATCACCGAAATAAAAACCAGAATGGAAAGGAAAGTCACCACAAGATTGATGATCCAGAAAGGATAAAAATGGATAAGAAAATAGGTCAGATCCAGTTTCGGATCAATGGCCTTGGCATTTTCTATCCTTGGAATCTTCTGCTGAACATCGATTACCAATACGACTATAGACAATAATACCAACATGAAACTGAAAGTTCCAAGGTATTTTTTAATGATATATCTGTCTACAATTTTAAGCATATTTTTTTACAGTCTTTGTCTGAGAACCGGTACTACAGAGTTTTTCCATTCATAGAAATCACCTGCAATAATATGTTCTCGGGCTACTTTTACCAAATCGAGATAGAATGCAAGGTTATGAATCGAAGCAATCTGTTTTGCCAGATATTCTTTAGATACAAACAGGTGGCGAAGATACGCTTTTGAATATTCACGATCTACAAAACTGGTTCCAAATTCATCCAAAGGCGAAAAATCGCGTTTCCATTTTTCATTTTTAAGGTTCATCACCCCTTGCCATGTGAAAAGCATTGCATTTCTTGCATTTCTTGTTGGCATTACGCAATCCATCATATCAATTCCCAGCCCGATCGATTCAAGGATATTCCACGGAGTTCCTACTCCCATCAGGTATCTTGGTTTCTCTTTTGGAAGGATATCTGTCACTTCGTCAGTGATTCTGTACATTTCTTCTTCAGGCTCTCCAACAGAAAGTCCTCCGATCGCGTTCCCTTCTGCCCCTGCTTCGGAAATCACTTCTGCAGAGATTTTTCTAAGATCAGAATAGGTAGATCCCTGAACAATCGGAAAAAGCCTTTGCTTGTGTCCGTATAATTCAGGATTATCATTCGTCCAATCAATACATCTCTTCAGCCAGCGGTGGGTAAGCTCCATCGATGATTTTGCCTGGTTGTAATCACAAGGGTAAGGTGTACATTCGTCAAAAGCCATGAAAATATCGGCTCCGATCTGTCTTTGAATTTCCATTGATCTTTCCGGAGAGAACATGTGGTAACTTCCGTCGATGTGAGATTTGAATCTCGCACCTTCTTCTGTCATCTTTCTGTTGCTTGCCAATGAAAATACCTGAAAACCTCCAGAATCAGTAAGGATAGGAAGATCCCAGTTCATGAATTTGTGTAAACCACCTGCATCCTGCATCGTTTCCATGCCCGGACGAAGGTAAAGGTGATAAGTATTTCCCAGAATAATCTGAGCTTTAATGTCTTCTTTTAATTCTCTCTGATGAACTGTTTTCACACTTGCTACAGTTCCCACAGGCATAAAAATAGGAGTTTGAATCTTCCCGTGATCTGTGGTAATTTCCCCTGCTCTTGCTTTTCCTTCAGAGGTCTTTTCTATATTAAAAAATTTCATCTCTATACTTTTTTACATACACTGTTTTGCCAGTGATTTTTGTAAAACAGAAACTTCGAGGTTATTTTTACCTTACTACAGGCATTACAGCACCGTTCTGTTTCAGTTTTTCCTTTACATATTTATCTGCTTTGGGATCTTTTTTCAGCAATATTTCCTGTGCATCATTAGCGATCCCGTCCATTTCTTCTTTAATTACATAGTATTTGAAACTATCTACAAAATCATCCGGTTTTATCTTATATGATTTCAAAACAGCCCTTGTCCCTGCTTCCATATTTTTGTCAGGATAGATAAAGATAGCCTGATCGTTGATCGCAAGATCGGCAATGATTTCTGCCATCAAACCTTTATCGACCAGATTTTTGGGCTTATCAATATAATCGCCGCACGAAAACAGGCCCAGCAAAACGAAAATAAAGATTAACTTTTTCATCAGTTTCATAATCTGTTGATGATTGATTTCCATTTTAAGTTCAATACTCCAAAAACTGCTTCATGGATAATTCCGCCGTTCATTTTACTTTCTCCTAAAATCCTGTTGGTAAATATAATAGGAACTTCTACAATTCTGAAACCTTTTTTAAAAGCTCTGAATTTCATTTCAATCTGGAATCCATATCCTTTCAGTTTTACGTTATCCAATCCTATCTCTTCCAGTACTTTTCTTGAAAAGCAGACAAATCCTGCCGTGGTATCATGAATGGGAAGGCCTAGTACAAACCGTACATATTTTGAGGCGAAGTAAGAAAGCAATACTCTTCCCATGGGCCAGTTCACTACATTTACTCCCTTTGAATAACGGGATCCGATGGCCACATCTGCATTTCTGCAGGCTTCAAAAAGTTTCGGCAGATCGTTAGGATTGTGTGAAAAATCGGCATCCATCTCAAAAATATAATCATATTTATTTTCGATGGCCCATTTAAATCCATGAATATAAGCCTTCCCCAGTCCATCTTTCACATGTCTTACTGACAAGTGGAGATAATGCGGATATTTCTTCTGCAATTCTTTTACAACTTCTGCTGTTCCGTCGGGAGAAGAATCATCTACTACTAAGATATGAAAGTCGTCCTCCAATGCAAAAACCGCGGAAATAATATTTTCAATATTTTCCTTTTCGTTATAGGTTGGGATGATGACGAGTTTTTTCATTTCAGTTTGCAAAGATAGTTTATTTAACCTTTTTATTTTATACAAAATAATCTATAATTTTGCAAAAATATTTCTCGGGGATTAAGCGGATGAAACAGATCCTTTTATTCAACAGATCTGAACAATACGTAAAATCGATGAGAGCAAATATTTTAACTGCAGATTCATGGATCCTGTGACAGGAAAATCTGTGCCGGGCTGTGTTATCTGAAGTTAAATAATAAATAAAAAAATTAAATTTTGCCATCATCACAACACTTCATCAATCACGTAAGAATACCTGAAAATAATGATTGGGTAATCTTTATCCTTGTGGGCTGTATATTTTTATACGTTTTTATGATGAACGTCATAGAAAGAGATGCCAGTCTCAGAGATTTTCTGCTTCAGAAATATTTTGATGCAAGCAACAACCTTCCCAGCTGGATCATCACCTCCTGTGTGACTACACTTACTCTGTCTGTATTAATTTCACAGTATGTTCCTGTAGTACCGAAATATATTGCGGATCTTCAGCTTTTGGGATATCAGCTTAATAAATTGGGTTATACTTTGCTGGCAGTGCTGCTTTTTTATGTAATAAAATCAACATTAGGCTTTTTATTTTACCAAAGTATAGGGGATGGAAAAAAATGGACTATTTTTTATTTTACCTCCACAAAGTTTTATTTCATTCTTTCATTTTTGCTAATAATTCTTTGTGTAGCCCATTATTACTTCCCGATAGACAGAAATAAAATGTTTTTATATTATTTCTGCTTCTTCGCTTTTGTATTCATTTTCAAAGTTTTTTTCTATTTATTTCACAAGAACAAGATTCTTCCTGAAAAATGGTATTATAAATTTTTGTATATTTGCACCCTCCAAATCGCACCATTATTATTGCTTTGGAAGTTATTATTTTTTTAATAAAAGTCAATGATGAGAATAAAGTCTATATTGGTTTCTCAACCAGCGCCTAGTGAGTCTTCTCCATATCTGGATATAGCGAAGAAGGAAAAAATAAAGATTGATTTCCGTCCATTTATCCACGTCGAAGGGGTTGACAATAAAGAGCTCAGAACACAGAAAATAGATCTGACGCAGTATACCGGTATTATTTTTACCAGTAAAAATGCGATTGACCATTACTTCAGGCTAGCAGAGGAATTGCGTTTTGCCGTTCCGGATACGATGAGATACATCTGCCAGTCGGAAGCAATTGCCAACTATCTTCAAAAGCATATCGTGTACAGAAAAAGAAAAATCAGCTTTGGGGAGAAGAACTTCTCAGACCTGCTTCCTCTTTTCAAAAAATTCCCGACTGAAAAATATCTGCTGCCATCTTCAGATGTTTTGAGCCCGGATATTGTAAAAACCATGGATGCATCTAATGTAGACTGGACAAGAGCGATTATGTACCGTACCGTATGCAGTGATCTTACGGATATCAATGTCAAAGATTATGACATGCTGATCTTCTTCAGCCCGCAGGGAATCAAATCGCTACAGCAAAATTTCCCTGATTTCAAGCAGGATGAAACAAAGATCGGAGTTTTCGGAAACACGACTTTGGCAGCTGCGGAAGAAGCAGGATTAAAAGTAGATTTAATGGCACCAACGAAGGAAACTCCTTCTATGACAATGGCCCTTGAAAAGTATATTAAAGCACTTCACAAATAGTCTTTAATTATAAAAATACAATGAACCATCTTTTCAATAAAGGAAAGATGGTTTTTTTTTACCTAAATTTGAACAAAAATTAATATTGAAAGGATTTCTGCTTAAATTACTTACTTTCAGAAGAAAAAGTATAAGAACATCCTATGCAATAAAAAAATAAAAATACCCCGGATGAAAGCTCCACAGGCAAAAAAAATTGAAAAAATATTAGAAAAACACGGCGATAGAAGAACTGATAATTACTTTTGGCTGAATGAAAGGGAAAACCCCGAAGTGATCCAATACATTGAGGAGGAAAATGCCTACGAAGAATTCATCATGAAAGATACGGAAGCTCTTCAGGAAGAGCTTTTCGAAGAGATGAAAGCCCGCTATAAAAAGGACGATGAGTCTCTGCCTTATTTCTTTAATGAGTACTGGTATATTGTGCGTTATGAAGAGGGCAAAGAATATCCTATCTTCTGCAGAAAGTATAAAAACCTTGAGAATGATGAGGAAATTGTACTTGACGTTAATATTCTGGCAGACGGCAAAGAGTTTTTTGAAGTAGGAAGTGTAGCAGTAAGCCCCAATAACGAACTGGCCTCTTTTTCTTCAGATGATGTAGGAAGAAGAATTTATACGCTTAATTTTAAAAATTTAAAGACAGGGGAAATTTTGCCGGATACGATCCCTAATACTACAGGGAAAGCCGTTTGGGCGAATGATAACCAGCATATTTTTTACATCAGAAAAGACAAAAGCCTTCGTGCATTTCAGGTATACAGACATCGGCTGGGAACAGATTCAGCGGAAGATGTTCTGATCTTCCATGAAGAAGATGAGACTTTTGATGTTAATGTATTTAAGACAAAATCATTAGAGTACATTTTCATTGCAAGCTCAAGCACTATTTCGGATGAACATCGTTTTATTCCTTCAGACAATGTATTTGCAGAATGGACGGTGATCCAGCCAAGGATAGATGATCTTGAATATTCAGTAGAGCATTATGAAGACGAATTTTATATCATTACCAATGCGGATGATGCGATCAATTTCAAGATTGTAAAGGCAAAGATTGATAACTGCAGCATGGAAAACTGGGTTGATGTGATTCCGCACCGTGCAGAAGTTTTACTGGAAGGTTTTGAGATCTTTAAAGATTATCTGGTTCTTGAGGAAAGAGAAAGAGGATTGCTTCAGATCAAAATCATTGACGAGAAAACACAGGAGTCTTACTACTTACCTTTCTCCGATCCTACTTATACAGCTTATATCGGGATCAATCTGGAATTTGATACGGAAATTTTACGCTATGGATATACTTCCCTTACACAGCCTAGTTCCACGTATGAGTACAACATGAAGGAAAAGACGACAAAACTTCTGAAACAACAGGAAGTTTTGGGTGGAAAGTTTGCTCCTGAAAATTATATTTCAGAGAGAATCTGGGCAGATTCAAGAGATGGAAAGACAAAAGTTCCTATTTCCCTGGTTTATCATAAAGACACTAAGAAATCACCTGACACTCCGCTTCTTTTATATGGATATGGAAGCTACGGACATACTGTTGATGCCAGCTTTTCCAATGTAAGATTGTCTTTGCTGGATAGAGGATTTATTTATGCTATTGCTCACATCCGTGGTGGAGAATATCTGGGAAGAGAATGGTATGAAGACGGGAAGATGCTGTTTAAGAAAAATACATTTTTTGATTTTATTGATGCCGGAAAATACCTGATCAGAGAAAATTATACTTCATCAAAACACATGTATGCCATGGGAGGAAGTGCCGGCGGATTGCTGGTAGGTGCTGTGGTAAATTATGAACCTCAGTTATTCAACGGAATTGTGGCACAGGTACCTTTTGTAGATGTTGTTACAACCATGCTGGATGATACGATTCCTTTGACAACCGGAGAATATGATGAGTGGGGAAATCCTAATGATAAGGAATACTATCATTACATGAAAGACTACTCTCCTTATGATAATGTAGAAGCGAAAGATTATCCTCATATGCTGATCACGACAGGATTCCATGATTCTCAGGTACAATACTGGGAGCCTGCAAAATGGACCGCCAAATTAAGAGAATTAAAAACGGACAATAACATTTTAATCTTCAAAACTGATATGAGCTCCGGACATGGAGGAGCAAGCGGAAGATTTGAATCTCTGAAAGAAGATGCACTGGAGTATGCGTTTCTGTTGAAAATAGATGATCATTGATAGATCTGTTTCATCAACAACCAGTAACTATAGAGCAATGTGCAGAGCCAGATCTATCAAAGATCAGATGTTCTTATTAACGAAGCTACTGAAATTTTAAAAGTAACTTCTGCTTATAAAGGAAATTAGGTGAAGAATTAAAACGTTAAAACATCAATTATTAATCATCATTTATCAATTATATGAACGAAACTGAATACTGGAAAAAAATAGAACAATTCTTTGAAGACAATTTCCAGACAGAGAAGAACCCGCCCATTGAAACCCTCTTATTTCTGATAGGGTTGCAGGAACTGGGAAGCGGCCAGCAAAAATATACAAAAGAAGACAAAGTAAACCTGATCCATATTGCAGTCTGCAGATTGCTTGAGCCATTTGGATATTATAAATTTACCCACTATGAAGACGGATGGCCCCACTTTGAAATTGTGGAAGAACTTCCGGAACTCAAACCTAATGAGCAGACTTTGCTTATGAAAAAGGCGATTATCCAGTATTTTCAGGAAGAAGAGCTTTTGTAAAGCCTGGAAGTTTGAAGATGGAAGCAGGAAGTTAATTCCTGGTGATAAATAAAAGAGGGTTTTCTAATGGAAAATCCTCTTTTTTATAAATAAGTGCTTTTTACATTTTCAAAATCATCCAATCAATTCTTCCAATTGATTCAGTCCTATTTTAAAGCCTTCTTCAAATCCCATATCCATAAGCTTTTTCATCACTTCAGGAGAATGGTAATAGATATTGATGGTTACTTTAGTTCCTTCTTCCAATCCAGTAAAGCCAATCAGCCATTTTGACCTTGGGAAGTCTTCATTGATATTCCCTTTTTCATCACAGAAAGCACTCATCCAGTCAAGACTTCTGTGTTCTGTAATTTCTCCATATTGAGTTTGAGCATACATAGGTCCTTTTTCCCCGTTCGGACCTACCATTGTATACATCCAGGTGCCTCCTTCCTTGAAATCCTGACTTACCGTTTCACATTTCCACGGTTTAGGTCCCCACCATTGATCCAATAATCTTGCTTGTGTAAAATAGTTCCATACGGTTGAAACATCAGCCTTAAAAATCTTCATAACATAAGCACTTGATGCATCAAAATCTTTGTTGAAAATGATAGTAGATTCCATATATATTTATTTTTATTAAAGTTAGCATTTTATTTATTGAAAGGACTTTTCATATGACAAGTAAAAGATAATTCATAAATAATTGTTAAAAAACACTCTTTTAAGAAAAAAAAAACAATTTTTTGGCTCGTTTTTTGTTTATGTACTCTTAAAAAAATTAATTTTAACATTCATTTTTCCAAAACATATATATTTTAAATAATGAATAACAAATTCATCCCAATAATTTCAGTGTTTATGACGATCTCACTGATTGTCTTTGTAACGCTCCAATTTTATTGGTTGAAAGGCTATTACGGCGTACTGGAACAGGATTTTTCAAATAAAGTGTATGCGGTTTTGGAAAGTACTTCAAAAAGTATTGAAGAGATTGAAGCTGACAAATACCTGAATCAGGATTATAAAGATTTCAGAAAAAACATTCTTGCGAACAGCAAACAGCCGTCTTTAACTACTATTCAGCAAGTAGAAGACTCCGGGACTCAAAGACAGATTATTTATTCCAAAAATATCATTGAAAAAACGCAGCTGCCTATTTCTCAAAAAGGAGATTCTATCAAGCTGACGACTTTGTATACAGACGAAGCTGCTTATAAAATAAAAAGAGACACCACCAATCGCGAACTTTTAACGCAAGATATCAATCAGGAGATTGAGACGGGAGATTACTCCATGAAAGAGTTTGTGAAAGTATATGGAAACAACCTTCCTATCACCAAAAGAGTGGATCCTAAAACACTGGACTCCGTTATTGCCAAAGAGCTTAAAATAAGAGGGATCACTGCCAAGTTCGGATATGGAGTTCTGGATCGTAATAATAAGCTTACAAGCATTGCGAATAAGGCTTATAAAGAAAAGAAAGACAGTAATACCTACAGCTTTCCTCTGTTTGCCGATAAGAAAAATACATTATACAGCCTTGCTCTGGTATTTCCTAAAAAAGAATATTCCCTGGCGATGAATAACTGGCCGATGCTTTTGGGAACATTTCTTTCTCTCCTTACCATTCTTGGGATTTATATTATTTCCATCAATTATATGATGAGGCAGAAAAAACTTGCTGAAGTGAAAACAGACTTCATCAACAACATGTCTCACGAGTTTAAGACACCATTGGCAACCATTTCTGTTGCAACGGATTCGTTGGCTAATGATAAAATTGCCACCAATCCGGATAAAGTAAAATACTATTCCGAACTGATCAAGCAGGAGAATTTAAGGATGAAAAAACAGGTGGAAAATGTACTTAACATGTCCAAGCTTGAACGAAATGAAGTGGAATTATTTTTAAAAGAGACCAACGTAAGAGAGCTGATCAAAAAAACGACAGAATCTTTCAACCTGATTGTACAACAAAGAAACGGAACGCTTACACAGAAGTTCACGGCCACTCAGTATAATTTTAAAATAGATGAATTCCACATCTCCAATATGCTGGTCAACTTACTGGATAATGCCAATAAATATTCTCCTGAAGCACCGGAAATACATGTGGAAACAAGAAATGAAGGACACTGGTATGTGATTGAAATTTCCGATAAAGGAATGGGAATGGATACACAGAATAAAACCAAAATTTTCGAAAAATTCTTCAGGGAAGAAACCGGAAATATTCACAACGTAAAAGGCCAGGGATTAGGTCTTTCTTACGTGAAGAAAATTGTAGAACTGCACAAAGGACAGATTATTGTAGACTCTCATAAAGGAAAAGGAAGTACGTTTACGATAAAACTGCCAATGAGCTAGAAAAATAAATGATAGATGATAAGCGATAAATGATACAGATCTTTTTCACATCAGTTATCAATGATCATTCATCAATTATAAAGTTAAACCAAATATCAAAATATAGAAGATAGAGTGAGGAAGTTCATTCTTAATTGTTAATTTTTAATTATTAAAATTATGAGCAACAGAATATTATTAGTAGAGGACGATCAGAGTTTCGGGGCGGTGCTTAAAGATTATTTGACCATCAATAATTTTGAAGTGACTCTTGCCACTGACGGGGAGCAGGGACTTAAAGAATTTACAGAAAATGAATTCGATATCTGTATATTTGACGTAATGATGCCTAAAAAAGACGGATTTTCATTAGCGGAAGATGTAAAAAAGATTGATAAAAATACACCTATCATTTTCCTTACTGCAAGAAACATGAGAGAAGATATCTTGAAAGGATATCAGTTAGGTGCTGATGATTATATTACAAAACCATTTGATACTGAGCTACTTTTATACAAAATAAAAGCAATTCTTCAGAGAAGTTCTACCTTGGAAAATGAAGAACAGGAGCAGTTTAAAATCAGTAATATTTTCTTTGATTCTATGCTGAGACAGCTGAAAGTAGGTGATAAAGAATATAAACTATCTCCTAAAGAAAACGAATTATTAAAACTTCTTTGCATCCACAGAAATGATTTCATGCCGAGAGACCTTGCTTTAAGAAAGATCTGGAAAAAGGAAAATTATTTTACAGCAAGAAGTATGGACGTTTATATTGCCAAGCTTCGTAAGTTGTTAAAAGACGACGAAGGATTGGAAATTATCAACGTTCACGGGGAAGGATTTAGACTTTTGGTAAAAAATTAATCCAAAAATCAAATTATAAGTATAAAATTAGCAAAACAATTGAAAATGTTTTGCTAATTTTGTTTCATACCCATGGATATGAAGAATACATTTATAGGTTTGATCGCCGTATCACTCTTAGCTGCATCCTGTAAAAAGGATGAAAGAGCTACTTACTTAAAAGAAGAAGCCAACGCTGGCCAGCCCAACGTAGCTCTAAATACCACCTCAAAAACCGCTCTGATGGAACAGGCAGGCATCCAGTCCAACGCTGCTCCTATGGCTACAGCTCCGGGAATGAATCCTCCTCACGGGCAACCGGGACACCGATGTGATATTCCCGTAGGACAGCCTTTGAATGGGCAACCTGCTGCAGCTACTCCTGCAACACAAAATGTAAATGTGAGCGGAGGCAATACCATCCAGATTGATCCGAATGCTGTATCATCAGGAAAAATCACACTTGATAATAACGGGAAGCAGGTAAAAACCGCACCAGGAATGAATCCTCCACACGGACAGCCTGGACACCGATGCGATATTCCCGTGGGACAGCCCTTAAACATTAAGCCAGCTCCTGCGCCACAGGCAGTGCAAAATACAGTTCAAGCAACTCCAGGTCCGGCTCCTGCACCTGCAGCACAGAGCCTGGCAATGGGAGAAAAACCGAAACTGAACCCCGCTCATGGTGAGCCATGGCATAGCTGTTCTCTAAAAGTTGGTGATCCTTTACCATAAATTTTGTATTTTTGCAGAGATGAAGCTGTTTCATATACTTGCCATAGTTTTTTGTCTGGGAGTTTTTCTGATTCCCAAGGACTATTTCTATGCGCAGGAAATGCAGGAAACATGCTGTAAAGCAGAATCTTCCAAGAAAATGGACTGCTGTAAAAATCATTCTTCAAAAAAAGACAGCAAACATGATAACACAAAATCATGTAATGACGACTGCTGCTCATCATGCATTGCCTGCTATACTTTTATTGAAACCCCTTTTTCAAAAAATCTACGTCTGGAACTGTCTTATTACAAAGCGAATAAGAATCTTCAGTTTCAATATGCAGATCCTTATCTTTCAGACCGTTTGAAGGAAATCTGGCAACCGCCCAAGATAGGTTAATTAAATAGTATGGGTTCATTATGCCTTATAATGAACTGTTTTTTTAATTAATTAAAACTTTAAACAAAATGAAATTATATATTTCCAGGTTCATACTTGGTGCATTATTCCTATTTACACAATTTATATCTGCTCAGACACTTTCAAAAAATCAGTTCAAGGTAAAAGGGAACTGTGAAATGTGCAAAACAAGAATTGAAAGCGCCGCAAAAAAAGCGGGTGCCAAAACAGCCGTTTACTCTGTTCATCTTCAGACACTAACCTTAGAAACAGATAAGGTATCTTCTGATGATATTCTGAAAAAGGTAGCAGAAGCAGGACATGACAATGAGAAATTCAAAGCTTCTGATACAACCTATGAAGGACTTCCGGGATGCTGTCATTACGACAGAGATCTTCAGCCTTCCCAGACAGAAACCCATCATGAGCACCATGCAGATGCTACTATTTCCCCTAAAAAAGAAAATGAATTCTACGTAAGAGGAAACTGTGCTTCATGTAAAGCCAGAATTGAAAAAGCATCCAAAGATGCCGGTGCCAATACTGCAGAATGGAATGCTGAAAAGCAAACGGTTACTTTACATTTTGACCCTTCAAAAACCTCATCAGATAAGATTTTAAAGGCTATTGCTGATGCAGGACATGATAATGAAAAATACAAAGCTTCAGATGCTGTTTACAATGGCCTTCCGGGATGCTGTCTTTATGACAGAGAGTTTACTTTCGGGCAGCCTAATCCAAAGGTTCATTACGAAGAAGCAACAAAGCATGAAGATCATAAAGACAATGAGACTTCATCTGCTAAAAAGGATCATTCCCAGCACGAAAAAAGTATTGATGGTGTTGTGGTGACGGGTTCTAAGGCAGCAACAGCTTTAAGTAAAAAAGATGCGGGACTTGTTTTTAATATCGATAAAAAAGAGCTGTTAAAGGCAGCTTGTTGTAATCTTTCTGAGAGTTTTGAAACCAATGCAACGGTAGATGTTTCTTTCAGCAATGCAGTTACCGGAACTAAACAGCTGAAAATGCTTGGGTTGGATCAGAAATACACGAGTTTGACAAAAGAACAGTTACCTGAGATCAGAGGTCTGGCTTCTGCCTATGGCTTAAATTTTATCCCGGGAAGATGGATTGAAAGTATTCAGCTTACCAAAGGAGGAAGTACCGTAACCAACGGTTATGAAAGTATCACAGGACAAATCAACACTGAACTTCTTAAGAATGCAAAGGCTCCTGAAACATCATTAAATCTTTTTTCTGATTTTAATGGAAGAGCTGAAGTGAATATTACCAATGTTTCTCCTATCAACGATAAATGGTCGCAAACTTTCCTTCTTCACGGCAACGGAACGTTTGGAAATACGGATATGAACCATGATGGTTTTCTGGACAGACCAAAAGGAACACAGATTAATGCAGCATATTTGCTTAATTATAATGATCTTGAAAAGTCGGGGTTCGGGTCTCATTTTGGAATTAATTTTATCAGAGATGAAAGAACGGCAGGACAGATTGGTTTTGATAAAAAACTGGGTCAGGACAAACAGCCTTTTTATGGGGTTGGAATCGATATTTCAAGATTCCAGGTCTGGAATAAAACAGGATATGTTTTTAAGGGTAAACCTTATCAAAGTATTGGCTGGATGAACCAGTATGTGTATCATCAGCAGGACAGCTTTTTTGGATTGAGAAATTATGCGGGACAGCAGCATACATACTATTCCAATTTAATTTTTGAAAGCATCATCGGAAATACCAACCACAAATATAAGGCTGGAGCAAGTTTCTTATATGACGGATACAAAGAAACGTATTTGCTGGACGATATGAGAAGAAATGAAATTGTACCGGGAATTTTTGCTGAATATACTTTAACAGGTTTAAAATATACTTTAGTAGCGGGTTCAAGAGTAGATTTTCACAATCTGGCAGGAACACAGTTTACGCCAAGATTGAACTTTAAATATGACTTCACGCCTCAGACGATTTTAAGACTTTCTGCCGGAAGAGGATTCAGAACAGCAAATGTATTTGCGGAAAGCCAGCAGTATTTTGCATCAAACAGAGCGATTAATATTCTGCCTAACGGAGGAAATATTTATGGATTAAGACCTGAAATCGCATGGAATTATGGGGCAAGCTTACAACAAGAATTTAAGTTATTCGGAAGAAAATCGAGCATTGTTGCAGACTTCTTCAGAACAGATTTCCAGGATCAGGTATTGGTAGATCTGGATCAATCTCCTCAACAGCTGACATTTTATAATCTGGATGGAAAATCTTTTGCGAATTCGTTCCAGGCCCAATGGGATTTCATGCCTGTCAAAAATCTTGAAGTAAGACTGGCTTATAAATATTATGACGTGCAGGCTGATTATATCGGCGGAAGAAGAGAAGTTCCTTTTATGGCGAAGCACAGAGGGTTTGTGAATCTGGCCTATTCAACCAATAAAAATGATAATGGCGGATTCTGGAGCTTTGATACGACTTTAAACTGGGTTGGAAAGCAAAGACTTCCTGATACTTCAACGAATCCGGCAGAGTTTCAGTTACCTACGTATTCAGAATCTTATGCGGTTCTTAATGCTCAGATCTCAAGAAACTTCAATAAAAAGATCAGGGCTTATGTAGGAGGAGAAAACCTGACTTCTTATTATCAGAAAAATGCGATTGTAGATTTTAAAAATCCTTTCGGAAGCTATTTTGATGGCGGAATGGTATATGCTCCGATTATGAAGGCCAACTTCTATGTGGGACTGGATGTGACGTTTTAAGGCGGGAAGATGGAAGAATGATGCTGGAAGTCCTAGCCGGTAGAATTCTTATTTAGGAATAAATTACTGATTTATACTTTTCTGAATAAACAAAACCTTATAGGTTTCAGAAACCTATAAGGTTTAATTTTTACCATCAGCAGGTAAAATTGCCTCTAATAACGAAGGAAATCCAAGAGTTATGAAAACTTACAGAAACTCCCCTCTTCCAGCCTCAAGCTTCCTTACCAATAAAAATTCCGCTTCAAAAATTGAAGCGGAATTTTTATTATCTTCCAAAGTCATCCTGTACTCTTACGATATCATCTTCGTCTGAAGGATTGGACGCATCGGTGTGCTGCCAGATTTCAGCTACAATTCCCCAGCCTGTAAGACCAATCAGCCTGTGTCTTTCCCCCTGCTGAAGTTTCACCTGATCTTTCGGACCATATTCTTTCAGTTCTCCCTCTTCATCGGTATTGCTTCTTTTGATTCCTACCGTTCCTTCTACAACCTGCCAGATTTCAGCTCTTCTGTGGTGGTACTGCCAGCTTAATCTTGCTTCAGGAGCTACGATAAGGATTTTCGGGCTCAGTTTTCCTCCTATTCTAAGGCTATCTACATCAATCCCATCGAAATATTGGTTGGCAAAATCCTGTGCCTGTGTTTCATCAATCACAAAAAATCCTCCCCATGGTCTTGTATCGTCTTTTGCTGCGATGTTAAAACCTTGTCCTTGCAGCATGCTTTCTACTCTATCGAATATTTCTTTTTTCTCTGTACTCATACAGCTATATTTTTAATTTAAAATTTATTTATTTGACTCTTCTTTTGACATTGAATATGGGAAATCTTTTTCCTGTGTACCTCTTTCTTTATTAGGTTTGCTATCCATTTTAAAGTCTAACACAGCACCTTTCATCAATTCCTTGTGGCTCAGCCAGTTTTTGGAATAAGGCTGTTGGTTTACATTCAGTGATTTTACATATAGATTTTCTGCGTTGTTTTCCGGAGCCTTTATTTCAATTTTCTTACCATTCTCCAAATGGATGGTAGCTTCTTTAAATAATGGTGCTCCCAACACGTATTGATCCGTTGCCGGTGTTACCGGATAAAACCCTAGAGCTGAGAAAATATACCACGCAGAAGTCTGTCCGTTATCTTCATCACCGCAATATCCGTCCGGAGTTGCATGATACAATTTATTCATCACCTGTCTTGCCCAATATTGAGTTTTGTAAGGTGCTCCTGCATAGTTGTACAGATAAATCATGTGCTGAATAGGCTGGTTTCCGTGGGCGTACTGTCCCATGTTCATGATCTGCATTTCCCTGATCTCGTGGATAACGCCTCCATAATAACTGTCATCAAAAACCGGAGGCAATGAAAATACTTCATCTAATTTGGCTTCAAACTTCTTCTTTCCACCCATCAGTTCTGCCAGACCATCAATATCCTGGAAAACCGACCATGTATAATGCCAGCTGTTTCCTTCCGTGAAAGCATCTCCCCATTTGAAAGGATTGAAAGGTTTCTGGAAATTACCATCTTTATTTTTACCACGCATAAGGCCCGTCTCCTTGTCGAATACATTTTTGTAATTATAAGCTCTTTTCTTATAAATATCAATTTCTGAAGCAGGTTTTCCTAGTGCTTTTCCTAATTGATAGATTGAAAAATCATCATAAGCATACTCCAATGTTCTTGCTGCATTTTCATTGATCTTTACATCGTAAGGAACATAGCCCAATTCATTATAATACTTTACTCCTGCGCGGCCTACAGCTTCTATAGGACCTTCATTGTTTGCTCCGTGTTTTACAGCCTGCCACAGCGCTTCTGTATCATATCCGCGAAGTCCTTTGATGTAAGCATCTGCTACTACGGATGCGGAATTGTTTCCAATCATAATATCAGAATATCCCGGACTGCTCCACTCTGGTAAGAAACCACCTTCTTTATAAGCGTTGGCCAGTCCCTCCTGCATTTCCACATTAATGCTTGGATACACCAGATTCAGGAAAGGATATAGAGCACGGAAAGTATCCCAAAAACCGGTTCCTGCAAACATTCTTCCGTCTACAATTTTGCCATTGTATGGACTCCAATGTTTTATTTTATTTTGAGCATCAATCTCATATAACTTTTGCGGGAAGAATAAAGTTCTGTATAAAGAGGAATAAAAGGTTCTCATCTGCTGATCTGTTCCTCCTTTTACTTCTATTTTTCCTAATGTCTTATTCCAGATATTTTTAGCGTCGGTCTTGACCTGTTCAAAATTTCTGTTTCCGATTTCTCTTTTAAGATTCAGTTCTGCCTGTTCAAAGCTGATGAATGAAGAAGCTACTTTTGCATACACCGTTTCTTTATTTTTAAGCTTAAATCCTACCACAGCTCCGGTGTGATCACTGGTAATTTCTAACTGATCATTCACCAGTTTATCATCTTTCCAGGTTTTTGTGAGTTCAAAATCTTTATCAAACTGAATAACAAAGTAGTTTTTAAAGTTTTCGTATTTCCCGGTAGAATATCTTGTAGTATATCCGAGGATTTTTCTTTCTTTTGGTAAAATTTTGATATAAGATCCTTTGTTCAAAGCATCAACCACTACGTAAGCGCTGTCTGTCTTTGGAAAATCAAATTTAAAATAAGAGGCTCTTTCAGTAGGTGTAAATTCTGTTGTGACATTGATATCAGCAAGATAAACGCTATAGAAATAAGGTGTGGTAACCTCAGCTTTATGGCTGAACCAGCTTGCTCTTTCGTCTTCTTTAAACTTCACTTTTCCAACTCCAGGCATGATGGCAAATGCGCCATAATCGTTCATCCAGGGAGACGGCTGGTGGGTTTGTTTAAATCCTTTTATTTTATCTGCATCGTAGGTATATGCCCATCCATCGCCCATTTTACCGGTCTGGGGTGTCCAGATATTCATTCCCCATGGAAGTCCGACTGCCGGATAGGTATTTCCATTGGATAATGAAGGTTTGGATTGGGTTCCCATCAAAGGATTCACATAGTCTACGGGAGATACATTCTGACCTAAAGCCCAGGCCTGTAATAACAGTAAGCAAGTAGAAAATATAAACTTCATTGTATCTTTTCGTTTGTTAATTTATATACGCTTTTTTAATGCATAGCTGGCAGCTCCAAGAATGGCCGCATCTTCAAATATGGCAGAAATTTTAACCTGCAAGTTAATATTATTCTTGGTTAAGTTCTGAATAAATCTTTGCTCAAAATGAGGATAAGCCTTGGCAATATTTCCTCCTATAACTAAAACTTCCGGTTTGTAATGATCTACATATCTGACAATAAACTCAGAAAAGGAGTCTGCATAATCGTTAAACATTTGAGTCTGTATCTCTGTAGGTTTATCCAGAAGATCTTTCGTTCCTGAGATTTCTTCTCCGGTCAGTTCTTTATAATGATTCACAAACCAGCGTGTCGCCAGATAGTCTTCACTGATGGAATCTCTGAAGGGAGCATCCCATAAATCTTCATCGGCAGCAAATTTTCCATTGAAGAAAGTAGTTCCCAATCCTGTTCCAAGAGTCACTCCAAAAGCACTGTTGAAACCTTGGGCACATCCTCCGAATACTTCTCCTTCCATAAACGCAGCCGCATCATTTACAAAATGAATCTGCTTCTGAGAAATGGCCAGCCTTTTTGCCAGTTCTTCTTTAATATTGACCTGATAGATATCAATAAATTTTCCCTGCCGCATAAGAGATATTCCATTTTCATAATCGAAAGGTCCCGGCATTGCGATACCGATTAAAAGATCTTCTTTTACCAGATCATGAGCCACCTTATTAATGGCTGAAACCCAGGCGTTGAAAATAACTTCTTTGTTTTCGAAAGCATCTACATGTTCTCTTACATAGGTGGATGAAATGATTTCACGTTTTTCCGGATCTACCTGAGCCAGCGTGATGTGCGACCCTCCAATATCGATTCCTACTATATTCTGCATTATTTTTTATTTTAAATTCAAGTCTTCCTGTGACTGAAAAAACAGACAAACAGAAGTACACCTCTGTCTGCCTGCTTTGTATTTCAGACTCTATTTCATTAGTCCCGGTTACTATTTTATTATCAAAATCTTACTTCACAATAATTTTACCGGTTGATATTACTTTATTGTTTGCGGGTGTAATTTTGTAAATATAAGTACCACTGATTAAATCCTGCGTATTCACTGCGTTATTATTTTGATTAATATTCTGTTTTTTGAATAATTTTCCTGACGCATCGTACAATGCCACTTCACTTGCAGAGTTGTCACTGATAGCAAAGTGAATATCATTTCCTCGTTTCACAGGATTTGGGTACACTGCGCTGTTGTCTTTCACAGATTCAACATCTTTCACTGCAAGATTAGAAGCGCAGGCAACATCTGTTCTCCAGTTGGCATCTGTCATATTGATCAGGGTTGCAAAATGGGTATTGGCTGTAGCATCCAAAGCTCCCATTCCACTGCCTTCATCCATTTTCCAGTTGGCTTCAAGACCTGTAGAATTGGCAGGAACATTACAGCTGTTATTCATGATTTCCTGTGGTGTCAGTGCTCTTTTCCAAACTCTGAATTCATCAAGGAAACCATTGATTGTACGTGAATTGTCATAGTTTCTTCCCAGATAAAGGATTCCGTTTGCCGTAAAGTTACCCGTCACCGCAAACGTTGCATCAAGATTACCGTTGACATAAATTTTCATGGCTGCACCATCATAAGTGGCTGCTATATGATACCATGTATTAGTGTTGAATGAAGTATTCGTATTCAATTTCACCTGTGACGAACCAAAACTTAATATAAACTGCAGCTTATTATTCGCAAGGTTTCCGTCTCCGAAACGAAGCATCGCCGAGTTGTTATCTCCTACTTCAATACCCATTACCGATGAAATATACGGAAAGCCTGTTTTGAAAGCATTTACTTTTACCCAACCTTCAAAGGTCACCGCGTTTCCACTCAGGTTAAATTGTCCTGCGTTAAGATAATGCGTGCTTCCGTTGAAAGCAAGAGATCTTGCACCCGGGCTTGTAACCGGAGCAAAACCACTGTTGAATGATCCTTCTCCTGAATAAGTACTTGTCGTTCCTCCTGTACATGAAGCCTGTACTTTCCATACATAACTTGTATTAGGTGTCAGGTTTTGTAATGAATAGGAATTGGTTGTAATATTTGGAATTTCAGTCCAGGTTGTGGCAGCAGCAGTTTTATACTGTAACGTATATGAAGTTGCATTTCCGGCATCCCATGATAACTGAGTGGTATTGCCAAGGAAACTTCCGGAAGTCAATCCTGATGGCGTAGTGCAGCCACTTCCGGAGTTAAACCTTGGTGCAAAAATATAAGTACTTGTTAATGTCGGTGAGCAGTTAGACTGGATTCTCCAATCGTAATTGGTATTCAGAGTAAGATTGTTGATGACAATATTATTTCCTGAATAATTGCTGGCAACGTTCGTCCATACCGTTGAATTAGCTGGTTTATAGTCAATATTGTAAGACTGGGAAGCATTGGAAGTCCAGTTCAGTTGAGCTGAAGTTCCTGTCACGTTGGAAACATCCAGTCCCAATGGCGGATCACAAGCCTGTCCCTGTGACCATGGATACAACTGACCGCTTAAGAGTGTATTTTCATTATAAAGAATATTGGATCCTGTACTCAGGTAGCTGGCTACATTGGTTCCCGGCAGATCGTACCACATAAATACACCATATTGATCATTCTTTGTGCTGGTTGCTAAGCTTGCCAATGTAATGGAAGAAGTTGAACTTGGATTCGAGTTTTGTATCCAGGTTGCCGCTGCAGAGATTTTAGATTTATCAAGAGGCGGAACAACAGGCGCATTGTACGTACTGTACATGGCATTCCAGGTGTAATTGATATAATTTCCGGCTAAATCTCCATTATACGTTTGTCTGGTTGTAGCCGGACCATAGTAATAAAACGTAATCAGCTTATCCGGCATTGCGGCTTTCAGTTCCTGTAAAAGCATGACAAAAGAACTGTTATTAGGCTGTCCTGTTCCGTTATTTCCGTATCCTGCGTATTCATCATCAAGGTCTACTCCATCGAGTCCGTAGGTGTAAACAGTGTGAGCCACCTGTAAGGCGAAATCTTTAGCCGCTTCACGGTTAGGGAAATTGGAAATTCCCGCTCCCTGGTGGTTTCCTAAAAGATCAAGCAATACTTTTATTCCTTTTTGCTGTAAAGGTTTTACGTAGGTATTGACATCATTCAGAACTTTGGTAACGTTGTTATTGTTTGAAATGTAAGCACGGTTTTTGGAAACATCATAGTTGATATTGGCTGCAAAAATAATGGCTACATCAAAAAGCTGTTTGTTGGTATTCTGTAAAGTATAGGAACCTGCATTCAGCATATTGTTGTTGTTCACTTCCACATAGCAGACTCCCAAAGGATCAAGCTGCTGTGCTTTGAGTGCCGGAGCTGACTGAAGCATCAGGGCCATTAAGGGAATAAAAAAGGATTTTTTTCTCATAGTATATCAATTTTGTAGTAGAAAAAATCATTGGGCCGAAACCCAATGACTGGGTTTGTTATTTTACAATTAGTTTTTCGGATTGTTTCAGGCTTCCATCATGAGATTCAAACTGAACGATATAGTTTCCTGCGGAAATTCTGCTCAATTCATATTGGTTATCTCCTAAGTTCAGTGATTTTGTATCTACGATTCTTCCGTTAAAATCATAAATTGTCAATTTTCCTTTGCTGTATTCATCCGGAACAGAAACTGTCAGTGATGAAGATTTGCTTGCCGGATTAGGATATAATTTGATTTGATTTTTAATGCTTGTCTCTCCGACATTGACCGCCTTTTGCCCTGCAGTTCTTGCTAATGCAGAACTTCCTGTTGTACATGGTACATCTGTTCCCCAGTTAGAAGAATCAACTCCCGTTAACGTTAAAGTCACACCATTTCCTGAAGTATCCTGAACTGTAGAACCACTTCCTTCGTTAAACTTCCAATAAGCAGCCAGTGAAGTTGCCGGAACGGATACATTACACATATTCTGACTGATTTCTGTCTGGCTTAATGCGCGTTTCCAAACTCTTACCTCATCTATTTTCCCATTGAAGTTTCTGGAAGTATTATATAAATATCCTACATTGAATGCCCCTGTTGAATTCACACTTCCGGTTTGTGCTTTGGTGGCATCCAGAACACCATTGATATAAATTTTCATATTGGATCCATCGTAAGTAGCTGCTACGTGATACCAGGTATTGGCATTCAGAGCTGTTGCAGAAGCGAGTTTTTGCTGTACATTATTAATACTTACCACAAACTGAAGTTTATTATTCGCCAGACTTGCATCTCCTAATCGTAAGAATGCAGAATTGCTGTCGCTTACCTCTGTTCCCATGATAGAAGAAATATATGGCGACGCAGATTTGAACGATGACGGTTTGATCCACCCTTCAAAAGACAATGCTGAGCCACTTAGATTCATACTTCCGGCCGCTCCTGATTCTGTACTTCCATCCAAAGACAGAGCATAGGATCCTGTAGGAGTTGTTCCTGAAGTGCTTCTAAATCTTGGAGCAAACATATAGGCGCTTTTCACACTGCAGTTGGTTCTAATTCTCCAGTCATATTCGGTATTGGCTGTTAATCCGGAAATGGTTACAGAAGTGGAGCTCGTTGCTGTTACTGCATTCGTCCATGTTGTTGAAGAAGCTGGTTTATAATCAACATCATAGGTATTGCTTCCTACGGCTGACCAGTTTAATTTAGCGCTTGTTCCTGTAAGATTGCTTGTGTACAATCCGATAGGGGCATCACAATTGGTTCCTTGTGTCCAGGATTGTAAAGTACCGCTTAAAACAGTTGGTTCTCCATATAATGTCTGAGTTCCTGCTGAAAGCTGTGCCGTTTCATTCGTTCCATGTAAATCATACCACATGAATACGCCATAGCCGCCATTTTTCGTTTGGGTTGCCAGGCTGGTGGTGGTAGAATTGGAAGTATTTCCCATCCATACGGCTGCAGGAGAGATTTGTGCTTTGGTAAGAGGTGGTACATTGGGAGCAGAGAATGTTCCGTACATGGCATTCCAGCTGTAGTTGACATTATCTCCTACTCTGGCTCCGTTCCAGGAAAGTCTTGAAGCTGCGGGACCATAATAGTAGAATGAAATAATTTTATTCGGTAATAAAGCTCTGAGCTCCTGAACAAGCATTACAAATGAGCTGTCATTAGGCTGTCCTGTTCCGTTATTTCCGTATTCAGAATATTCATCATCAAAATCAATTCCATCAAGACCGTAGGTATTCACTGTATTGGCAAGCTGCAGAGCAAAGTCTTTTGCGGCTTCACGGGTAGGAAAATTACAGATCCCGGCCCCTTGGTGATTCCCTAAAATAGTCAGTACTACTTTCATTCCCTTTTGCTGAAGTGGCTTTATGTAAGTATCTGCATTAGTAAGAACCTTGGTTACGTTATTATTGGAATACAGATATGCTCTACCACGGCTGGTATCATAATTAATATTAGCCGCAAAAATATTCACCACATTAAACAGGTAGCTGTTCGATGTCTGCAGTTTGTACGCTCCCGCATTCAGGAGGTTGTTGTTATTCACTTCCACATAGCATATTCCTGTAGGGCTAAGCTGCTGTGCGTTAATCAGAGAACCAGACTGAAGCATCATGGCAATCAGTGCGGTAAAGATGGATTTTTTTTTCATTGTATAATTTTTTTAAGGTGTTTTGGTGTCTGAATTTTATATAGCAATCCCCTGACACCTTCTTTTTCGGGAAGGAATCTCAGATGAAAAAGCCATATAAAAGGGTGTGCTATGTCAGTAGCTCCGGGTTTTCGTTAAAGGTTTTCCATAATAATTCTCCAAATAAGGTATTGGCCCATGCAAACCATTCTCTGGTGAACTTTTTGGAGTCGTCTTTATGGAAGGATTCATGCATAAAGCCTGTTCCTCCGTGCGTTTTCTGCAAGGTATCTATACACCATCTGATCTCACTTTTGTCTTTGGTAGTGAGTGCCTTCATGATGATACTCATTGGCCAGATCATATCCAATCCTATATGTGGACCTCCTATTCCTTCTGCCAGCTTACCTTTGAAGAAGAACGGGTTGTTTTCTGACCACACAAATTTTCTTGTATTCAAATACACAGGGTCATCAGCTTTCACCGCATCCAGATAAGGCAGTCCCAGCAGGCTTGGACAGTTTGCATCATCCATCAGGTTGTAACTTCCAAAGCCATTTACTTCAAAAGCATATATTTTTCCAAATTCAGGATGATTGTAAATTCCGTATTTTTTGATGGCTGCTTCTACCTCATCAGCAAGGCTGTTCAGTTGCTGAGCCAACGTTTTTTCATTTTTAATCTGAGCAACCATTTCCGCAGCCTGACGTAAGCTTACCACCGCAAATAAGTTGGAAGGGATCAGGAATCCGTAAATGGTAGCATCATCACTTGGACGGAACATAGAGCTTATCAATCCTACAGGTTTCGTTGGGTAACCATATCCTCCCATAGGAACTCCATCTGTTGCCCAAGCCGTTGTACGCTCGAATTTGTAAGGACCCAGATCATTTTTTCTCTGCTGTTCTGTGAAAGTCTGCATGGTAAGTTTGATTCCTTTCAGCCAGTTCACATCAAAAGGTTTTGTATCTCCTGTAGTTTTCCAAAAGTGGTAGGCCAGACGGATAGGATAGCAAAGCGAGTCGATTTCCCATTTTCTTTCATGGGTGCCCGGCTTCATATCGGTATGGTCATATTCTTTCCACTTACTGATCTTCTGATCATCGTTATAGAAAGCATTCGCATAAGGATCTTTCAGGATGAATGTCGTTTGTTTATGGATTACTCCTGAGATAAGCTTATGCAGTTTTTCATCTTTTTTCGAGAACTGCAGATAAGGAAAAACCTGTGCGGAACTGTCACGAAGCCACATGGCGTCAATATCTCCGGTGATCACATAGGTATCCGGTGTTCCTCCGGTTTCCGTATAGTAAACAGTAGTATCCAATGTATTCGGGAAGCAGTTTTCAAAAAGCCAGCTCAGCTCTTTGTTTTTTACTTTCTTTTTAAACGCTGCAATAGCACTTTCTACGGATTCGCTGGTAAAATGTCTTTTATCTTTAGGAACACGGACAACAGGAAAATCGTCCAGTACTAAATTTTTAGCAAAAACATTTTGGGTAAACAGCAATCCGGCTCCCGCCAGTGCACTTGTTTTAATAAAATTTCTCCTTTCCATTGATACTTTTTATTTCGTTTATTTTTATGAGTCTTATTTTACTGGTTTGCTTCCCATTACGAATCTCAATTCGCCACCGTTCATGATATCGCTGTGGTTCAGCTCCCAGCTTTTGTATTCCTTTCCGTTCAGGAACATTTTCTGTACGTAGATATTCTTGTCAGATATTTTGTCTGCAATCACGGTGAAAGTTTTCCCATTTTCAAGCTTTAAAGAAGCCTTCGGGAATTGTGGTGCTCCGATGGCATATACAGGTTTCCCAGGTGTCACAGGATAGAATCCTAATGATGAGAAAATATACCATGCTGACATTTGACCACAGTCTTCATTGTTAACGATTCCATCAGGTTTTGCTGCATACATATTGTCACGGATATATTTTACCATTTTCTGAGTCTTATAAGGACTTCCTGCATAGTTGTACAGGTATGGAACATGATGACCCGGTTCGTCCCCGAATCCTAAAGATCCGATGAATCCTGAGATATCTACGTGCTGCTCTCCTTCCATATGAAGCGCTTCTGTAAAGGTTTTATCCAGTTTTTCTTCAAATCCTTTTTTTCCTCCGTACAGATTCATCATTTCGTCAATCTGATGAGGAACAAAAAAATCATACGCCCAGATGTTTCCGGAAACCCAGTGTGGCTGAAGTTTTTTCCAATCGTTAAGGGTGAAATCTGCTAAGAATTTCCCATCTTTTTGTCTTGGCCAGAAGTGATTATTTTCTTTATTGAAGGTATTCAGGAAGTTCATAGAACGTTTTTTATAGACTTCCGATTCTTCTTTTTTACCTAATTTTTCTGCAAGCTGCTGAATACACCAGTCATCATATGAATATTCCAGTGTTGCGGAAACAGAAGCTCCGTTTTCTGATGGAGTGTAGCCTAATTTTATATAGTCGTTAAGGCCTCCGCCACCATCACTGCTGCTCATTTTGTCCGTTAAAGAAGCATCTTTCATGGCTGCAAATGCTTTTTCAGCATCAATGCCCGGAACTCCTTTTGAAATGGCATCCCAGATTACCGAAGCACTGTGATAGCCCAGCATACAGAAATTATCATATCCGCAAAGTTCCCAGATTGGCATGTGATCTTTACGATCTGTATATCTGCTGATCAGAGAGTTGGTAAATTCTTTTGTATGTTTCTGATCCATAATAGTTAACAGAGGATGCGTTGCTCTGAATCCGTCCCAGTAAGAATAAGTACTGTAGTTGGTGAACCATTTGGTATTCATGTTTTCCTGAGCGGCCACATAATCTCCATTCACATCCATGTATAAATTGGGTGCAATGAAGGTATGGTAAACTCCCGTGTAGAAAATTTTTCTCTGGCTCTCTGTACCTCCTGTCACCTGGAATCTTCCGATCAGGTCTCTCCAGGTCTTTTGAGCGGTTTCTTTTGCTTTGGCAAAATCAATATTTGTTGCTTCTGTATCAAAATTTTCCTGTGCATTTTCTGTACTCACCGGAGATAATGATACTTTTACTTCAATGCTTTCCTGATCTTCTGTTGAAAACCTTACAAAAGCTTTCGCATCTTTGGCAAGGGCAATTTTTTCATCATTTTTGATTTTTCCGTCAGCATAAACACCGTAAGACTTAAACGGTTTGGAAAACTCCATCACGAAGTAAGCAAACCGTTTACCTCCCCAGCCATTGCTGTAGCAGTATCCTTTGATTTTATTATTGCCTTCCACGCTCACTAAAGTATGGTAGATATTTCCGAAGATTTTGTTGGTAGGATCAATAATGATATTGGCTTCACTACTTTTCGGGAAAGTATATTTATGAAATCCTACTCTTGGAGAAGCAGTCAGCTCTGCTTTAATCCCATAGCTGTCCAGCATTACAGAGTAATATCCCGGAGAAGCAATTTCTTTATCATGGGTAAATTTTGAACGGTAACCCGTTTCCGGCTTGTCTTCAGATCCTGGAACCATTTTAACCTGTCCTACGGTAGGCATTACCAGAATATCTCCAAGGTCTGCCCATCCCGTTCCGCTCAAATGGTTATGGCTGAATCCCATGATGGTTTTGCTGCTGTAGTGGTATCCTGAGCACCAGTCCCAGTCGCCACTTTTTGTATTCTGATCCGGACTCAGCTGTATCATCCCGAATGGCGTAGTTGCTCCCGGAAATGTATGTCCATGACCACCAGTCCCTATGAAAGGATCTACCCAGGATAAAACATCGTTTTTATTTTGCTGGGCACTGGCTACAGACATCAGGGTGGTAAAAAAGCAGATTAACAGTTCTTTTTTCATGATAAGAGAGGTATCGGAGATTGTTTTGTTTAAAAGTTGGTTTAAAAATAGGAAAACCATTATAAAATTCCCAGCAAACGGAAAAATTAAGATGATTAACCTATTTTCCTAAACTTTATATTACTGTATTAAATTGAATTCTTTTTCATAAAATCAATGATTTCTGAGATATATCCAAAGGCAATCGCAACCACGGTATCGGCAGCACCGTAATATACTGTTACTTTGTCTCCTTCAGTCAATGCTGCACAAGGGAAAACCACATTCGGTACATCTCCTGTCAGTTCATACAATTCAGCCGGAGCCAATAAATAAGGCTTCGTTCTGTACAACACTTTTGTAGGATCTTCAAGATCCAGCAAAGCTGCTCCCATTGAATATCTGAATCCTCTGCAGGTATTGATCACACCATGATAGAAAAGCAGCCATCCTTCTTCTGTTTTGATAGGAACCGGCCCTCCTCCGATTTTGGTACACTGCCAGGCACTGTCTTCGAAAGGCGTTACTTTCATCACGCAACGATGTTCCCCCCAGTATTTCATATCAGGGCTATAGCTGATATAAATATCTCCGAAAGGCGTATGTCCGTTATCACTCGGACGGCTCAACATGGCATATTTACCATTGATTTTCTCAGGGAACAAAACACCATTTCTGTTGAATGGAAGAAAGGCATTTTCACACTGAAAAAACTCTTTAAAATCAAAAGTATATCCGATTCCGATGGTAGGACCATTGTATCCGTTGCACCAGGTGATCCAATAACGGTCTTCAATAAAAGTTACGCGGGGATCGTATTTGTAATCGGATTCAATCATATCCGTATTTCCTGCATGCATTTCAATAGGGTCATGATTGATGTCCCAATTGATTCCGTCTTTACTGAAACCGGCAAAAATATTCATCTGTACTGCCCTGTTGTCGCAACGGAACACTCCGGCAAATCCGTCCTCAAAGGGAATTACGGCACTATTGAATATACTGTTGGATGTTGGTATAGCGTATCTGTTAATGATCGGGTTTTCGGAAAACCTCCACATGATATCATTACAACCTTCCGGGCGATCCTGCCAAGGGATCATTACTGATTGAGCTGTCATAAAGTATTTTTTACTTTTTTATTTTTAATTATTATGAATTGATTTGTTGTTCTTTCTGATTTTCCGGATGAGGAAAAGGAACAAATAAAGTGACCAAAAATGCAGGAATGGTAGCAATCAGTACCCAGATAAAGAACATTTTGTATCCGATCCAGTCACTGATCATTCCACTGAACATTCCGGGAATCATTACGCCAAGATTCATAATCCCTGTTGCAAATGCGTAATGTGCCGTTTTGTGTTTTCCGGGTGCAATCTGCTGCATCATGTAGAGCATTAGTCCCACAAAACCAAATCCGTAACCGAAATATTCCACTACCACCGCAATTCCTACCGGTAAAAGATCTGCCGGCTGATAATAAGCCAGTAATGCATAGACCACAAATGGAATATTGAATGCACAGCATAGCCATATCAAAGATCTTTTCAATCCGCGGGCTGAGATAAAATACCCTGCCAATACGGACCCCAGGATGAATGCTGCAGAACCATATGTCCCATAAATAAGCCCGATATCGGAAGTAGATAATCCTAATCCTCCTAATGTTCTTGGAGCTTTAAAAAATAAAGGCGCAATTTTGATCGCAAATCCTTCTGCAAAACGGTACAGAATTATAAAGAGGATACACCATAGAATTTTCTTTTTGGTGAAGAAAGAGGTAATCACTTCCAATAGTTCCTGACGAACATTTCCGGCAGTCTTTCCATCTTTCCGTTCTTCTTTGTTTTCCTTCGGCAGAATGAAATAGTGGTAAATAGCCAGTACAAAAAAGAGTAATGCATAGATCACCATAATGATCATCCAGGCATGGGTTACCCCTTTTGTCTTTTCTAAAACCCCGGCAAAATAAACGAGTGCTCCACTGCTGATAATCTTCGCCAGGTTGTAAAAAGCACCTTGCCATCCAATATACTTTGCCTGCTCTTTATTGGTCAAAAACCCAATATACGTTCCGTCTGCTACCACATCATGGGTAGCTCCGCAAAATGCAACTATCGCAAAAAGGGCAATACTGTATTTGAAAAAATCATGCATTGGCAGGCTTAAGGCCACTAATGCAAACAGAATTCCTATCGCAAACTGAGTAAAAACAACGAAGAATTTTTTGGTTTTATAGATCTCCAGAAAAGGGCTCCAAAGAGGTTTTAATGTCCAGGAGAACATGATAAGGGCAGTCCAGAAAGTAATCTGCGAGTCCGAAACCCCCATATCTTTATACATGATTCCTGAAACCGCATTAATGGTTACAAAGGGCACTCCCATTGCAAAATATAATGTTGAAATCCAAAGAATCGGCTGAATCCGACGGGTTCCGGAGTTGTTTTTTCCCATATTTAAAATAAGATTCTAAATAAAAGAGAACATCTCAAAAATACATTCAGGCTAAAAAAACGAAACTATAAATTTTTTGGAGATTCTACTCTATTCTCCCGCCTTAATGAATGCATCAAATAAAAATCTGATCTTGAGATGTCTCTTTATTAATGAGTGATTCTGAATATTTTTTATTTCTTATCCCACCAAAGTTTTGTACCTCCGGTATCAGGACCGTTAAGCATTTGAGCGGCCTGCTGGTAATTATATAATGATGTTTTGGTATCAATAGTGAAAGGAATTCTCCTGATCATTGCTTCTGTACTGATAGCTCCGCCGCTGTCATTCTTTCTTACCTTGAAAAGAACCGGATATCCTGTTCTTCTCTGTTCAGCCCATGCTTCCGGTCCGTTTGGATAAAGGGATAGCCATTTTTGGGTAATAATTCTTTCTAATTTTCTTTCGTTGGTATCACCGTTATTCCACGCAATCGTAATGGTACTTAACTGGGGGTTTCCAACAAGTACGTTATTGTCTGCATTTTTCGGATCAATATAAGGTGCTTCAGTAGAAGTATTATCGGCAAGATAAGCAGCAACATTAGCACTTTTCCCCCATTCTCCGAAAGACTGCTGAACTCCGGTTGTATAGTTGGTTTGAATATCTCCTGCTCCTGCATATCCTCTCAAAGCAGCTTCAGCTCTAAGGAACCATGTTTCTGCAGCGGTGAATAATTTCATTTTACCATCGGTACCGGAAAAATAATCTCCGCTGGCAGATTTTGCCTGTGGCTGTGAGAACCCTCCGTACGTTGATTTACCATTTAATAAATCAATTCCCTGGCGGATTCCTATATATTTCCCCTGCAAGCTTGGGTCAGATGCCGGAATAGCATATGCTGGAAGTCTTGGGTCATTATATCCGTTCATATATGCCATCAAAGGGGCTCCGATTAAACAGTCTCCCCATGAGTAAATGATAAAACTTAATTCTGACTGTCCTACACTGATCAACGCATTGTCCGCATTATCCGTAATCAATCCTGCAGGTGAAGCCAATGCTTCTTCTGCATATTGTTTAGATTTCGCAGGATCAGCATAGCTCATTCTCATGGCTAACCTCAGCTTTAATGAATTGGCAAATTTTGCCCATTGCGCCATATTTCCGCCGTATACTAAATCTGCTTTTTTCAATGCCGATTTATCTTCTACGTTCTGTGTCGCTGGCATGGCAATTACTTTCTGCAAATCGTTAATAGCTGCGCTAAGATCAGCAATAAAATAATTGTAAGCTTCCTGTTGAGAATCAAAATCTGTAACTCCATTCGGATTGGGCTTTTCATATTTGCTGTAGACTACCGGGCCGTGACTGTCTGAAACTCTTGCTGCCGTAATAACTTTCAGAATTTTTTTAACAGCAAATGTTCCTGTAAAATCTACACCTTTATAGATTTCCTTAGCCGTATTATCGATGATAAGGGAGTAATTGAAAATATCCTGTTGTCTGGCAATGATTCTGTTATTCCATCCGTCCATCATCGAATAAGTAAGATTATTTACCCCTCCATTAAATGGTGTTGCTGTACTGAACATTCCACTGTACATATCTGCACTAAGGTTAGGGTACAGCTGATAATCTGACTGTAATCCTCTCTGCATGGATTTCATCGGATCAACAACAGCGATGAAATCAGCGTAAAAATTTTCAGGACCTCCTGCTTTTTCCTGATTATACTGTTCAAAGTCATTTGTACATCCTGAAGCAGAAAATAACAGTACAGCTCCGAATGCCAATATTTTAATATGATTGATTTTCATTTTCTTAATTGTAAAAGTTAGAAGTTAGCTTTTAATGATAATCCAATAGATCGGGTAACCGGTAATCCGAATGAATCTACCCCTACTCCACCAGGTGTATTTCCTGATACCTGCTCAGGATCAAATGGTGCTTTTTTGTAGAAGAAAAATAAGTTGGTTCCTACTAAGCTTACGGTTGCGTTTCTCATATATTTAGATTGAATATCGAAAGTATATGAAATGGAAGCCTGGCGTAAACGTATTGTTGTAGCACTGTACAGATAGGCTTCATCAATACCTTTTCCAAACCCTTCTGTTGTTCCTACTGCTTTATAGTAATCTTTTGCATTGGTTAAACCCGTGTAAGCCTGTCCCGCATTTGGTGTTCCCGGTGCATATACTGCATTTGGAATAGATACACCTCCAGCATCTCTTGCATCAGCTGTAGACTGACTAACTCCATAGATATCGTTTGCTTTTTCTGTAAGGGAAAGTACCTTCCCTCCAAATTTACCATCAATAAGGAAAGAGATTCCCAGCTTACCAATATTAAAGGAGTTATTGAATCCCATAATAAACTTAGGATTCGGATTGCCAAGATAAGAAGGAGTACCTTCTGCTAATGGGATTCCTTTTTCATTCACTAAAATACGTCCCTGATCGTCTCTTTTGAACTTGATTCCGTAAAGATCACCGAAAGATCCTCCCAATTTCAGTTTGGTGTATTCCCCTCCACCTGTTAATGAGAAAAGTTGGTTTTCTGATATAGGTAAGCTTGGTGGAAATAATTCAACAATAGTATTTTTGTTAGCCGATGCATTTAATGTAGTTGTCCATCCAAATTTTTCTGAACTGAAGACCTTATATGACAATGAAGATTCAAAACCTGTATTTCGGATTTTTCCTGCGTTGATATAATATGATCCAGGAGCTATTCCTCCGAAATAAGAATCTATTTTTGTTTCTAACAATTGATTACTCGTATTGGAGTTGTAGTAAGTAATATCAAAACTTAATTTATTACTAAACATCCTTAGCTCTGTTCCAACTTCAAAAGTTTTATTAAATTCAGGTTTCGGAAACAGGTCTTTATACTTAGGATCAGTAATGAATGAACTCTTTGGAAACACAAGTGTTCCCGCATCTACACCAACAGTATATCCTTTATTATATTCAATCATAGCATTGGAAATATTGGTAGGCAACCCTAATCCTACCGTTGCATAAGATCCTCTTACTTTCCAGAAACTAATGACTTCCGGAAGTTTGAAAACAGAAGATAACACAGCATTAGCTCCTACAGATTCATAGTCAAATCCCGTTCTCCCTGTTAAGGCAAGACTGGAATCCCAGTCATTTCTAAAAGTCATGTCCACATAAAACATATTTTTATACCCTACTGTAGCACTTGCAAATACAGATTGTACCTGCTTCTTCATATTGGTATAGATATTATGATATCCATCACCAGGGGATCTTTTTTTACCCCATTCAAGATTACTCACAGTGAAAAGGTTAGGGTTTGTCAGATATGCGTTATCAATTTGTCCTATTTTATTTCTTGTTGTATTGATACTTCCTCCTAACGTAAAATCTAAAGAGAAAGACTCACTAATTTTAGGACTACCGATAAGCAACACGTCCCCATATGTTGAAGAGTTTTCATAGGTATTCTTAAGAATTCTTCCATTAATTCCTTCCTTAACAGCCAGTAAAGTAGGTGCTGAAAAAGCAGCAATATCACGCTGACTGTCTGAAATATTCCAGCTATAATTTCCTCTCACTCTTGCCGTTAACCAAGGATTGATCTGGTAAGATAATGAAAGCGCTCCATAGGTATTTTTATTGCTTACAGTAACAGGATTACGGTTTAAAATCCAATAAGGGTTCTGTGTTGGTGGGTTTCCTTTAAAACTTCCATCCGGATTAACCTCCCACCAGTTTTGAGCAGGTAAAAATCTTTCTTTATTTAAATAAGTGTAATTATCTGGACCATACTGATCAAAATCTACTCCTCTTGGCAACCAGTACAAACTCGTCAAAGGAGAAAAAGATGCTCCGGGAGTCTGTCTGTTCTTACTTTCCTGTAATGAACCGATGAAGTTGGCATCTAATGTTAACTTATCATCCAGAAACTTACTTGAATTTCTGAAAGAAACGTTATACTGATCAAAATAAGACATGGGAACCACTCCTTTGTTGGTGGTATTTCCGATTGAGAAATAACTTGTTGATCTCTCATTTCCTGACTGGAAAGAAAGGCTATTTACCCAAGTTGTTCCTGTCTGAAGGAAGTCTTTAAGATAATCTTTAGAAGATCCTTTTGCGCCCCAGCTTTCTACTGACTGTCCCGGCTGTGATCCCGATACAGAAGGGTCATAAGACAGATAACTGTGCTGTAGTTTTGGAAGACTATAAGCCCTGTCCACTGTAAGGCTGGAGCTGTAAGTAATTGAACTTTTCCCTGCACGTCCTTTTTTAGTTGTAATCAGGATAGCCCCATTACCTCCGGCAGAACCGTACAATGTAGAAGCAGAAGCTCCTTTCAGGAAGTTGATGCTTTCAATATCATCAGGATTGATGGAGCTCAATACATCCCCCGGATCCGGCATATTGGAATACTGTCCGATATCTGCTGATTTTCCTGTTCCGTTGATAATGGGAATACCATCAATCACATACAGTGGCTGTGCACTGTTGACAGACTTATCTCCTCTCATGACCACCCTTACGGAGCTACCTACACCATTGGTTCTGTTGATCTGCACATTGGAAACTTTTCCGTTGATCGAATTTAATAGATTGGGAGTTTTCACTTCTGTAAGCTCATCCCCGCCAATCTGCTGACTGGAATACGTCAAAGAGCGGGCCTGCCTTTTTATCCCCAAAGAGGTGACCACGACCTCCTCAATACTGGTTGTCTTCGTAGTATCGGCTGTTTTTTTCTCCTGTGCATTCGCAGTGAGTGAAAAAACAAACAGAACGGGTATAACTGCTTTTCTCATAAGGTATAGATTCGTTAGATTTAATTGAGAATCAATGACATTACTTTATTTTTTAATACAAAAAAAATTATTGTTCTTTCAGCAAAATTTTGCCGTTTATGTATTAAATTATTTAAAGTTTTGTTAAGATTTAATTCACATTCACAAATCTAAATTTTGTAACCAGTCTGATATAATACTATTTTATCATAAAACGATATTATTTTTTCAGCAATTAATTTTAAAAGACATTAAAACCCTATATATCAACATAATACAACACTCTCCAAACATTAATAAAAAGAGGATTTATTCTGATATTCTGACAAAATAAAAGAAGATTTTTGCACAGAATTTTAGTGCAAAAAATAGTATGTTAAAAAGAAAAAATAAATTTTTAAAACGTATTATTCAATCTTTTTAACTCCTTTGAACTGTTCTCTAAATTCGGTTGGAGTTGTCTTTTTGATCGACTTAAATACTTTATTAAAGTTGGCGATATTATTAAAGCCAGCCTCAAAAGCAATTTCAAAAACAGTCAGATTCTTTTCCATCAACCAGCGTGCAGCATAGCTGATTCTTATCTCGTTAAGATAATTGATAAAGGTTTTTCCTGTTCTTTTTTTAATAAACCTATTGAACGTCACATTGCTCATATTCACCAATGATGCTGCATTATCCAGTGTAATTTTGTTTTCAAAATTTTTATGGACAAAATCATGAACCACTTTCATTTTATCATTATCTGCGAAAGTTTCAAGTTCAATACTATACGAAGATAAAAGTGTTTTATCCTCTGCCACAGCCAGTTCATTCAGAATCTTCATAATTTCTATGAAAGATTCAAAGCTGTTCATCTTTGAAAGATTGAGAAACGAATCTTTTAGTTTCTCGGCAGTTTCTGTAGAAAAAAGAATTCCCCGGATGGAATCTTTCATAAGATTATTGATAGGTTTCAGGATATTTTTCTCCATCAGTGACTGATTAAAGAAATCCTGATTGAATTGTATGGTAATTTCGTGGGTCTTTCTGTTCTTACATCTGTAATTAGCCCAGCAATGCGGTAAATTTGGACCTACCAACACCAATTCTATATTTCCGATCTCTCCGGTATGATCTCCCACCATTCTTTTGTAGCCCTTCCCTTTATAAATAAAATTGATTTCTATTTCCGGGTGGTAATGATATGGAAAGTCAAATGAGGCCTTAATCCTGTCAAACACGAGAAAACTATCCTCAGGAGATAGTGGAGTTATTTCTCTCAGAATATTTTCTAATTCGCTCATACAGGCAGTTATGAAAAAAAGTTAATACTTTTAGGTTACAATACAAATCTTTGTAAAAATGATAAAATAATATCAATGTAAAAACATATTTCCAATTTATTTTTATTTCAATTTTATATATCAAACATAAGAAATCATAGGTTGGATAATTTAATACGGATCAAATCATGCTTTTTTGTATCTTTAAACTAAAGTTAAAGGATGCCGCAACAGCTTATTTTTGAAGACCACTATAAAAGACTCGGACTGGAAGTATTTTCAGAAGAGAATCTGGAGAATTTCAACGGAAGTCGGTTCTCTTCAGATATTAAAGTATTTTTTATTCCTTCAGGATATGAACTTACAGTAGATTTTAATCATTATAAAACAAAGAAACCTTCACTTTTCTTCCTCACCAACCAACATTTGAGTATCCAAAAAGGCAAAGATGAATCTATTCTTCTTTTCTACAACCGCGATTTCTACTGTATCCAGATCCATGATAAGGAAGTGGCTTGTGACGGGCTTCTCTTTCATAATGTATTTGAAATTCCTTATGTGGAACTTGACAACTCAGAAGCCACACTTATAAAATCCCTGTTCCAGAATATTCAGGATGAACTTGAAGGGAAGGATTCTTCCGCAGAAGAAATGATCAGAACCTATGTAAAACAAATCATCATTAGGGCTACCCGCAAGTGGAAGAAACAAAATCTGGATAATGATACGCTCAGAATACCAGGCAGTGAGCTTGATATTTTCAGAGATTTCAGCAGACATCTGGAAATTCATTTCAGAGAAAAACATAATGTCGCTGATTATGCAGAGCTTCTTCACATCGCTCCGAAAACTTTAACTCATAAATTTAAAAACTTAAAGCTGGAGTCTCCCAACCAGTTTATCATTAACAGAATTTTATTAGAAGCAAAAAGGTTACTTTTTTATACGGATAAACCTGTCAAAGAAATTGCTTATGATCTGGGTTATGAAGATCCGGCTTATTTCAACCGCCTTTTCACCAATAAAACAGGAAGCACTCCCGCAAATTTCAAAAAAAAACTATAACACGGGAAAAAAGTACAATATTTAAGTCTTTTTATCTATTGAAAACTCCTTATCACAGACATACCTTTGTAACATCAAAATCAAACAACAATACTAAATACAAAAAAACAAACATTATGAGACGTAACGCAACAGCCGTTTGGAACGGTACCATTAAAGAAGGAAAAGGACATTTAACAACTCAGAGTACAACTTTAAACCAGACTCAATATTCTTTCAACAGCCGTTTTGCGGATGGTGTAGGTACCAACCCCGAAGAATTACTGGCAGCAGCCCATGCAGGATGCTTCACGATGAAACTGGATGCAGAATTATCTCAGGCAGGTTATAATCCTGAAGAATTAAAGACGACTTCTGTCATTACCCTTGATCCCAATATTGGTAAGATTACAAAATCTGAATTGACATTAACCGCTAAAGTGCCGGGAATCTCAGAAGAGGAATTCCAGAAATTTGCGAAAATTGCAGAAGAAGGATGCCCTGTAAGCGCCGCATTCAACTTTGAAATTACTTTGAATGCTACTTTGGAAAACTAATTTAAGTATTCATTCAATATCAATAGAAACGGGCTAAAAGTCCGTTTTTTTAATTTAAAAAAAATCCATTGGCTTCAGCCAAAACTTAAATCCAAAACATTCAAATTAATTATTCGTCCTCAATAAAATATACCGAGTGGTATATTTTTGTATATTTGCATCATATTTAAACATTTATAATGTCAAAGGCAGAAAAAACAAAACAGCATATCATTGAGAAAACAGCAACTCTTTTTAATACCAAGGGTTATATTTCCACATCGCTGTCAGACATTACCCAAGCAACCGGATTGACGAAAGGCAGCATTTATGGAAATTTTGAAAACAAGGATGAAGTAGCCATTGAGGTTTATAAATACAATGCCGCCGTGTTGAGTAAAACCCTCAGCCGCTCCTTTGGCAATGAATTCCCTACGTCATTGGATAAGCTCCATGCATTTATAGATTTTTACCGAAAAAACTGGACGTTTGTCTTTGCCAACGGCGGATGTCCGCTGATGAATGCTGCTACGGAAGCTGATGATTCATTTCCTGCTTTAAAAACTCAGGTGAAAAGGTCTTTTACACAATGGATGACCAAAATATCAACTACTATCGCTGAGGGCCAAAATAAAGGTGAAATTGATCAAAAAATCAATGCTGAGCAATATGCTTCCCTGTTCATCATGCTTATTGAAGGTGGAATTCTGCTTTCAAAAACAATGGGAGATCAAAGTTATCTCAACCATGCCTTGGATAAGGTTGCCCAAATGATTGATCATGAACTCAATATTCTTCCATCATAAATTACACCATATGGAAACAAAAAAAGTGGCTATTGTAGGATACAACAGAATTCCTTTTGCCAGAATGAATACCGCTTATTCAGAGCAGGGAAATCAGGATCTTCTGCTTGCTTCTCTGAACGGATTAATAGACCGTTATCACTTAAAAGGAAAACGACTCGGAGAGGTTGCCGGCGGCGCAGTCATTAAACATATTTCCGAAAGCAACCTCATCAGGGAAACGGTGATGAATACAACGCTGGATCCCGCTACTCCTGCCTGTGATCTTCAGCAGGCATGTGATACAGGAATTGAAGCAGCTGTTTATATTGGGAATAAAATTGCCCTGGGTCAGATAGATTGTGGCATTGCCTGCGGTGTGGAAGCCATGAGCAATATTCCATTTGAGTCTTCACCAAGGTTAAGAAAAGCCATGCTCAAAGCCAATAAAGAGAAATCAGCGTTTGGAAAAATAAAACAACTGCTAAGCCCGAAGTTGAAAGACTGGATGCCCATTCCTTATAAAGGGCAGGAACCCAAAACAGGTCTTGTGATGGGTGAACATACAGAAATTACTGCCCAATATTACAATATACCAAGAGAAGAACAAGATCAACTGGCATTAAAAAGCCATCAGAACATGGCAAAAGCTTATGATGAGGGATTTTTTGATGATATGATCACTCCAGCTTTTGGGCTGGATAAAGATAATAATCTGAGACGTGACAGCAGTATTGAAAAATTATCGCAGCTGAAACCTGCTTTTGATAAGCAAAACGGAACCTTAACGGCAGGAAATTCAACTCCATTTACAGATGGTGCTTCTGCAGTTTTGCTGGCCAGCGAAGAATGGGCGATAGCCAATAATCTTCCCGTCTTAGCTTATATCACTTTTTCAGAGCTGGCAGGAATAGAATATGTTGAAAATAAACAGGATTTACTTCTAGCTCCTGTTTTTGCAGCAGAGAGAATGCTTAAAAAAGCAGGTATGAATTTGTCAGACTTTGATTACTACGAAATTCATGAAGCATTTGCAGCACAGGTCCTGGCTACCATAAAAATCTGGGAAAATGATGAGCTGGCCAAAAAGTTCGGATTGGAAAAAGCGCTGGGAACAATAGACAGAAATAAACTGAATGTAAAAGGAGGAAGCCTTGCAGCCGCCCATCCTTTTGCTGCAACCGGAGGAAGAATTATCGCAACACTGGCAAAATTACTTCATGAAAAAGGCAGTGGGAAAGGGTTTATATCCATTTGTGCAGCCCGTGGACAGGGAGTAACGATGATTTTGGAAAAGTAATAAAAGCCTCATCCTATATTCAAAAGAGCAGATTCTTTTATTATGCAGTAAATAATATGATTGATTATTCGTCTGCAGAGAAAGAAAATTGATAATATTGCAGTGCAAAAATTAGCTGATAAAAGAAGTAATTAAAATAAAACATGGGATAAACAGGGTTTATCTTATGAAAGTCTAATCTATTAAAAAATAGTAACTACATATGAAGAGAGTTGTCATTACAGGATTAGGTGCTGTGACACCTTTGGGAAATAATGTTGAAGATTTTTGGCAAAACAGTATTAAAGGAGTCAGCGGAGCAGGACTCATTACCCATTTCGATACGGAAAAATTTAAAGTACATTTTGCCTGTGAGGTAAAAGGCTTTGATCCAAAAGTATATCTGAATCATAACGAAATCAAGAGAAGTGACCTGTTTACACAATATGCCATGTATGCTTCTGCGGAAGCGATTCAGGATTCAGGTCTGGAGCTTGAAAAAATGGATCCCTTCGACACAGGAGTCATCTGGGGAACAGGACAGGGCGGAATGTGGACTTTTGAAAAAGAAGTAATGGATTTCGCTGCTGGAGATGGAACGCCACGTTTCAATCCTTTCTTTGTACCGAAGTTTATCGCCAATATGGCTTCGGGAATGATTTCTATGAAATATGGTCTTCAGGGAATCAATTATACAACAGTTTCTGCCTGTGCTACAGGAAATACGGCATTGATGGATGCCTTCAATTATATCCGTTTGGGAAAAGCCAAAGTAATCATCAGCGGTGGTTCTGAAGCAGCTATCACTCCGGCTTCTATCGGAGGGTTCTCTATTATGAAGGCCATGTCGACAAGAAATGATGATTTTACAACGGCCAGCCGACCTTACGATGCAGACAGAGACGGATTTGTAATGGGTGAAGGTGCAGGAGCCCTGGTGCTTGAAGAATATGAACATGCTGTTGCCAGAGGAGCAAAAATTTATGCAGAATTAGCAGGAGCCGCCATGACTGCAGACGCTTACCACATGACAGCACCTCATCCTGATGGCGTTGGAGCTATTAAAGCAATGCAGCTGGCTGTGAAAGAAGCAGGAGCCAATATGGAAGATATTGATTATATTAACCCTCATGCTACTTCCACTCCATTAGGAGATATGGTTGAATTAACAGCCATCAATAAAGCATTTAAGGGAAGTAAAAACCTTGATATCAGTGCCACAAAATCCATGACCGGCCACTTATTGGGTGCTGCAGGAGCGGTGGAAGCCATTCTTTCAATCAAAGCTATTCAGAATGGAATTATTCCTCCAACGATTAATCTTCACAATATTGATGAAAGTATTCCTAAGGATATCAATATCGTTTTCGGAGAAGCGAAAGAAAAGAACATCAATTTTGCGTTGAGTAATGCCTTTGGATTCGGAGGACATAATGCCACTGTAGTATTTAAGAAATTCAGCTAATCAGATTAAATAATTGAAAATCCCTGTATGAGAACCATGCAGGGATTTTTTATTTATTTTAAAATTTAAAAAGCAGCCAAAACTGACTGCTTCAAACATAACGAATTATATACCCCTTATAAAGAGATTGACTTGTAACTATTGAGCATCCGGGATAAAAAAATCATCGGCATTTTCAGCAATCGGAATATAGAGTCTCTCCCATTCTTTGCTTTTCACCATATCCCAGCTGTGGCCGGTTCCTTTAAGGTCTTCTGCAAGAAGAACTACTCCCGGTTTAATCATAAAAGTAGAACCATCTGTTACTTTAAATCGTATATTGCCCTTGATGGTAATCACATATTGTCTTCTGGGAGCCGGATGTGCATTTTTTTCCCACTCCTCCGTTTTATTGCTCATCCAGAATGTTGTGGTATTCATATGTTTAAGAGTAGGTATTTTCCCTTTCTCAAAAGAGCATGAGCCGTCAGGATTATTAATTAATCTTATGGCAGGAATAAACTCAGTGGAGCTCTCCGCAGTAACGCTCACATGGTTGTGTTTTTTATGTTGTGCATTCATAAATCCTACAGTACTTACTACTAAAACAAGGCTTAAGCCCTTAATGATGTTTTTCATTATAAATTTAAATTTTTATTTTTAATTATAAACAGTATCGTAAACCAGCATTCTGTCAAAGAATGGTTTATATTTCTGAACCAAAGCAAGATGTTCAGGAAGTTTCCCATACGCTTCAAGCTCTTCCAGACTATCGAATTCCATAGAAGCATTATAAGTAAATGTGCTGTCTAAAACGCTTCTCGGGCTGGAAGCTGCCGGCTTTCCGTAACGGAGATTCTTCTGATAAGGAAGCTTTTTAAGGCCTTCAAAAAAATTTTCAAACTCTTTTACTTCAGGCCCGGAAAGGTCTTTTCTAAGCCAGAACAACAAATAATGGAAGTACACTTTTTTCTTTTTTTTAGGATTAAACATGGGTAAAGCAGAGGCAAACATATTTCCTGAGATCAGCAGCAAAGCAGAAGCCTGGACTGAGCGAAATAAAAATTTTCTTCTTTCCATTGTCATTTATTTTAATTAAAATCTATTCTGTATTTAAGGACAAACTGCCATTTCCGATCAGAAACTACGGCATTGTTTGAAGGGTCATTGGTGTAAACAGGTCTGTTCTGAGCGTCAAAGGTTAAACGGGAAGACATTCCGTTCATCAGCAGAGATATTCCTGCATCATAGATCACAGCATTATCATGAAGTCCTTTCAGATCTGACAGCTGCATTCCTACGGCAGGCTGAAGCTGAAGACTTTTCTTTTCTTTGTCCAGATAAGGCAGGGTTCCTCCCAGTTGTACATAATATGTATTTCCGGTTCCGATAACAGGCATTGCATTTCCTGCTCCATTCAGACTCGCTTGTGTAACATCTACAGAAGTCGCAGGATTATTGGTACCTACATACCGGATATAATTGGGTCCGTAGTCGTTATGCATCGCCATCCCATAAGCGCTTATTGACGTTCCTTTTTCTTTATTCAGTGGTGCATCATAAAATAAATCTACTGCAAAGCTTTTCATATCATCATTCACTGTATTTTTACCGGAATCCAGATGCCATAATGCATTGTGAATATAATCAAACCCCGCTCCCAGACTCAGTACATTCTTCTTCCCTACATAAGTTCCTGCATTAAAGGGAGTGGAAATATTTTCCTTGTCCAAAAAAGCATATCTGAAATATCCTGAGAAGTCTTTTCCGGGGGAGTTTTTACTAAAGGAAGCTACATTCAGTTTCGGATCAGAAGTTGCCATGGTATAAGGATCAGCCAGTACCAGACGATAATCAAATCTTCCGAGCTGTCCTTTAATATAGGCACTCAATTCCCTTACGGTATAATCTGTTGCTCCCGTATTGGAGGTTGCATAAGCTGGCAGGTCGTATAACAGCGTATTCAAAGGTCCTGTAGTAAATCTTGAAAGGCCGCGCCATGTAGAACGTCCTGCCCCAAAAGCAATTTTATCATTAAAAGCGTATTCAGCATAAGCATCCAAAAGGTCAAAATAGTTACTTCCTTTTGCATTGACATTCACGTTGGTAGTTCCACCCTGCAATACAAACATCAGCTTTTCTGTTGGTTTATAAGTCATTTTTACACGAACTCTTCTAAGCGAAAGGTCAGACAGGTCTGATTTTGCTTCGTTATTGACAAGGCTTCCAGGGTTAAGCTGGGTATATCTGGCCCACAATTCTGCATATCCGCTAAAGGAAATATATCTTGAGTGATCTTCATTGAAATAATGAGTCAATCCGGGATTATTAAAATCATTTTTTTTCTGGGCTTCTAATTTCCCCATAAGTCCTAATAAGGAAAACAACGCAATTGCTGTTTTGAAAGAGGTAGTCTTCATATTTTTCTATTCTTATCTTTTGTTGATTTCAACGGGACAAAATTAGATTGCTAAAAGGCCGACAGGTATTAGAAATCTATTAGAAACCTTATAGAAAACTATTAAAAGGGGGAATGTTTTCTGATAAAAGAAAAATATAAAATACCTTTGTACAGTGCTTTGGGAATAAATGAAAGTCAGGCTTTTAAAATCAAAAAAACGCTTGAAAACCAACACCCTTATTCATCGTATTTCTTTATGAAAATTTTAATTGTAGAAGATAATTCACGCGTTTCAAGCCTTTTGAAAAGAGGGCTGGAAAGCCAGCAATATCAGGTTTATATTTCGGAAGATGCAGAAGATGCGATTGTCCTGCTGAATAAAATAACATTTGATCTGGCCATTACGGATATTATGCTCCCGAAAATGAGTGGTATTGATCTGTGCAAACTGATCAAACAGCAATATCCTGACCTCCCCATCATCATGCTTACCGCTCTTGGAACGATTGATGAAAAAATTGAAGGATTTGACGCCGGGGCAGATGACTATATGGTGAAACCTTTTGAGATTAGGGAGCTCTATGTGAGAATCAAAGCCATTCTGCAGAGAAGATCAATTAAAAATAAAGAAGCCTATCTGAACGATCTGGAATATTATGACCTGAAAATTGATAAGAAATTTAACAGGGTTTTCAGAAACGGAGTGGAAATAGAACTCACTCCCAAAGAATTTAAACTCCTGGTATTTCTGGTAAGCAATGCCGAAAGAATTCTTACCCGTGAAGAAATTGCCGAAAATGTGTGGGGAAATCATTTCGACACAGGAACCAATTATATTGATGTCTATATTGCTTATTTACGAAAAAAGATTGATAAAAATTTTGATCATAAACTGATTCATACCAAACCCGGAGTAGGATTCATTTTTGCTTCACAATTATGAAAATAGCAACCCGAACAGCACTCATTTATTCCATCCTTACGGCAGGCATCCTATTTTTGTTTGCCTACGTTCTTTATTTTGTTTCTGAAAAAAACAGAGAAGATGAATTCAATGACCGGCTGGGATACAAAGTGATCTGGCGTTCAGAATTTATATTTGATGCCAGAATCAGTGATGAAAAAATCCGTGAACTTCACCAGCGTAACCAAAAACTTCTGAATGAAGCAGACATCAGTGTTTATAACAGCAAAAAAGAGCTTACCTTCACAGATGTTCCTCCTCTCAAAAGCAATGAAAAATACCTGAACAAAATTACCCGGTCCCATAAAAACAGAATATTCTGGCAGCAGGGTGACCGTCAGTATATTGCCATGCAGTTTCCATCCAACGGAGAAAAATATTATATCATCGGAAGCGCAGTTGATGTTACGGGAAAAGCCCATATTTCTGAGTTTAAAAAAGATATTATCATCATCTACATCAGCTCCATTGTTATCATCTTTATTATAGGATTTCTTTTTTCCTATTATACGCTTAAGCCTTTAAAGGATATCATTCTCCAGATCCGTGATATTTCAGAGCACAACCTTAATAAACGGCTGGATATTCCCAAAGCAAAAGATGAGATTTATGAACTAACGGAAACTTTTAATTCTACCTTCAACAGACTTGAAAAATCCTTCAACAATCATAAGCAATTCGTCACCACTATTTCCCATGAGTTCCGGACACCTCTTTCTACCTTAATTGCTGAGCTTGAGCTTGCCAAGGAACTTAACGTGACCCTGGATGACTATAAGCTTTCTATTGACAATGCCCTGCAGGATGCCAATGATGCTTCGGAACTATCTTCTGCTCTTTTGGATTTTGCCAGAGCCAGCTATGATGTATCACAAATCAGTTTTACCAATCTACGTCTGGATGAGATTTTGGCAGAAGCCAAGCTTGCATTGCTGCAGAAAAATGCCAGTTACAAAATCGGGATCAATTATATGAGCAATGCCTCAGATGATGATGAAAACAATTATGATTTTTATGGCAATCCTTACCTGCTGCAGGTTGCTTTTTCCAACTTAATAGAGAATGCCTGTAAATATTCGGCAGACAAAAGCTGCCATATTGAGATAGAAACCCAACAGGAACATATCAAAATCCATTTTATTGATCATGGGATCGGTATTTCAGAAAAGGATCTTTCAAAAATTTTTGATCTTTTTTACCGCGGTTCCAATAAGAGTTTCGAAAAAGGAAACGGAATCGGTCTTTCCATTGTAAAAAGAATTGTAGAAATACACGAAGGAAAATTGACTATCAATTCTGAAGTATCCAAAGGAAGTGTATTTACTGTGGAATTTCCTTCCAAAAATTAAAAAGCAGTCAAAAATGACTGCTTTTTTAATCTTACGCTTTCAACCATTCTGAGGAAGAAAGATAATTCTGATCAGGATAATAGATGAACAGACAGTTTTTGCCTTTAATCGTATTGATTATAGATTGTGTCAGTTCTCTTGGGACGGCAGGGCATCCCCAGCTTCTTCCGATTCTTTTGTGCATCGCAGCAAATGCATCACTCACATAATCCGCACCATGCATTACAATTGCTCTTCTGTATGCAGCATCATTAAAGCCCTTATCCATTCCCAATAATTTCAGAGAGTATCCGTTATCACCCTGATAGGTTGCATCCGTGATATAAAATCCCAGGCTGCTCTGCAGCGAACTTTCCTTGTTAGAAAAATTCGTCGCAAATTCTTCGCCGGTATTTTTTCCGTGTGCTACCAATGAGTTGAACAGAACTTTTTTGTCTTCGAGGTCAATGATCCAAAGTCTTTTTGTGTTAGAAGACATAGAAAAATCGCAGATAGTCAATAAATGCGAGTCCTGGGTAAGCAATCCTGCTTTTTTTAAATTTTCATAGCCAGTCAATGCTTTTGAGAACACATCATAATTCAGTTCATGCCCCGGCTCAAATGCAATGGATTGGTACAGTGCTTCTGATGAAGACACTGCTGCAGTGTTCTTCTCAGATTTCGTTTCAGCTACTTTTTCAGTTTTCGTTGTTTTCACATTCTCACTTTTCGCCACCACTTTTGGGGAAATGTAGAATGAAGTCGTCACCATGTAAACAAGGCCTAATACGCTATAAAATCCTTTCATTCAATACTATATAAATCCAAATTAGTGGGGCAAAATTATAAAAACATAACTACCAAGGGGTTATAACTCTACAAAGTTTAACGCTATTTAAGAAACTTTAACGTCCTGATTTTGTGAATTAAAGCATTTATTTTTGAGAATCCGGAACGAATTCCAGGCTTACAGAATTCATACAATATCTTAATCCTGTAGGTTTCGGACCGTCATCAAAAACATGTCCCAGATGGGAATCGCATCTTTTGCAAAGTACCTCTACTCTATCCATACCGTACGACTGATCTCTTACATAATAGACTCCTTCTTTATCAGCTTCAAAGAAACTCGGCCAGCCGCAGCTGCTGGAAAATTTTGATGTCGAACGGAACAGATGATTTCCACATACCGCACAATAATATTCTCCTACCTCATCAAATTCGTAATATTTTCCTGTAAAAGCTCTTTCTGTTGCCGCTTCTCTGGCTATTGCGTATAGATCCGGAGCAAGGATTTTTTTCCATTCTTCATTGGAAACATTGAGTTTTGAAGTATCTGTTCTGGAGTAATATGGATTGCTTTTTGCTTGTGTATTTTCCATAGGAGTTTTTTTAATAGGTTCATATTTCTGCGTACATGCCTGCAGAATAATTAATTGGGTTATTGAAATTAAAAATTTCATCGTAAATTTTAATTCTTTAACCACGAATGGTTTCATAACCAAATTTAGTAAATTTGAGAATATGAATGACGAAGCAAAAAGAAAACAACTTAGAAAATATAAAGCATTTGCCACCGGATTATTTGTCCTGATGGCTGTTATTTTCATTGTTACCACTATTTTACAGAAGTCTGATAACTCTCACTGGATTGGCTATGTCCGGGCCTTTGCTGAAGCTGCTATGGTGGGGGCACTTGCTGACTGGTTTGCGGTAACGGCCTTATTCCGGCATCCTCTTGGCCTTCCCATTCCCCACACCAATCTGATTGAAAACAGTAAGCAGAGACTGGGAGACAACCTTGGAAATTTTGTAGTGGGGAACTTCCTTTCACCTCAGAATATTCGCCCTTACATCCAAAAGCTTAAAGTTTCCAATTTTGCCGGAGAATGGCTGGCAAAGGAAAAAAGCCAGGACATTTTGATTAAAAACCTTTCGGATATTGTTCTTGATATTCTCAATAAACTGGATGATTCTACAGTAAGCCAGTTTATCAGCAAAAAGGTGTCTGAAATGACGGATGATATCAAGCTTAACAAAGTGGTTGGAAACGGAATCGGTTATATACTGGAAAAAAATGATCACCAGAGAATCATCACCAATCTTTCAAAACAGATCAAAGAATACATCATTGAAAACGATGAAATGATCCAGGAGAGAGTAAAAAAAGGCAGTTATTCGTTCATTCCATCTTTTGTAGATAACAAAATTGCTGATAAAATTGCCGACGGACTTTCTGATTTTTTCAAAGAAATAGAAGAAGATCCCCAGCATGAAGTAAGAGCATTGATCACTCAGAAAATTCATGAATTTTCCGTTGATCTGAAAGAAGATCCGAAATGGGATGAGGAATTTAAAACGATTAAAAACGGTCTTCTCAAAAATGATAAACTGGATGAATATTCCAATGATATCTGGGTTTCCATTAAAAGGACATTGATGAAAGAACTTCAGGAGGAGGATTCCGCTTTGAAAAATTACCTTTCAAAAAATCTGAATGAGTTTGCCCGGAATTTAAAAACAGATGAAAACCTTCAGAATAAAATTGACCATTGGGTTCGCGTAACGGCTTATAAATACATTCTGAAAAACACTCATCAATTCGGAAACCTCATCAGTACTACCGTTGGGAACTGGCAAGGAAAAGAGCTCAGTGAAAAACTGGAACTGGAAGTAGGGAAAGACCTGCAGTTTATCCGGGTCAACGGAACGCTGGTAGGAGGTTTGGTAGGACTGATTATCTATACCATCGCACACTTCTTCATTTAAAAAAACTAAAATCCACGACAACTCAACCATGAAAAAAATTTTCAGTGTCTTCTTTTTCTTTTTCCTCACTTTTTTTATCGGTCAAAAAGTTGAATTAAAGAAAGTAACAGATTCTTCCCAGACTTTTACAGGAGAAATCGGAGGAATACCAATTACTGTTGAACTTAGCTACACTGGCATTGTCGATTGTGATCAATACCAGCATTATGTGGATGGATGGTATTATTATGACAAATACAAAAAGAAAATCCCGCTTACCGGAATATATGACTATTATGGAAATTTGTCGCTGTATAATTTTGGGACGAAACAAAAACAGAATTCGAAGCTTTTGAAAGAGCAGATCACTTCTCTTCAGAAAGTGGAAAAGACGGATGAAATAGCCCAGAAATTAGCCCCAAAGGAATCTATTGTATTTGAAAATAGCAGCCGGAATACCAACCCTGTTCCCGGACATTTTTATCTGAATGGAAAAGCTCAGCCTGCAAAATTGTTTACAGGCAATACGATGATCTACCGTCTCAACAATTATCTGTACTTACCGAATAACAAGAAAATCAACACCTATGATTTCATCAATAAAGCAGGTGGAAACGAGCTAATATCTTATTCCTCAGGAGAAAACGGGAACAGGATTTTACTGTATTTTGAGGAAATATCAAATTTTAATGCCTGCGGGCAATGCGGGGCAAGCAATGGAGAGAAAGGCTACCGGGTTCTTTACTTCACAAAAGACTGGAATTATAAAAGCTATGAAGAATTCCTGACTGAGAGCTGCCGCGAAAATATATATGATGTTAGCAAAACGAAATCCAAAGATAAACAAACGATTATCTATAAAATCGGTAAATCCGAAAGCACTCCACCCCATACGCTTACAGTAAATATTAAAAACGCATCTGTTGTAAAGTCAAAATAAAAAAGAGAGTCATATCAACTCTCTTTTATTTTATCTCGGTAACCTGGTGGCTCTTTTTAGTAATTCCTGATTGATGTCGTTAATCAGTTCCGGGCCTTCATAAATAAATCCAGTATATAGCTGAACCAGTGTAGCCCCTGCATCCAGCTTCTCCATCGCATCCTTAGCAGAGTGAATTCCTCCTACTCCAATGATTGGAAATGCCCTGTTACTTTTATCAGCAAGGTATTTGATCATTTTTGTACTTCTCTCACGGATGGGTTTTCCACTTAATCCACCATTTCCTATCTGTGCTAAAACTTCCGGAGACGTTTTCAGCCCTTCTCTGTTCACGGATGTATTGGAAACTACAATACCATCTATTTTTGTTTCTGCGATCAGTTCAATAATTTCATCTAACTGATTGTTATTCAAATCCGGTGCAATTTTAAGCAGTATAGGTTTCTGTACAGATTTTGACTGGTTTATCTTTTTCACTTCCGTAATCAGTTCTCTCAGATAGTCTACATCTTCCAGTTTGGCGTGGCTTCCTACATTCGGGCAGCTCACATTCAATACAAAGTAATCTACATGAGGATGAAGACCTTCAAAACAGTCTAAGTAATCCTGGGTATAGTTTTCCGGGTTTGTATCTGTATTTTTTCCGATGTTTCCACCGATAATTATTTTTCCTTTATTGGATTTCAGTTTTTCAATAGCTGCTTCAAGACCATCATTATTGAATCCCATTCTGTTGATGATTCCGCCATCTTCAATCAAACGGAACAATCTTTTTTTAGGATTTCCGGCTTGCGCTCTTGGAGTTACCGTCCCGATTTCTACAAATCCGAAACCAAGATCTCCCAATTCGTTAAATAACACTGCATTTTTATCGAAACCAGCAGCCAGTCCTACAGGATTTTTAAATTTCAATCCAAAGACTTCTCTTTCCAGACGTTTGTCTTCAATAGGTTTGGGTAAAAACAGTTTGGTAAGAAATCCAAAATTTTTAAGCATTGAAAATGTAAAATGATGAACTTCTTCAGGATCAAATTTGAAAAGGATCGGACGAATGAGCGATTTGTACATTGAAAAAAAGTTTTACAAAATTACTCATTTTAAAATTAATGTTGGATTGATGTATGATATTTTATCGAAATATCTCATATATAGCATCTATAACATATACATATTGGTAAGATAATTTTTTTAAACGCTACGATTGCAAAGAAATAGGACAATCATGAAAACATTTGGTTCGCAAGGGCGTTTCACTAAGCGAAGTACACATTATCAGTCTTTGCTGAACGAAGTGCACTCCCGATCGGAAATAAAAGCTATTTATCAATAACTTTGCGAGCATTGCGTTAAAACAATAGAAACAGAGAAATACCTTCACCATCCTTGTCAAGGTTTAAAACCTTGACAAGGATATTTAAAATCTTAAGGTTTTAATGAAGAGTACGCACTCAGATCGAATTTCAGGATATCTCCTACTCTTTTGAACTCTTCATCTATAGTGGCATTTATTGTAATTCTCTCATTAGAAACAGGATGGTTAAAAATCAACTGATGGGCATGAAGCGTCATTTTGTTGATGTCAAATGTCTGAAGCCACAATTTATTTTGTTTGTTACAGCCATGTTTGCGACAGCCCAGGATCGGATGGAGAATATGTTTAAAATGTTTTCTCAGCTGATGAAATCTTCCCGTTTCAGGAATGGCTTCTACCAAAGAATATCTCGAAGTCTGGTGTTTTAAAAAAGGCAAATCTATTTCTGAAGTCTGCAAACGGCGATAGTTTGTAACGGCATTTTGCTTAACTTCATTTTCATTAACCAAGTCATAATCAATCGTTTCTTCTTCTTTTGTCCAACCCCGAAGAATGGCCAGATATTTCTTCTCTACATCGCGTGATGCAAACTGCTCGCTCATGATTCTAAGAGTATCTTTATCCAGAGTAAAAAGCAGAACCCCCGAAGTTTTCCGGTCTAACCGATGTACGGGATACACTTTTTGCCCGATCTGTTTCTTCAACTCCTGAATAGCATATGTATCAGCTTCTCCGGCATAAAAAGATTTATGAACCAGTAATCCGCTGGGTTTGTTGATGGCAATAAGATGCTCGTCACGATAAAGAATTTCTAACATCCGGCAAAAGTAAAGATTTTTCGATTGATATTATATGCTGCCATCTTTGTAAACCTAACAGGTTTAGACATTCCTTTATCAATAGCCCCGATCTGAGAGAAAATCCCGCAGTGAGGCGGCGGCGCGAAGCAGAGCCGCCGAGCGAGGAATTGCAACGGAGAGCGGGTTCCCGGCTCCTGAAAAATTAAATTGTCAATATTTATCTGTTTATTAACTGCTTTTTTTATTGAATCTCATGATTTTGGATCCAAATTGCTATTTTTGCATTTCAGACGTAAAAAAATTATGGCAAAGCAAGAAGATGTTTTCAAGAAAGTGATTTCTCACGCTAAAGAATATGGTTTTATTTTCCCATCGAGTGAGATCTATGATGGTTTATCCGCTGTTTATGATTATGGACAGAACGGTGCTGAACTAAAAAATAATATCAAACAATATTGGTGGAAAGCTATGGTACAGCTTAACGAAAATATTGTCGGCATTGATTCGGCGATCCTTATGCATCCTACAACCTGGAAGGCATCGGGCCACGTAGACGCTTTCAACGATCCATTGATTGATAATAAAGATTCTAAGAAACGTTTCAGAGCAGACGTTTTGGTGGAAGATTATTGTGCTAAAATTGAAGATAAAGAGAATAAGGAAATCGAAAAGGCAGCTAAAAGATTCGGTGAGGCTTTCGATAAAGATCAGTTTGTATCTACCAATCCAAAAATTATTGAATACAGAGCAAAAAGAGAGGCTATTCTTTCAAGACTGGCAAAATCTCTGGAAAATGAAGACCTTGCTGATGTAAAAGCTTTAATTGAGGAGCTTGAAATTGCAGATCCTGATACAGGTTCTAAAAACTGGACGGAAGTAAGACAGTTCAACCTGATGTTCGGGACAAAGCTTGGTGCTTCTGCTGACAGTGCTATGGATCTTTATCTGAGACCTGAAACGGCTCAGGGTATTTTCGTTAACTTCTTAAACGTACAGAAAACTTCACGTCACAAGCTTCCTTTCGGTATTGCACAGATCGGTAAAGCATTCAGAAATGAGATTGTTGCGAGACAGTTCATTTTCAGAATGCGTGAATTCGAACAGATGGAAATGCAGTTCTTTGTAGCTCCGGGAACAGAACTTGAATTCTACGAACAGTGGAAGCAGAAACGTCTGAACTGGCACAGAGCTTTAGGTTTGGGAGATGAGAACTACAGATTCCACGATCACGAAAAGCTTGCTCACTATGCTAATGCTGCGGCTGATATTGAGTTTAACTTCCCATTCGGATTTAAAGAACTGGAAGGTATTCACTCAAGAACAGATTTCGACTTAAAAGCTCATGAGAAACATTCCGGCAGAAAGTTACAGTTCTTCGATCCTGAAAGAAACGAAAATTATGTTCCTTATGTAGTGGAAACTTCAGTAGGTTTAGACAGATTATTCCTTTCCATATTCTCTCATTGTTTAAGAGACGAAGTGTTGGAAGACGGTTCAGAAAGAACGGTTTTATCTTTACCTCCGGCATTGGCACCCATTAAAGCAGCTATTCTTCCATTGATGAAGAGAGATGGTTTAGCAGAATATGCTGAAAAGATCTTCAATGATCTGAAATATGATTTCAACCTGTTCTATGAAGAGAAAGATGCCATCGGAAAACGTTACAGAAGACAGGATGCCATTGGTACTCCATACTGTATCACTGTGGATCACGATTCTCTTACAGATCACACGGTAACCATCAGAGACAGAGATACGATGCAGCAGGAAAGAGTTCCTGTTTCAGAGCTGAGAAGAATCATTGATGAAAAAACGAACTTCAGAAATTTACTTTCTCAATTATAGTTACAAAGCCCTGGTTTCAGGGCTTTTTTATTTTTCGCAACATATGGGTTAATTTATTATTTTTATCCCTCAAATTTTAACCATGAAAAAAATAACGCTGATGATGTTTGGTCTGATCCAGACATTTGCTTTTTCCCAAACTCAGGACCTGACAACTCTCGCTGCCGGCGACCATGTGGGGATGAATGCTCTATTCGATGATAAAGACAATCTGTACGGTTACGTTTCTCTCTATTCTTATGGTAAATCCGGTGACAAGACCAAGAAATTTGAGTATGTAATTCTTGATAAAAACCTCAACCCTGTTGCCAATAAAGAGTTTGAGGGAGATATCACGGCTGCTTCTTATCTGGGATATGTTGATTTTAAAGGTCAGATTATTTTAAAGCCTTCCATGATGGATTATTCTCTTGTGAAGAGCAAAGAAGTCTTTACTCCGGTTTCTATGGTAATCGATCCGAAAACCAACTCTATTACCCGAAAAATATATTATGATTATCTGGAAAACGGCACTTTCAAAGAGATCAACGAACCGAAGAGCTGGAAAGAACAACGTAAGGAAAACCGTGATGAGAAAAAAGAGAAAGGCTATAACTACGTTTCTGCGGTAGGAGAACTGAAAGAAGGCGGTTATTTTGCTGTTGAATACAAAGATTACGGCAAGTATGAAAACAGCAACAGCCTCATGAGGTTTGATGAAAACAAAAAGGAAATCTGGAGGTATCAATACAACACAGACGGCAGCAAAAAACTGTACACTACCCTTTCTGTTCTGGAAAGGGATGAGAACAATATGTACTGCATTATGAAAAAAGTGAATGACAAGCAGAAAACATTCAGCCTCATGGTTCTTGATATGAAAACCGGAAAAGAGAAATCCAGCAAACCCATTACCGGATTATCTGATGATACCATAGACAATATTGAATCTTTCTACTCCAATTACAGAAAGCTTGATAATGATAAAACCTTTGATGATAAAGTAGTTTTGCTGGGAAGAAACTATGATAACTCAGAATCAGTAGGGTTTGCGAGAATGCTCCTCAACAAATCCGATTTCTCTGTAGATACGAAAACAATTAATTACGAGCCCAACATCTCTGCTTTTCTCCCGAAGCTCAATAGAAATGGTATGGTAGAAAGCGGATACATGCTTCAGACTAAAGACATGTACTTTATGAATGATGGAAGTGTGGGTATTTTATCAGAAAAGTATAAGCCGGCCGGTCAGTATAACGCACCAAAGACGACTGATCTTGTGTACATCTACACGGATAAGGATTTTAAAGTGAAAAATGTTCAGGTTTTTGAAAAGGAAAAATCAAAATGGGTGAACAGCGATTATCTGTTTTCACAGTACCTTAACGGAGGAAAAGATGTGGTGTTTTTCTATCGTGACTATCAAAAAGATGAAGTCACCAAACAGAAAAGATGGAATCTGTTTATCAATACCATTATTGATGGAAAATTCAAACAGGAGATTATTCCGATCTCTGAAAAGGACAATTATGCCGTTACGCCGTATGTAGGAAAAGAAGGTTATATCCTGCTCCGGGAGTATAACGAGAAAGAGAAATTCAATAAAATCCGTTTGGAGAAATTAAATTACTAAAATAATAAGAACCCTGACGAAACATCAGGGTTCTTTCTTCATGTTTTGACCTAAGCCAGCGGGATTTTTATTATTTCAAAAACGGGTTCCCTTCCACTAAGCTCAGGACAATAGCCCGTTCCTATCTTGATATTTCAATCATTTATAATTAAAATCAGTTTGCTTTTGCCAGCGTCTCATTCGTCTGATAAAAGTCTGCTATATTCTTTATTTCATCAAGGCTTAAGTTCCACATAAAGTTCAGAAACTGCTGGTAGCTTTCACTTTGATTTTTAGGTTCTATTCTATCCAGATACCGGTTCAGATTATAATTTTTTCTCGCCTCATATATTTTAGAGAAACATCTTCCCAGCCAGCTTTTATAATATTTTTCTTCCTCTTCATCCTGCAGAAACTGCATGGCAGCATAGATTCCCAGTCCGTAATCTTCCGAATGGAAATAATTGGGTAAAATCTCCATCCTTGCAGTTTTTCTTAATGTTAAAAAAAGATCTGAAGGTTTTTCCGGACTCACAGAAGTACCAAGCTCTGTAAAAGTCCTTTTAAGCGCTTCTATTCTTCTGGAAACTTCAGGATGCGATGCCAGAGAATCTTTGTTCAGCTTTTCTTTATAAAAGTTATAATTGTACAGGGAAAAATCTTCCTTTTTCATCCATTTCTCATTGAATGCCTGCCTGGGAAGATTAAACAGTTTTTTATAGGTTTCCACCTTTAATTCCCGGGGAGAGATCGTATCAAAATCCTGTAACCTCTGAAGAGCATTGACGAATTCTGTTTTCCTGAAATCACTGTTTTTAAAAATAACATACCCTAAAGAATCTGCCTGTATTTCATTTTGTCTTCTTTCCACGCTTTTCTTGTAGACTCTGTTTTTAAAAATATCGAAAGCCTTCTGGTTCTGGCTCTGGCTTCTGCTTGTCGTAGTGGATTTGATATTCTCAACCACCAGTTTGTCCTGTTTATCCTGTTCTATAATTTTCAAAAAAGTCTTCAGAGAGTGTTCCTCTATTTTATGTCCAAGTTCATGGGAAATCACTGCAGCAATCTGTTCCTCATTATTCAGCCAGCTGTAAAGCCCCATATTGATGACAAAAGTTCCGTCAGCAAGGCAATAGGCATTGGGAGTGTTGTCTTTGGCAATCAGAATTTTCAGATCGTGAGGAATTGTGGGATTATTCTTTTTAAGACGTTGAATCATAGACTGTATGCTGGTTTCAAATTCAGATTTAAAAATAAAATCCTTATTCTTCACCTGCTTTTCGAAATCAGTTCCGAATTCTTTATAAATTTTGGATAATTCAGAGCCTGTTTTCCCGGAATATTGGGACTTTAATCTCTTTACAGTTGCTTCATTATTCCCTTCAAAACTCTTTAAAAATGCTTTTCTCTGTATATAATCTGCAGTATCTATCGGTTTATACATCTGGGCTGTTCCCAGGATTGAAAACAGGAAGTACCCCAATACAAAAATTTTTCTGGTCATAGTTTTCATCAATAAGAACAAAAATAACTTATTTGCTGATTCATTTTAAATTTTATAACCAAATTATTTTAAATTTGTTAAAGACCCATTCATAAAAAATGAGAATACTAAAATATATGATAGGCGGGGCTGTAGCCGGTGCGGCAGCAGCTTATTTTCTGGGATATGATTATTTATTCAATGGCATTTCCAAAACCTATCTGAAAGGAAAATCAAGCGCCCATATTGATGATGGAAATCTTTTCCCGAGCAATCCTGTTGCAACAGAAGAACCCAAACTCTGGGAGGAAGATCCGGACTACAATAAAACAGAATTACCTAAACATTTAGTTGAAAACTTAAAACACTCCCGAACAGCAGCTTTGGTAGTGATAAGGAATGGAAAAATTCTTCATGAACAATACTGGGAAGGCTACAACCAGCTATCACAAACCAATTCTTTTTCTATGGCAAAAGCAGTGACGGTGATGCTTCTGGGAAAGGCACTGGAAGAAGGAATTATTCCAACTCTAGATGAAAAGTTCTCAGATTTTTATCCCGAATTTAAAAACAAACCCTTTGGAAATCAGGTTACCCTTAAGAATTTGGCCCAAATGGAAGCCGGACTGGACTGGAATGAAGATTACAACAATCCTTTTCTGCCCAATGCTAAAGCCTATTATGGAAAAAGCCTTGTAAAAGCTGTATTTTCCCGGAGATTTAAAGAAGAACCCGGAGTCAGATTTGAGTATCAAAGCGGCTCGACACAGCTTCTTGGTTTTGCACTCCGAAAAGCGTTGAATCAATCACTGGCCACCTATTTATCCGAAAAATTCTGGATTCCTCTGGGAATGGAACAGAATGCCAAGTGGAGTACAGATGATCACGGTATGGAAAAAGCCTATTGCTGTATTCATTCCAATGCAAGAGATTTTGCCAAACTTGGACAGCTTTTTCTGGATGATGGGAAAGCGGGAGATCATCAGATTCTCAATGCAGACTTCATTGAAGAGATGAGAACTCCTACTGAAAAGTCTCAAAACATTTATGGAATGGGACTTTGGATTAATCATGACAACCCCATCAAACATTATTATTTCCTGGGATTACAGGGACAATATATTATCATGGTTCCGGAGCATAATATGGTTATTGTAAAAACCGGGAGCTATTCCAGTAATCCTAAGAATGACAGAGGAAGACCTGACCAGGTAAAATTCCTTGTGAATGAAATTGTAGAACTATTCCGATAAACAGTATGGAAAAACATAGCGTAAAAGTTGATGAATACATTGAAAAATCTCCTGATTTTGCAAAACCTATCTTAAATTATCTTCGTGAAATCATTCATGAAGCCTGCCCTGATGCGGAAGAAGCCATCAAATGGAAGTTTCCCACTTTCATGTATAAAGGGAAGATTTTATGTTCCATCACCGCTTTCAAGCAGTATTGCAGCCTGGGATTCTGGCTGCATCAGGAAATGAAAACTTTAAAGGAAATAGAAACAAATACTGAAAAAAGTTCAATGTTCAGTTTGGGAAAAATAACCCGTCTTGAAGATCTTCCATCCCAACCTCAGCTGAAAAGAGCAATTAAAGAAGCCATGGAGCTTACAGATATGGGCGTAACGATGAAAAAAGCACCCCCATCCAGGATAGAAATGGAAATTCCTGATTATTTTCAATCTGCTCTGGATACTCAGCCGAAAGCAAAAGAAATTTTTGAAAAAGCTTCACCATCTTTCAGAAAAGAGTATATTGCATGGCTTACAGAAGCCAAAACAGAAGCTACCAGAAATAAAAGATTGGAACAGTCTTTGGAATGGATAGCCGAAGTTAAAGGCCGCAACTGGAAGTACCAGAAAAAATAAAAAACACACACAATGAAGAAAAAAATTATTCTCTTTTTCTTCCTGATTATTTCAATTTTTACATTCGCTCAGGAATTTGATTTTGAGGGACAATATAAGTATGCCCGTATACTATCGTCCAAAAATCCGGACAGCTCAGAAATTGTTCTGAATAAGATTATAGATTCTGCATGGAAAAGAAATCTCCCGGAATTTTTAGCAAAAGCTTATTATTTAAAGTCTTTCAACAGCTATCTGAGATCTGATGCTGAGAAAAGTCTTGATTTTGCAGATAAGGCGCTTACAATAGCTATACAAAGCGATTACAGCATCGGAAAGGCGCTCGCATACAGAATGCAGGGAACCCAGTACGCAAAGCTCGGTCTTCTTAAAGAGTCTTCTGCCAGCCTCCGAAATGCACTCGCTGAAGTAAAAAATAATAATACCGAGGAAGGACATGAGCTGAAAGGAATGATCTATAATTCTTTTTTGATCCTTCTTAACAAGGAACAGTATAAAGAGAAAGCGTATTATTCCAAAAGTGCCATCCAGGAATTTCAGAAGCTTAAAAATGTCAGCAGAAGAAATGAACTGTTAATTTCCGCTTATACCAATATGGGATATAATTTATCTGAGGTAAAAAAATTCAGGGAGGCCAAACCTTATTTTGTAAAAGCCCTTTCGCTGGTAGGGGAAAACAATTATTATCTTCGGGCAAACATCCTGAATGATATCGGATTTTCTTTTTCAAAACAGAATAAACCGGACAGTGCGGTGCTTTATTATCAGAAATCGCTGGCCATTGTAGATCGGTATGGATTCAATGAAAAAAAGATTGAGGTAACTAAAAATCTTGAAGAAGCCTATGCCCAGCTTCACGACGATACCAATACCAAAAAATATAAAATTGAAAATCTTAAATTAAAAGACAGTATTGCTTACAATAAGGCCATGGCCGTCAACAAAACACTTTCTAAAAAAGAAGAAAGTTTTAATCAGCAGCTCAATGAAAGCCATTCTGTCTCAAAAGGGCTTATTATTGCGTGTCTTGCTTTGATAATTATTTTAGGAGCTGTGATTTTCAAGACCCTCCGTCTCCGTAAAAAACATAAAGAAGCTGTTTCCAGAATTTACAGAGAAGGCATTTCACCCGTTATTTATGAGGAAGATCCACAGGAAATTTCTGAGGATATTCAGGCAAAAAATACCTCTACTCCAACAGAAATAAAAATTTCGCCGGAAGTAGAGGAAAACATATTACAGGGATTAAAAATATTTGAAGAAAACCTTGAGTTTAACAACAAAAACATTTCGCGTTACAATCTTGCCAACACATTGGATATCAACACAAAATATCTTTCAACGGTTATTAAGAAACATAAGAAATTCAATTTCAACCAATACATTAATCATCTGAGGATCAATTATATTATTAACCAGTTGAAAAATGAACCTCAATACAGAAAGTATAAGATCAATCACCTTGCAGAAATTACGGGATATTCCTCCCACAGTGCTTTTTCTCTTGAGTTCAAAAAGATTACGGGACTTCACCCGTCTGCTTTTATCAAAACCCTTGATGAAATCTCCTGATTACTGTTCTGCTATGGTAAGATTATTATAGCCACCCGTATTGTTGAGCGAAAAATTAGCGAGGTTTGAATTATTTAAATTAAACCAGATGTAAGGCATCAGCCTCTGCCCTGCTGTCATGTAGAATGAAGCAGTACAGTTACTTCCTGCATCAATATTTCCTACGCTGTTTGAGGACATGGTATTGGCACATTTTACGGTGTTGATAATATTGGTGACAGCCAGTCCGGCCGTGTTATCATAAAGCTGCCAGATGGCTTCTATCTGAATAGGATTTAAAGGATCTGTTGTATAATTAATGGCCAGCGGAGCCAGATCTGTAGTGAAAGTGGCTACATAAATTCCATTTCTGGGAGCTGTAAAAATACCTGTCGCAGCATTAAAGCTCGTCCCGGAATTGCTTTCAAAAGTTTTACTCCAGTCTACAAGATAATTGCTCGCTCTGTTCTGTAAACCCGCAGTTATAGTGGGAGCAGCAGGAGTTGCCAGTTTTACATTATTTGTCGTTTTGGCTGCAATAACGATTACTTTATTACTGGCAGGCTGTGCTGTGAGCAAAGGAAGCCATTCATTTCCATTGGAATATTCCACACCGTTGTTATACCGTACGGCACCCTCATCTGCGGCTGCAGCTGTAAGGGCAGATGTTCCAAAACCAATGGCTCCGTTTCCGGAATTTCTGGCATCCACTTTTACGGCTGGAACCAAAGTTCCAACTCCTATTTTCCCTGCACTGTTCACAAGGATATCATTACTCTGCTGGGCTGGAGTAAATACAGACCCTGAAGCAGGATTATCTTTTTGTCCGTCAATATGCAAAATGCCCTGCGGATTTGGGGTATTGATTCCAATTTGTGAAAATGCACACTGGAAGCTTAACGTCATTAAAATCAGTAAACAATTTTTTTTCATCATGTATGTTTTTATAATCCGAAAATACTTAAAGAGGTAAGCGTAGAATCGGTATCCAGGGTTTTTGAACTTCCCAGTTTCTGATTCAGGCTTACGGTAATATTATCACCCTGGTTCAGGTTGAAAATACCTGAGCAGTTTCCTGCGACGCGGTTTCCAATGGTATTGTTTCCGGGATAACTTCCTACACATTTGAAAACTTTACCGGTTGCGGAAGAGGTGGAATTGGTCTGGATCAAGGTTTCATATCTTGAATCGTCTGCAATACTTCCGGAAGCCAGTGAAAAGGTAAAGGATACAATATATACCCCAGCTTTTGAAGCTGTAAAAGTTCCTGTACCGGCATTGAAACTGCTGTTCACATCTGTTTTTTTAGTCCAGCCCGTAACGGCAGTCTGTACTCCATTGCTGAAACTTTGTATGGAAGCATTTTCGGCATCCACAAAATCATTGGGAGCCTTATGAGCCAGTGCTACCCAAGCTGTTCCGTTGGAATAGCTCAGATCCTGAGTTCCGGAATTATACCTCATCGCTCCTGCCTTTGCTGCAGATGCAGATTGTGAAGTTCCTCCGATTCCAATAGCATTCAGGCGTTCCCCTGATCTCAGATCCAGTCTTGTTTTGGGAGTTTTTTTTCCTACTCCTACATTTCCGGAAGAAGTAATGACTACGTCATCATAATAACTGGAAGGTATTGAAGTATTTGTATTTTTCTGTCCGTCAATGTGTACCGTTCCTTCCGGAGAAGACATATTGATTCCTATCTGAGCCTTCATCACTATGCTGCTGCAAATGACCAGGGCCAGTCCTAATTTTTTTATCATATTCAATGTGTTATTGTTCCAGAATAGAAAGATTTACAAAGCCATATTCATTGCTTGCAGAAGAAGTATCGGTTCTCAGACTCAGGTTGCCATTATAGACAGACTGATAGATATACGGCTGAAGCGTGTCTCCCTTATTGAGCTGAACGCCTGCAACGCAAGATCCTGCCACCTGTGCCTGTTTTGAGATATTGGAGTAAGATTTCACGCATTTTTTTACCGTACTGCTTCCGTTTACAACATATCTTGCTTCTGAAAAATAGCCTGAAACAATAGGAATTCTTACAAAGTCATACGTAAAAGAAATAAGATATACTCCTGTTCTGGGCGCTGTAAAAATACCTGTTCCGGGAGTAAAGTTTCCTGTCGGGTCGGAAACTTCTGTCCAGCCTGTAATACCTGTAGCAGTCTGATAGGGAATTTTAACAGCAAAGTTCGCTGCCTGAAGGTTGGCTACCACTACTGCCTTTGTTGGGGAAGAAATAAGATCCTGCCATACAATACCATCCGAATACTGCATCTTTCCACCATTCAGCGGATTATACCGTACAGCACCTCCGCCTGCAGCTGATGCTGTCTGACTGGTTTCTCCTATTCCGATTGCATTATCAGTATTGGTGGCTGAGCGCGTATCGATTCTGGTGGCCGGTGTTAAAGTTCCGATTCCGATTTCTCCGGTAGAAGTGATGGCAACATCATTGGAAATTTGGGTAGAGGATGGAGCTCCGGATGAGGGATTATCTTTGGCCCCATCCACATGGAAAATAGTTTGAGGGCTTGAAGTATTAATACCTACTTGAGCTTTTGAATAGCTTATGGTAAAGCATAAGGGAACCAGAATTCCCTTCATCAAAATACTTAGATTTTTCATTTAATTTGTGGTTTTAAAACGAGTACATTTCTTGGTCAAAGATAAATGTAAAAGCACGTCCCACACAATAGCCCCGCTTAAGACACAAACACTTAAAACATTGATAACAAGTAAAATAGGACATTATTTTACATTATCAAAATACGGAATTTTATTATTTTACCATAAAACTGAACCTTATTTCGTAAGAAATTTTTAAAGAATTTATGCTTTTGGATGGAAAAGATTATTTCAGAAAAGATTGAATGTCATTAAGAAGTTCATTATATGATCTCCCATACTCCGATCTCAATATTGTTCCTGTTTCAGACTCCTCAATAATGACATCATAGCCATTGGTCTTAAAATAGTCGTATGCTGAAATATAAATGAGAACATTCCCCTTCTTCAGTCCTAAAGCTGTAGTATCTGCGTCCCAGTAATCTACAAATTCATATCCGGAAAAGTCTTCCAGTTCAAGTTTATGTATGAAATTATTGATTTCAGGTATTTTATTTTCCATTCAATAAGAAATAATAAAAGGGAAAAATAAACAGAATTTTTGAATTAAAAATAATGTCAATGAAAATTTAAAGTTAATATAAGAGAAACTATTTAACTATTCTATGTCTTGGCAGCCCAATCTCATGTGCCTGTGGATAAGGTTTTCGAAAAGTCATACTCACATCTTCCTTAATCTGTCTGTGGATATCATATTGTTTTTCTTTATCATAAGCGTATCTGGGGTCTGGGATCATTGGCATTTTGGCCATCTTATGAATCGTTACAGTCGGAAAATGAAAATCTACTTCTACTGTTCCCAGTAATAAATAGCAGCCGCCACCCTGAAAGTCATAATTTTTCAGGCTATCCGGAAAATGGGCTGTATCAAAGTAATCTCCATTTGCATCAGTCCAGGTTCCGAAATACATCGTTCCTTTTTTGGTTGGAACATGCTTCCTTGAGATAAGATAGGCGAGCATTTTTACCTGTTTTTTATGATACTGCAGTAAATCTTTTACGAAAACAGATCCTCTGTATCGTGTTTGCAGTAAATCAAAAGGGCTGCATGAAACCGGAAAACCAATCAGTTCGATTTCGTCGAAAGCATCTTCAAACTGTTCTCTTTTTAACTTCGGAAGTTTAAACTCCTGAACGGGTTCTTCAATCAGCATAAGCCCTCTCTGCTCTGGTTTAAAATTGACCAATAGTAATCGGGCTTCCACCAACAGTTCATTTTTAGGTTTACCTGTGAATCTGAACGCGCCAATAAAAATAAGAATCTGTATTGTTTCAATACCAATGGGAATTCGTCTGATAAAATCTTCCAGCGATTTGTATGCTCCATTTTTTTCGCGTTCTTCAACAATACCATGTGCTACTCTTGTTTCGAGCCCTTCCAAAAGCATCAGCCCCAGGTAAATATCTGTTCCTTTAAGCGTTGTCTTATATTCACTGGTATTCACACAAGGAACCTGAACATTTCCACCTGACATTTTTGCTTCATGGATATAGACTTCGGTGCGGTAAAATCCACCTTGATTGTTAATCACAGAAACCATAAACTCCAACGGATAATATACTTTCAGATAAAGACTTTGGTAACTTTCCACGGCATAGGAAGCGGAGTGAGCTTTGCAGAAAGAATATCCGGCAAAAGACTCAATCTGTCTGTAAGCTTCAGCAGTAAGTATTTCCGAATGCCCCTTTTCTCTACATTTTTCAAAAAAATTAGCTTTTACCTCCTGAAGCTTTTTGATTGATCTTCCTTTTCCGCTCATTGCCCTACGTAAAATATCACCGTCTGCAAGAGACAGCCCTCCAAAATACTGGGCAATCTTCAGCACATCTTCCTGATAGACCATAATGCCATAAGTTTCCTTTAAGTGCTCTTCAAATATGGGATGAAAATATTCAAACTGCTCAGGATGATTATGTCTGAATATATACTCCCGCATCATACCGCTTTGTGCTACTCCAGGTCTGATAATAGAGGACGCGGCAACCAATATTCTGTAATTATCACATTTTAATCTTCTTAAGAGCCCTCTCATGGCCGGAGATTCAATATAGAAGCATCCGATAGTTCTTCCTATTGCCAAATATTCGTTAGCTTTCTGTTCATCTTTGGAAATCGTTGTATCCCAGATATTAATATCAATTCCTCTTGTTTTTTTTACAAGGTCTACCGTGTCTTTAATAGTACCCAGCCCACGTTGTGAGAGAATATCCAGTTTTTCCATTTTTATATCTTCTGCCACGTTCATATCAAACTGGGCAATCGGAAAACCTTTGGGGGGCATTTCTAATGCTGTGTAATGGGTAATGGGCTCTTCCGAAATAAGGATTCCACAGGCGTGCATACTTCTTTGATTAGGAAACTTTTCCAATAACTTACCATATTTCTGCACCTGTTCCACTACTGAATTCCGGTCATGAACTTCCATTGATTTACCTGCCAGATCATCCAACTCTTCCTTGGGCAGACCAAATACCTTTCCAACTTCCCTGAAAATTGATTTGTATTTGAATTCAACATTAGTTCCGCAAAAGGCGACATGGTCTTTTCCATACCTGTTGAAGATATACTCCAATATAGCATCTCTGTTCTGCCAGCTCCAGTCGATATCGAAATCGGGTGGTACCTGGCGGTTAAGATTGAGGAATCTTTCAAAATAAAGGTCAAGTTCCAGAGGGCAAATGTCTGTAATTCCAAGGCAGTAGCTTACAATGGAATTCGCGCCGCTTCCCCTGCCAACATGCATAAACCCCATACTGTTGCTGTAGCGGATAATATCCCAGGTGATCAGAAAATGGGCGCAGAAGTTCAGTTCATCAATAACTTTCAGCTCTTTTTCAACTCTTTCTTTTGCCGTCTCATGATCTTTTCCGTACCGTTTTTTCAATCCTAAATAGGCTAATCTTCTGAGAAGTTTTACATCAGACTCTTTAGATTTTTTATAGTGTTGCTTATTCTTTACTTTTCCAAAATCAAATTCAAATTTACATTGTTCGAGGAGGCTTTTCGTATTTTCAATAATCCGGGGATATCTTTCAAATGCCTTTATCATCTCCTGTTCGGAAATAAAATACTCAGATCTGCGGCAAACTTCTCTTTTGGTCAGCTTAGACAATAAGGTGTTGTGGTCAATAGCCCGCAGAATTTTATGCAATTCGTATTTTTCATCAGAACTAAAGGTAACAGGATGAAAAACAACCATTTTAGCGATGTATTTTTCATATTCGGGACGTATCAGAAAATTTAATTCTTCTATTCTTACTCCTATAAATTCATTGTCTTTCAATTCCCGAGGAATATTACTCATGGGATAAACAATAAATACATCTTTGAATTCAGGGGCAATTTCAGTCAGTTCTTTACCATTACAATTATGATCTGTAATCATTTTGTTGATCTCACCAATTCCTGAGAATTTTCTGGCTATGCCTACATAAAGAAGTTTCCCCCCGTTTCTGACCTCAACACCGGGAATAGGTTTTATTCCCAGCTCTTCACATGTTTTTTTAAAATCATAAATTCCCGTCACGGTATTGATATCAGTAAGCACCAGCTCTTTGATCCCTAAAGCCTTGGCTTGTTCTGCTAATTCCTGTATGGATAATGTTCCATAACGAAGGCTGTGAAAAGAATGACAATTAATAAACATGTTGAAAGATTTAAAATTATTTTCCGAAGTCAAAACCGGAGGCACGCCCTACCGCATCAGACCCAAAGCGGTTTTTGATATCATCCATTGTCTGATATAAACTCATTTGTTCCTCGGTGTCTTCAAATAGATTCATCTGATGGTTTCCGTGTACTAATCCTGTAAATCTCAGCCCTACCAAACGAAGCCTCATTCTCCTTGTATAGGCTTTATTAAAAAGGTCTAATGCTACCCTGGATAAAGTATGATCAGCAGAGGTATAAGACACTTTACACTGCCTGGTCTCGGTATCGAAATTGGCATATCTTATTTTTACCACCACTGTAGATGTCAGCCATTTTTCCTGTCTCAACTGATAGGCCAGCTGCTCTGCCATTCCCGATATCATCCGTTTTAACTCGATAATATCCATAGTATCATTGGTAAAAGTTCTTTCAGTTGAGACAGACTTTCTTTCGGAATAGGGAACAACAGGATTTTCATCAATTCCGTTGGCCTTTTTCCAGAGTTCCTTTCCGTTAACGCCGATCATCTGCTGCAGAACCAGTACCGGCATTTCAGATAAGGTATGAATCGTCCGGATTCCGATTCTTGATAATAACTGAAAGGTCTTATCACCCACCATTGGAATTTTTTTAATGGATAAAGGGTTTAAAAATGGCTTCACTTCCATTTCTCTGATTTCCAGCCTTCCAACAGGCTTTGCTTCTCCGGTACCAATTTTTGAAACGGTCTTATTGGTTGACAGCGCAAAACTGATCGGAAGTCCTGTTTCTTTGGTAATTGCCTCAGCAATTTCTTTGGTCCATTGGTAGCAGCCAAAAAACTTATCCATTCCTGATAAATCCAGATAAAATTCATCAATACTTGCTTTCTCCATCAGCGGAACTTTTTCCTGAATAATTTCGGTTACAGTATGTGATAAATTGGAATACATTTCATGATCGCCTTTAATAACTTTTGCATCAGGGCAAAGCCTAAGTGCCATACGAATTGGCATGGCTGAACGAACCCCAAACTTTCTTGCTTCATAGGAACACGATGCCACGACTCCACGGTCTCCACCTCCTATGATGAGAGGAATACCCTGAAGCTGCGAGTTATTACGCCTCTCGCAGGATACGAAAAATGTATCAAGGTCCATATGTACAATTGCACGATTCACGTTACAAATTTAGTTACGTTTTTAAACAAAATTTGTATTTTTGTTGTTACAATTTGTAACAATGTCAATTTTTTCAGATAACATACGCTTTTTAAGAGGTAAGAAAGAAAAAACTCAACAAGAGTTAGCGGATACTTTGAAACTTACCCGTTCCAGATACGTATCTTATGAAGATGGCAGATCCGAGCCACCTATCGAAATATTAATCAAAATTTCCAAGTTTTTCAATCTCAGTATTGACCTTCTTGTATCTGTTGACATCAGAAAGTACCCGTTGGAAGATATTTTAAAACTTCCTGACAATCGAATTGTCTTACCCGTTGTTGTAGATCAATTGGGAAATAACAGTATCGAAATCGTTCCGCAGAAAGCATCCATGGGATATTTATCAGGTTATAGTGATCCGGAATATATTGAAAGTCTGCAAAGGATTTCACTTCCTTTTTTAACCAACGGAAAATATAGAGCTTTTCCGGCTCAGGGAGACTCAATGCCTCCTTTTAAAGATGGTTCCTATATTATCGGGAAATATGTTGAAAATATTGATGACCTGAAACCGAATAAAAGTTATGTTTTTGTGACTTTGAATGATGGTATTTCTTACAAGAGATTGAAGACTAAAAAGAAAAAATCAATCACAGTGGTTTCTGACAATGCATTTTATAAGCCTTATGATATCCCTTTGGGAGAAATTATAGAGATATGGCAGTATGCATCAGGTATATTTCCTGAAGATTTTGATTCAACCAGTTTTGAAAATTATAATTTTAAAGATATATTTTCAGAACTAAAAAATAATATTACGGAATTAGAAAATAAGGTTCTTGCTATAAAAGATCAAACCATGTAACTAATTATAGATTAAATCATCCTCAGCCGTTCTTCCTCAAGGTCGAGCTGGTACAGCTGATGGCGGATAATTTCTTCATTAACGGAAATATCTTTATTCAGTTCTGAAAGAAACTGTCTCTGGCTTTCCAGCATTTCAAAAAAGATATCTTTGGTCTTTTCATTCATCCATTCGGTATTATTGGTCTGTATTTTTTCTTCCCATTGTTTCAGCATTCTTTCCAATCCTGCATGGCTGTTCAGTTCAGTTTCATGCTTGGTTTTAAGAAAATGGTAGACATGCTGCTTTAGTTTATATTTTATTTCTTCCCGTGTCTTTTTATCTTTTTCTTCATCTGTGAAATCATCAAATACATGTCCATATTTTATAAAGTAAGGCAAAGTAAGTCCCTGTACGAGTAAGGTAAGCAAGATTACCACGAAAGTAATGAACAGGATAAGGTTTCTGTTGGGAAAAGGGAGTCCGTTTTCAAGGGTAATCGGAATGGCCAGGGCAGCGGCCAGTGAGACAACGCCTCTCATTCCTGTCCATCCAAGCATCAAAGGCATCAGGAGACGTCTTCTTGCGGAAGAAGCACGGGGAGCGACACTTGGCCGGAAAATCAATGTAGCCAGCATGGCGGCATAAGAACTTATGATTCTGGCAGCAATCAGAATACCGGTCACCAACACTCCATATTGGATAGCAATTCTCAAAGGAATTCCCTCTGACCGCAGCCCTCCGACAATTTCAGGAAGCTCGAGCCCTATTATTAAGAATACGATGCCATTCAGAATAAATACGAAGCTTTCCCATACGCTATACCCCATGATACGGCTGGTACTGTTTAGAAATATCATTCGTTTTCCAGACATATACAACCCACCACAAACTACAGCTAAAACTCCGGAACAGTGAAACTGCTCTGCGACCCAATACATCAGATACGGTTCAATAAGGGTCAGGGCAATATCAGAAGAAGCTTCTGTAGGAAGCCGCTTGTGAGCCTGTACAAAAATCCATGCCAGTACTAACCCAATTCCTGCACCTCCGATTACCATCCATAAAAAATCCAGAGAAGCTTCCTGCCATACGAACTGTCCGGTTCCTACAGCAATCAGAGCAAACCGGAATATAATAAGAGAGGAAGCGTCATTCAACAGACTTTCTCCTTCCAGAATCGCAGATGTAGTGGATGGTATTTTTACAAATTTCATAATGGCTCCTGTACTCACAGCATCCGGTGGAGACACAATGCCTCCCAGCAAAAACCCGAGAGCAAGTGTAAATCCGGGAATAAAATAATTCGCTGTCACCGCTACTGCCAGCGCTGTAAAAAAGACCACTAAAAAAGCAAAGCTTCCGATAATACGCCACCATCTTTTCATTTCTTTAAAGGAAATTGACCATGCAGCCTCAAACAAAAGAGGAGGCAAAAAGATAAAAAAGATAAGATCCGGATTGATCTTTACCACCGGAAGACCTGGGACAAAACTAACAAGCAGTCCGAATACAACGAGTAAAACAGGATAAGCAATTTTTAATTTTGTAGCCCACATGTTGAGCAGCACAATAGCCACAATCATGGCCAATAAAAAAGGTAGGATGGTATGCATTGATATTGTGTTTTATCCGTCATATTTACTACTTCTATTTGATTTTTAAAAATTTAAAAACAATTTTTTCTTATTTTTTTGTGTATGGATGAATTTATCTCCTTCTAAATCTTTTTACTTTATGTTTTTCACCTCAGGTTGAATATTTATAGAATTTTAAATAAAACACGTCAAGTTTCGTCGCATCCGCGCTATACTTTTGTTCTACAAGAAAATAAGAAATATGGACAAAGTAACCTTAGAACGGATTCAGAAACTTCACCCGTTGGTAAGAGATGAAGTGAAGCAAATTATACAGGAATGTGATGAAGCACTTACCGGAAGAGCCAAAGTGCGGATCACTCAGGGATTAAGATCTTTTGAAGAGCAGGAAAAGCTTTATGCAATCGGAAGAATTACTTCAGGAAAAAAAGTAACCAATGCCAAGGCAGGGCAAAGCATTCACAACTATGGCCTTGCAGTAGATATCTGTCTTATGATTGACGGAAAAACAGCAAGCTGGGATACGGCAAAAGACTGGGATAATGACAACGTTGCAGACTGGTACGAATGTGTAAAAATCTTTGCCCGCCACGGCTGGGATTGGGGCGGAAACTGGAAAACATTTAAAGACCTTCCCCACTTTGAAAAAAAGACAATTCCCTCTAAAAAAGGACCTGTAAAAACCAGCTGGAGAACGCTTTTGAAGATGCCAAAAGACCAGCAGAATTACGTTATTTTTTAGTCTCATTTATTTGAAATTAAATATAATACGACACGTTCTGTCGCTTCCCCAGACTACCTTTGCTTTATAAGAAAACAACAAAAAAAGCAATGAAATCTAAGTATGGAATCTCCACAATTTTTAAAATATTCAACAGATTCTGTAGATGTAAGATTGCATGTGTCCTTTTAACAAACCATTAAAAATATCACATGAAAAAGACAACCATTCTTTCTTTGGACGGAGGTGGAATAAGGGGAATCGTAACCTGCATTATTCTGCGTTACATAGAAGAACAGCTCCAGTATTATGATAAGCCTTCCGCCAAGCTGGGAGATTATTTTGATCTGGTAGCTGGCAGCAGCACCGGAGGTCTGATTGCTTCTATTATTCTCTCTCCTGATGAAACCCGAAAAGCAAAATATTCTATTCAGAAAGGATTGGAATTATATGCTGAAAAGGGCGGCGACATCTTCCAGGTTTCCTTTTGGGAAAAACTGGTTAATCCATTCGGATTATTGAATGAAAAAATTTCCCAGGAAGCTCTGGAAAAAAATTTACATGATTTCTTTGGAAATTTAGAATTAAAAGAATTAATAAAACCCTGTTTGATAACAAGTTATGATATAGAAAACAGAAGAGCAAAGCTTTTCAACTCCTGGAAAGCCAACCTCAGCACAGACAATTTCTATGTAAGAGATATCTGCAGAGCGACTTCAGCGGCTCCTACGTATTTCAGTCCTGTTCAGATTAAATCAATGTATGGCCAGATTTTCAGTCTGATTGATGGCGGTATGTTTGCCAATAATCCCGCATTGTGCGCTTATGCAGAGGCAAGAAAGATTCCTTTTGCAGAAGTTTTAAAAAATCATCAGAAAGCTAACCGTCCCACGGTAAACGATATGATAATGGTTTCTATCGGAACAGGGATCGAAGCAAGGCCCTACTCTTTTAAAAGACTGGAAAAAGCAGGAAAAATTGGCTGGGTAAGCCCTATTGTTGACATTTTGATGTCTGCTAATGCAGAAACAGTGGATTACCAGCTGGAACAGATGTTTCAGACACTGGGACTTAGAAATCAAAAAAATTATTACCGTTTGAATCCTTCACTAAAAAATGCTTCTCCCGCCATGGATAATGTAAGAAGGTCCAATATTGAGAATCTGATACAGGCCGGACTGAGCTATATTGATGATAACCGAGAAACTTTGAACCAGATTGTTCAGAAACTCATCAAAAATAAAATATAAGCTTTTTACCTTATAACCACCTTATATAAGTTATTAAGATTATATTTAAAAATTAAAAAATCTTTTTTAAACACGTCAAGTTTTGTCGTTTCGCCCCACTACCTTTGGAGTATCAAAAAAGCACAGAACAACAATCTAAAAAACTTTAAGAAGCCTTTGAATTCAACATTTCCCTATGCTGAACAGCCTGAAATATGTTCAAAAAAATATAACCAACACCTTATCACACAAAACATGGAAACACCAGATCACAATACAGATATACTCATCGATGAAGATCTCTATACGATAGAATGGAGTGATATCGAAAATGCTGAGATGGATTATGAAAACTATCTCAATGACATTGAAAACTTCTTCAGAGAAGATTTTGAAAAAGGAATACCTGAAGAAGATATTTTTTAAATACAATTAAAAAAAACACGACAAGTTCTGACGCTGTCCGACATTACCTTTAAATCTCTGTAATACACGCACAGCAATCTCATTAAACAACCCCGAACCCCTTTGAATTCACCATTCACAAAATGCTGGACAGCCAGAACTATGTCTGAAAATATAACAATCATAAGCCTGTTATACCAAAATACAGGACATATAATCAATTTATTAACCAACAAATCACACAACGTTTATGAAAACAAAAGAAGAACTAAAAAAACATTTCGAAAACGGAGATATCCCGGTACAGGAAGATTTCTGGGCTTTGATGGACTCTTACTGGCATAAGGATGAAAAAATTTCTGAAAGCGCTATTGATTCAACAGAAAAAGTAATGCCATTTATTATTGATGAAGTAATTCTGGGAAATGCATTATCCATTTCTATTCCTGAAAATGTAAAAAAAATCAAGCAGGGTGCCTTTCAGTACTCAGGAATGGATTATCAAATCATTGAAGTAAACTTTAGTGAAGGGATTGAAGAAATTGAGGTTGGAGCATTTCAAGGCCAAAATATAAAGAAAATCAAGACTCCTTCTACTTTAAAAGTTATTGGCGATGGTGCCTTTTACAATCAATCAAATGGGGTGAATGGTTCAGATTCATTGGAAGAAATCAACCTCAATGAGGGTCTAACAACAATTGGAGATCATGCTTTTAACTGTCCCAGAGCAACTGCCATTGAAGTTTTATATATTCCCAGCACAGTAACATCTGTCGGACAAAATGCATTTGCAATTCCTTCGCTAAAAACAGTATCAGCGCCGTCCGGTCTGGATTTAAGTAATACAGGAATTCCTTCTACTGCTACAATCATCTATAGATAAAAACAAACATGAAAACAAAACAAGAATTAAAACTCTATTTCGAAAATGGAGATATCCCAAAACAGGAAGATTTTTGGGAATGGCAGGACGCTTACTGGCATAAGGATGAGAAAATTGACATGCGCAAGATTGCAGGTCTGGAGAATGGTACATTCAACATACTCTATGCTGAAATGGATGCTGATAAAAATGCTTCACTGGCTTTCTTTTCAAAAAGAAAAATTGTGATAAAAGAAGGAACACTCACTATTCCCAAAAATTTCACCGCAGGTCTGCAGGTAACTGACGTAGAAATCCCTGACTCTGTAACAACTATCCAGGAAAGCGCATTTAGTAACGGCGGCTTAACGACCTTTACAATTCCTCCAAAGGTAACCGAAATCCCTAACTGGGCTTTTTACAATAACAGATTAACGTCTTTACTTATTCCGGACAGCGTTATCAATATTGGAATACAGGCATTTACAGCCAATCAACTGAAAGAACTTCGTCTTCCTAAAGGAATAACGATTATCTCACAAGGTGCCTTCTCTGCCAATAAACTGACATCTGTTGAGATTCCCGATGGAGTAACAGAAATTCACTCGGATGCTTTTGTCAGTAATCAACTCACCTCAGTGACAATTCCGGCCAGTGTACTCAAAATTGAAAACAATGCTTTCAGAGTTAACCAGCTTACAAAAGTAACATTAGGCCCAGAAACGACCTATTTACCTTATTCTTTTGACAGCACAGTAGAAATCGTGGGAGGAAAACTCATCAATTAAAATTTTTAGAAAAATGAAAACAAAAGAAGAATTAAAAAAATATTTCGAAAACGGAGATATTCCGGTACAGGAAGAATTCTGGGAATGGCATGATTCATACTGGCATAAAGATGAAAAGATTCCTGCAGCTCAATTAGATTATGATCTGTCACAAAAAGCAGATGCAAATGCATCCAATATAAATCCGCAGAATGCGCAGCTTTGGAAAGAAAAAATTGAAACTCAAACAGCTATTCAGGCTCCGCAATTAAATGGAAATATCTTAACGGTATTTTATACAGGTGAGAATGGTGTCCAGCAAAGTAAATCGGTAGATTTAAGCAGTTTGGTAACCCGTGATATCAGTATTGAGAATGCTTCATATGATGCCTCTCAAAATATTATTACCATTACCCAGAATGATGGCTCTGCCTTTCAGATTAATCTTTCGGAATTCAGTATCACTCCCACCACCAATGCAGATGGAAGTGTTACATTGTCACAGGAAGGACAGGAAAAAGTTATCCTGAAAAAAGTAGCTGTAACAGGCAGTTATAATGACCTTTCTGACAAACCCACTTTTAGCGGGAATGATAATTTACAAAATGTCATCGACAGAGGTAACGGAACAACCAAACCTATTATTTTTCAGCCAAGCCAGGGCAGAGCAGGCGAAATCAATTTCAGTCCTACAACGTATTCCTTCTGGTTTGGAAATTTGAATACGGATCACACCGGAGCCTACGGATTGGGAATTGGTTATAATACATTATCAAAATTAACCACCGGAGCAAATAACGTAGCACTTGGTTCTTATGCTTTAAATGAAACCACTACGGGAAGATGGAATACCGCAACGGGTGTTTCAAGCGGAACTAAACTTACAACAGGTAATTTCAATGCTTTTTTCGGAACACAGGCGGGAACTGAAACAACAACAGGAAATGGAAATACGTATATCGGAGATGAAGCAGGAAACAAAAATATTGCCGGAACTAATAACACTGCGCTTGGGCTTGGAGCCGCTTATTCCTTAACTAATGGAACCCAGAATACCTTTTTAGGTGCTTTTGCGGGAAATATTCATGGAAAAGCGACAACTTCGGGTGCATGGGGATCGAATACTTTTGTCGGATATAATGCCGCCTCCACTACCCATGCTATGGGGGTTTGGGGTGACAACAATGTCGTTATCGGCTGTAATGCCCCGTTAGGAGGTTCAACCTTCAACAAACTGGTGATTGAATCCAATCCGGTAGCAAGACGCCATGATTTTGTAACGCCTTTAATTGGTGGAGACTTTGCTGCAAGAACATTGGATTTTGATGCTGTGGTTTCTGCAAAAAGAACACCTTTAGCGGATAACACCTATACAAAAGTAGCGGTTCTGAACGCCGGTAATGTACTTGGATATAAAAACTTATCAGACTTTACTGATTTCATTTCATTAACAGGAACTGGGACGGGAGCTCCAGTGACAGGTAATATCCAGTTTACAGATGAAGACCCGGAAGAGAGAATCATTTACAGAACTAATGAACTTGATGGTGTAAAAAGTGCACTCGGTTTATTTCCTGAATCTGTAATGATGTTTTCAGGCAATTTAGATGGAACAAATGCCTCCAGTGTAGATGTAAGTAAAGAAAATGGTGTTTTCGCTTATGGACAGGGCTCACGTTTGATGCTGAGTGGTGTAGGTGCCGCTTTAAGACAGACAAACGGTGGAGGTGTAAAAGGAATTTTTGCAAGTCCGAACATAGATGAACCTGTGCTTATAGAGCATGAAACAACAGATGCCAGAGGATTAAGTTCTAAAACTTATTTTGGAGACAATGCCCAGGAAAATGATTACATCCAGAAACAATATGCAGACAAACAGCATTCCTACAGTACCAAAGAAGAGCTGACAGGCGGAAAATGGATTAACGGTAAGCCTGTTTATAAAAAGACCCTGTATCTGAATCAGATTCCGAGAACAGGTGAAATCGATTTAACACCTGAATTCCCGGATCTTGAAACCATTATCTCCAACGAAATGTTTACAGAATGGGATGATCTTAAAGCAGCATTTGCAGGCAACCAATGGAGAACAAAAGCCTATATCACAATCGAAAGAGAAAGAGCCATTATTGAGCTGTTGAATGTAACTGATTACAATTATTCTCTTATCAATTCATTTACCCTAACCCTTGAATACACAAAAAAATAATCAGCCATGTCAACAAATAATACATCAACAGTAAAATCAGCATTTACTGTCGGAAAATCCCTAATAGGAGAAGGAATTATTAACTACAAAGAAACAAACCCTATGAATACCAATAACGCATCACAATCACTTTTCAGATTTGTAAGTCTGAGAAACCCGCAATTAACAGAAATTAAAGACAAAAACTTAGGATTTATCCACAGACCTAAAGGAGTAACCGGTGTCTTTGATACAGCAGTCGTTGGAAGACCTGCCAAAACTTTAAAATTTACAGCTATGAAAAGGGCTGCCGGTGAGTTTAACAATTCCGGATTCGAAAGCGAGAAGAAAATCGAAGAAGGAGCATTTAAAGACCTTCTGATGATCGGAAGAAAGCTTTCTAAAAAAGAAACATTAGAAAGCGCTGACTGGACGTTCGTTACGGATTATTACAAAAGCCTTATTAATACCAACAGACAGCTGAACGCAGAAGGAATTGCTATATTTTCCCAGCTTTGGAATAATTATATTTATCAGATTGTTACCCAGGGAGATTTCTATATTAAAGAAGCCATCAGCCACATTTTAATGGCTATTCAGCTTGGCTTTGCCAGCAATCAGGACCTTACTGATCAGGAAATCATCAAAATTAATGGAGAAAAACCATTGGAAAAAGCAATGGATGGAAAAATTATACTTCCTACCATTCTATTTTCAGAGGATACAGAAACGGCATCTTTAGTTTCATCTGCAAACGCTGAAGGTTACGAACCGGCTTTGGCAGCAAGAACGGTTCAAAGATTAGAGTCTGAAGCAAGAGCTTCTTTTGTATCCAGCAAAGCGGTCCACAGAAAAGAATCTCTGAACACACTGAATTCCGAACTGGAAAAACTTCAGAAAAAGTTCCATAAATCCAGATATCAGACTTACCAGGACGAGTATTCCAAATATATGGCAGAAAACAAAGAACGTTTGGAACTGTATGACAGAAAGCTGGCCGAAGTAGACAGTAAAATCACTCCGGACATGTCCGAAGAAGAAAAAGAACGTCTTTACAGCACTTTGAAAGAATATGAAGTTGCTCCTTTCGTATTTACGTACAAAAATGAAATCAATTTGGAAGATTTGCAGGCAAAGCTTTCTCCGGAATCTTTCGACCTTTTTGTGGAACTTTTCGGTGAATCCACAACCAGCCTAACTTCTGTGGCAGAAGATACAGACAGCCTTCAGATCCTTTCGCACGACACCTTAAGAATGGGTGCTCAGACCATTGTTCTTGATGATGAGATTGAAAGCTATGCTGATGCTTTACTTGTTGTAAGAAACAATATCTCTGCTTCCATGGAGACGGCACTTCAAAATAGTCCTCTTCCGGAACAACAGTATGCCAATATCGGCGGAGCTTCAATACCTCTTATTCAGAATACAGCCAGAACACCGATGGCATACAGCTTATATGCTCACAGCGCTTACGTAGTAGCAGGCAGCAGAGGATTTGTTAATTTTTCTTTTGAAGTTGAAGATGTTTCGTGGAGCGTTGCCAATGCTAAAATTACAGCTACAACAGATGCTGCCGGAACTTTCGAAGAAAATTACAGCAATATTTCTGTAGTTGATAATAAAATTACCTTACCTGCGGCTTTGGTAAACAGATTCAGAACCAGCTTCAGTTTCAAAATAGAAATTATTTTTGATAACGGAAGCCAGGCTTATGGAGAGATTGCCACACAATATCTGAAAGAAGACTTAAACCTTACCGGAATGCTGACTCTAAAGCGTGCAGCAGTTGAAAACCCGGGTACACCTGAACCAGTTACAACCCAAAAACGAAAAAATTTCGGGATCAAAAGATTGGGTGTAGCAGATTATATGAAAGTCGTGCAAAGTGTTCATGCTTATGTTCCGGGAGAAGTGTCCAATATTGAGAACGTTATGGCAAGCGAACTGAGACATAAGTCTTCCGTTTCCAGAGAATACTCTGAAATCACGGATACAACTTCCAAATCTCAGGAAACAGAGAAGATGTCAGACACTTCCAAAACTTCCAGAACGGATATGCAGACCGAAGTTGCGAAAGAAATTGAAAAGCAGCAAAGTATTTCTGCCTACACAAGATTCAGCTATGGAAATGACAGTGCCATGAAGTTTGAAATCGGAGCAGATTATGCCAATAACTCAGCACAGCACGACAGTACAAGACAAGCTGTAATGAAATCTCAGGAAATTACAGAAAGAGCAATGGAAAGAGTTCTTACTAAAATTTCAGAAGAAAGAGTACAGAAAATCATCAAGGAATATACGGAAACCAATGTTCATGAATATGATAACAGAGGAAAGGTAACCAACACTGATAATGCTGAAGCTGCACAGCCTAAACACATTACCGGAGTTTACAGATGGATCGACAAGAAAATGAAAAACCAGATCTACAACTATGGTAAGCGTACAATGTTTGAATTTATGGTTCCTGAACCTTCAAGATTACACCGTCTGGCTCTTACTGTTGCCAAAGCTCAGGTACTTAAAGCTCCTGTAGATCCAAGAAAAGCACCGGAACCATGGTTAATGGCAGATCCAAAATCGGCAACGATTGTACAGATCCAGCATTGGGCTCAGGAATACGGAGTAACTTTAGAGGCATTCCCGGAAGCAACCAAACAAGTAATTCATACAGCTTCCAGCGTTCCTCAGACAAATGATGATTTTGGAATTGACTATACACAGTTTACCATCCCGGACAATTATGCCGGAAAAAATGCAAGCTTTGCCTGCAGATCAACCAGAAACAGAGGTGGTGGATGGTCAGGGTCACGTTATTCTGAAGTGATGTTCTCTAACTTAAAAGGAGATATGATTGGCCGTTCTGAACGTGGTGGAGACCTTAATTTTGACGACGGGTCATCTGGTTTCAATATCACAGGTAATGTATCTTTCCAGGTGAAGGGCCACAACGTAAGAAGTTATACCATCAAAGTTGTTGTGAACTGTGAGCTGAGCGATGCCTTTATCAACAAGTGGAAAACAGACAGTTTTAATGATATTATTAAAGCCTATGAAGCTGCTTATGCCAAATTCCAGGAAGATCAGGCAAGGCTGGATGCAGAGCAAAAAGAAAAAGAAGCTCAGCTTAAAGAAAGACAGGATACTTTCTACCGTTATATGGAACATGATGTCTTAAAGCACAACTGTATCGCTTATTTATTACAGGATTACCTTTATACATTAGGCCAGGAAACAACTAACGGTGCCGATGAGAAAACAACCATGGATAATTTCCAGGTATACCTGAATGAAAATCTGGACAGATATACAGCCCTTGCCAAGTTTATGGAACAGGCATTCGAATGGGAAATCATGGATTACACCTTCTATCCTTACTATTGGGCTAACCGTAAGAGCTGGCAGGAATTCTATATCAGCGAAAGTATGGACCCATTGTTCAGAAGTTTCCTGCAGGCAGGTATGGCAAGGATTATCGTTACCGTAAAACCAGGTTTCGAAGCAGCTGTTCAGTTCTTCCTTGAAACAGGATTGATCTGGAATGGCGGTTCTGTTCCGGTAATCGGCGACCCAATGTACATGAGTATCGTAGACGAAATGAGACAGCCTACCGGAGAACCTCAGGGTAAATACTGGATTACCAGAATCCCTACTACCTTAACGATCCTTCAGGACAAATCCACAGGACTTCCGGTAAATCAGCCATTACCAATTTTCCCGGAAAATGCCCCTGAGAATTGTGAAAACCCATCAGAATTGGAGTTTGAAACAAGCTTCAGATTGGATGAAGATGCACAATTGTCACATAGTGACGGAGCTACAACATTGCCTACCACAATTGTCGGATAGAATTTACCTTAATGGCGGTGTGAAATATCACCGCTATTTTTTTACAATTTTTAATTTCAAAAATCTTAAAAAATGAAAAATATAGATATTAGAAACCTAGCAAAGATTGGTGTGGCAGATGTGGATGTTTATAAAACAGACAGAAGGAAATACTCAAAATATAAGCTTGAAGGTGATGTTACTTTTTATCGTTCAAAAACAAGTATTGAGGATAAATTAGGTAATGAGGATTCACAATATTTCGGAAAATTTGGTTATGACAGATATAGTTTAGTTACTTCACCACAAAAAAGCTTTATTTACTATTTTGATAAAAACGGTAAATCACTAAAAGATGCAAAAGCAATTTCTATAAACGACTATGTTTGCCCATATTTAAGTATTTGGCCTAAGACCGAGGTCTCTTTATATGTAAAAGCAAAAGGTACTTCCGGAGGCGAAGAAATACTAGAATATGAATGTAAAGAATGGGACAAAAATGCTCAAACATTTTCAAAAACCACGTCCAAACTGAATATAACAAAAAAAGATCCCGAAATACTAAATAATATAAAGTATTTCAAAATCAATATTGAATGTAAAGAAAGTTTTGAAAATGACATAAGTATTGTTGCTAAATACAACAACCAAATTGTTGGAAGGTTAATCGTAAAAGCAAACTCCAAACTTTATCGAACGACTATTCAGCCAGTATTAATCAATTTCGGTAAAAAAGCAAGTACAGAGTTAGCATCTCTGCCCAAACATGATGATTTTATTGAGAACAAACTTTTACCATATTTTAATAATAAATCTTTTAACCAGGCATACATTCAGGCTACATTAGCTCCTACAACGAAAACGGTTACCTTTTCTTTAGATGAATTTATGAACAAAAAGCTTTTTTTTACAGATGAAGGTAAACTAAGACTTGATAGGAGTCAAAAACTTGCCTATAATAATTTAATAGAATCAAGATTTGCAGCCTATAATTCTGACGCACAAGAAAAACAAACCATTAATGAAGAGCTAATGACTCTTGCTTATGAAATGATTCAAGGATTTAAGGATAAATTTAATTTTGGAAAAACTTCGGATTTAAAAAAAGCAGCTAAGTTTTACGAAGAAAAAAGAGCAACAAATGCATGGAAAAGTGATAGGGTGAACAAAGCTTATCAAAAATATAAAGAACTGAAAAAAAAATACAAAGGAGACAACACTATAAATAAGAACAATATTACTTACTTGTTTTATAGTAATGATCTCGAATCAGCAAGAACCAAAGGAGAAAAAGATAATGTCCGGGCATTCTCTGCAACTGGCTTTGGTACCGTTCATATTTTCAACCACGCCTTAGAAGCCAATAAAAGAGCGGAGAAAGAAAGAAAACAAGACGATAAAACAGAAGCTTTAATTATTCATGAATTAGGACATGCTTTTGGACTGAACCATACTATGGAAGATGTTGCTAAGCGTAGTGTAGAAAGAATACAGGGAGAAATTGATGCTAAAGAAAAAGAAATACAAAACTTCTTAACATTAAAGCAAAAAAGCTCTGAATATGAAAAATATATTCGTCTAGACTGGATATATAGTGGTTTATACGATATCCTTTCACAAAAGAAGGAAGAACTTTCAGTTGAAAGCTTTGAAAGCAGCTTTTTAGTGTATTTTATTAAAGATATAGAAGATAAATGCTGGTATTACGAGCACATGAAAGTTAAAAATATTTTTAATAGTGTTATTTTGCACATGGAAGAAAATATTGATGCTAAAGTTGTTGTATTACATGATCAAACTGAAACTGAGCAAGAAAAACAAGAAAGAGTAGAAAGAGAAACTCCTCTTACATTTAATTCAATTATTCAAACGCGTAGAAACGAGATTATAGCCTTACAAGCAAACAAATCCCGCCAAGAAAAACAAATAGGAATTGTTCTTCCCCAAACTGAAACTTTAGAAAACTTCCTAGACTATTCTCAATATGGAGATGCAGATGGAAATGAAGCAGCACCAAGAAACAGTAAGTTTGAGTATAAATCTTTTTATCAATGGCAATGGAAAAAAATGATTGATACTGGAGTTAAAAATAATTATCTTCGTTTGATAGAATAATAATTATGAAAAATAAATTAATAATCACACTATTTGCTACTATATCGACTATTATATGCTTTAAAGCTCAAAATCTTCCAGAAAAATTTGAAGAAAATAGTAAATATGGTGTTCGGATAGATGGTAAAAATGTAGTCCCTGCTATTTATGATGATGTCTCCACAGATTTTTTAGTAATAGCTAAAAAGGGTAATAAATTTGATTTGTATAATAATGATTTAACGCTCTTAGATCAGAATATTAAAGCATATGAATATTTTATTCCAATGGACATATTTCAAATAATTACCAAAAACAATAAAATAAAAACATTTAATAACAAAGGACAACAAATTGATGTTTCTAAACTGAAGATTGGATCACAAAAAGATCTATTTGTTAAAAGTGACAGAGCTCTGGAAAACTATACGATAACAAATAATGGTGTAACATATACACGTAAAGAATATTTTGGAAAGGAAAATTATCCGAGAGAATTCAATTATAAAATAATTAAAGATGGGAAAGATGCCAGGTTTGTAAACAATGAAAAAAACTTAATGATTTTATCATTTTATAATTCTCATATTTCAGATTACTTCGAAAAAACATCATCACCCGATTATACTGAAGAAACTCTTTACAAACCTCTAAAACATACATACATTATACTTAAATTAAATGGAAAGTATGGTGTTTGGGATTTCAAAGAACAAAAAGAAATTATTCCATTTCATTATAAAAAAATTATTCCTTATCAAAATTATTTGTATCTGGAAAAAGACGGATTGTCTACCTTCTATCCTAATATAGGTACCGATCCAAGATATAAAAAACTTGGACCTTATCTTGGAGCCTTCGCCAGGTTTGAAACTCCAGACGGTAAAATAGGCTGGGTAGACAGAAAAGGAAAAGAATATTTTGATCAATAATATATAAGCCACAGCAATGCTGTGGTTTTATATTTTTTAAACTGTCACATTCTTACTATATTCATCACATGTAAAATATTGAAGTAATTAAAGAATATAGCAGTATTGAGAGTTAAAGAAAAAGATTTAACATGTAACCGTTTAGATGGCGGAGGAGTTCCTATATATTATCACAATGGCAGCCCTTTTACAGGTATTGTTTTACGATACTATGACACTGGCGAGCTTTTGCGAAGAGGAATATAAAGACGGATATCAGGAAGGATGGTTCAGATCTTATCATAAAAACGGTAAAAAATACACAGAATACAAAGCCCATAACAACGTAGAATACAACGGGACTTATAAAAATCACTTTATTATGAAAGAAGAAAAAATAGATAAAATCATAATTTCTTTGAAAGATGTAAAAAAAAATGGATTATATAATCCAGATGGTACCTATGTAGGCTTTGATGTACGCACAGAGGACTATAAAGAAAGTCCTGAATGGAATGAATTTGATTTCAAAAAAGAAGTTTTTGAAGATCTTTTAGGAGATGACTTTGGGAAGAAAGACTTTTACTATGAACCCAACACATGGGAGTTTGTTGTTGATGCACTGGAAAATAAAATTAGAGATGTACTGAAAACAATGAAAAAAGTACCGGAAGAGCATACCAAAAATCCTATGGAATATTTGAAAACTTACAAAAATGAACATTTTGATCCTATTACAAATCGTTCTATTTTTTATGAAGATGTTAAAGAATTTCTTGGTGAATTATATCATTATAATATTCGGGAAAATGTCAGAGATAAAAACTTATATTATTTTCAACTTTTTTACAATCATCTAAAAAGTAGTTTCAAAGAAGGTTTCCCTTTGTATATTACGGCAGCCACTATTGAAGACCAAAAATAAATGTCTATTTAAAACAAAAATAAAACACGACACGTTTTGTCGCATGAACCGCATATATTTGTCCTATAAAACTTTACCATGAACGCAGCTCCGCTGCACCCTAAAAATAGAGAAATGAAGAAAGATTTTTATCTGACAAGATATGCCTTAATAATTAAAAGATTAGAAAGTTCTCCGGCTACCTATTCACAGCTGGAGGACTATCTTTTAAACTCTTTTGAATTCCAGGATGCGGGAATCAAGAGCTACTCTATCCGTACCCTGCAGAGGGATATCCGGGAGATTTCCGATCTTTTTAACCTTTCTATTCACAACAAAAAAAAGGGTGACAACCGATATTATATCGAAAGCCGCCCGATTATGGAAGTGGATGAGTACAATCAAAAACTACTCGAATCTTTTCAGGTAAGCAATGCCCTGAATCTTCATCCGGACTTTTCAGATTTCATCTTTTTTGAAAGCCGAAAACCCACCGGCGTAGAACATTTTTATGACTTGTTCTTTGCGATCAGAAATAAAAGAGTTGTAAGTTTTGAACACTACAATTACAAGAACAAACTTATGACCTCCAGAAAAGTACACCCTTTGGCTTTAAAAGAATCTAAAGACCGATGGTATCTTATTGCCATTGATACAAAAGATAAAGTTTTAAAATCATTCGGGCTGGACAGAATTAATTATCTGGACGTATCCAAAAATCAGTTCAGGGAAAAGTATAAATACAACTTCAGGGAGCATTTCAAAAATGCATTCGGAGTGATGAACCTGACAGAACAGAATCCACAGAATATTGTTCTGAAATGCAGCCGCCACCAGGGAGAGTACATCAGAAGTTTCCCTCTTCATCAGTCACAGAAAGAAACCAAAGAAACTCCGGAAGAGATCTATTTTGAATTCTTCCTCCACCCTACTTATGATTTCATGCAGGAGATTCTTTCTTACGGAAAAGAAGTAACCGTTCTGGAACCGAAAGGTTTAGTTGATGACATCCGCAATCATTTGCAGGAATCTTTGAACCGTTATCTTGAAAGCTGATCATCAGGAATATATTTCATATTTTTTGTTATATTTACATAAATATACCCTTATTGAAAACTTTATTCATTGGCATCAGCTGCTTTATCTCTTCCTTTTTTCTCGCACAGCAGAAAGAAGAGTTCAGACTTGTAAAGAGTTATTATAATCAGCACAGAAATATGCTGAATAAAGAGTTCAAAAAGAAATTTGATGCAGAATCCGATACTTCAAAAAAGGCTGCGATAAAGGGAGATTTCCTTTTTTTCATGAAAAAAATGGATAGTATTGAAAACAATGCCCTGATCGGAGCTTTATTAAAAGTCAGAAATCTGGAGGACCTTCAAACCATCAAAAATCAGGCATTCAACTCATCTGAAAAGTTTTCAGATGCTGAAAAAATTGCGGATTATCCCGGAGGCATCAATTCTTTGAGGCAGGAAGTAGCCAACCTGCTGTATGTGGATGGAGTATATTCTAAAGAGAAGATGATAAAAACGGATGTTGACTTTATTGTTGAGAAAGATGGAACAGTCAGTAATGTCCGTGCACAGGGAGACAATTTCACCTTTAACAGACAGGCAGAAATTGCTTTATATTCGCTGACGGAAAAATTTTCCCCTGCAATGATAAAAGGTGATCCTACGATTTACCGCTTTAAACTTCCTTTAACCTTAACGATAACGGATTAAATGTTTACCGACGAATATTACATGAAAATGGCACTGCAGGAAGCAGAAGCCGCTTTAGAAAAAGATGAGGTTCCTATCGGATGTGTAGTAGTTTCCAACAACAGAATCATTGCAAGAGCCCACAATCTCACGGAAACATTAAATGATGTGACCGCCCATGCCGAGATGCAGGCCATCACCTCTGCTGCCAACTTCCTGGGAGGAAAATACCTGAAAGACTGTACGCTTTACGTAACGATGGAACCTTGTGTTATGTGCTCAGGTGCCCTTTCCTGGTCTCAGATCTCGAAAGTAGTGATTGGGGCGCGGGATGAGCAAAGAGGTTTTATCAATAAACATCTTTCCCTCCATCCGAAAACTGAAGTTATTACGGGAATCATGGAGGTAGAATGCTCTTCTATTGTTAAAGAATTTTTTAAAAGCAAAAGATAATTTAAAATAAAAGCCAGAGGATATTGCAATTCTCTGGCTTTCAATTGACACTCTCCCACAAAGTGTGTAAGTTAAAAAGTCAAGGCTTGGATTTTATAATCTGAGCCTTTTTTCAAAAATAAGCATAAATTGGTTGAGAAC